>DBFBKG010000152.1:0-6257 GCA_048203815.1 Collinsella sp. | reverse complement strand
GCCATGGACCAAGCGGGCACGTAGATCTCGATATTGCCGTTGTAGGCGAGCAGCATCGAGCGGAAGATGGCCGTGAGCGAGCCAATAATGACCGGCAGGCTCAGCACGAGCGACGCCGCCACGCACAGCGTGATCGAGCGGATGTACAGATGCGAGATCTCGCTATCGCGATAGCCAAAGACTTTCATGTAGCTGATCGAACGGGCGCTGTGGTCGATCACCGCCTTGGTCAGCAGGTACATAAACAGCAGGAAGATAAACACCGCGAGCCCGATCATCATTCCGATCATTTTGCTCATCATGCCGATGAACTGGTCGCCCACGGCCCGCATGTCGTCGGGCGTGGTGTCGCCGGCAAAGTAACGAGCATCGAGGTCGAGCTTCTCGTCGCTCACATAGCCGTTAAAGTAGGCGGCGTCGTTGCCGAACAGCTCGTTAAAGTCGTCGATACTCATATAGATATTCATGTCCGACTTGGAGCCCCAAGCACAGTCCTTGCCCGCGTACTCAAGGGAATAATGCTCCCCCTCGTACTTGTCGATGAGCGTGACCTTCTGGCCCTCGCTCCAGCCAAACTTGTCGAGCAGGCCGCCGCCAAAGACGACGCGCCCATCGCCGACGTTGAGGTCTTTCCAATAGCGCGAGTTGGGCGAGATGCCGTAGACGGAAATCGTCTCCTCGCCATTTCCGTCGCCGCGATCGTATTGCAGCTGGTAAACAGCGTATTTCTCGGCCTGTGCGATTGCGCCCGCGCCGTTGTCGATCGTGTTGACCGGGTGGATGTCGTCGTTGTCGGTGTCGATCTTAGAGGCCTTGTCGATCAGGTCGATAGCCTCGTCGCGGTCGCAGCCGAGGGCATCGGCAAGATCGTCAAGGCACGCGTAGAGCGCATCCTTCTTATCCTGGACCTTGGCAAGCGCGTCCTGCGCCGCGGCCAGGCTCTCGGCAGACGGAGCGCTAGTCGCGGCATCGGCTGCTGTCTGCGCCGCATCGGCCGCGTCGTCAAGCTCGTCATCGGCATCCTGAGCGGCGGAAAGCAGCGCGCCGTCAACCGACTGTAAGCGCCCGAGTGCCGACCACTGCTCGCGCTCCTCGGCAGTACCCTCGAGCTCCAGCGGCGCCTTGAGCGTGTACTGGTGCTCGGCAACCAGGCCTGTCTCGAGGTTGTCCGCATAGTGCGTCATCGTGGGCAGAATCGCCAGGCCAAAGAGCAGCAGCAGCGACGCAAACGCAATGCCCACGAAGAGCGTGGCGAAGTTGCCCAGATTGCGCAGGAAGATACGCAGGCGGAAGCGGGAAACAAAACCCATGCGCTCCGGCAGCTGCAGGCCGCGCTTGGTGCCCGATTTGCCACTCGTCTCGTGACGAAGGAACTGCAACGGCGTCTTGCCCATCTTGCGAAGCAGACCCACCAGCGTGATGAGGATGAGCGCGGCGGCGGGAACCACGGCGCACTTCACAAAGATCTCCCAGCTCCAGTACACCTGGAAGGGCGGCAGGCTGTACGAACCGTAATAGAGGCTGCGCATGGGCTCGGTAAAGAACACAACGCCGAGCGCAGTGCCCAATAGCGCCGCGACCACGCCCACGATGGCGGGAAGCGCAAGGTAGTGCAGCACGATCTCGCGTCGACGATAGCCGCTGGCGAGCAGCGTGCCGATGATGGCGCTCTCCTCCTCAATGGTGGCGTCGGTGAGGACCACAAAGACGAACGCCATGATCACGATGATGATGTCGAGCAGCGTCATCCACATCATGGAGTCGCCGTCCACGTCATCGCGCGCATAGCCAATGCCCTGATTGGAATCGGCATCGACCAGATCGTCCACGCGCGCATCGGCATCGGTCAGCGCCTCGACCATATCCTGCTCCGCATCGATGCGATCCGCGGTGGGGAGGTCGCGATCGGTAAAGGTAAAGGAGTAGGTGTAGGCAGGCGCGCCGCCGGCATCCTCGAGCGCGGCAAAGCCGGCGTCGGTGACCTCGGCCACGCCATAGGTGATGGTGTTCACCGTAAAGTCCGAATTGTTGAGGAACAGCGCCTGGCTATCGGGCTGGGTCATGATGCCGCAGATGGTATAGGTGCGGCCCTCAAGCTCGACCTTATCGCCCACGGACAGGTTGTTATTGGTGGCAAAGACACGGTCGATGGCCACCTCGTCGTCCGCCTTGGGTTCCCTGCCCTCACAGTAGGACGCGATATCGACCTTGGTGCGGTGCGCATAGGTGCGCAGCGTGCGCTTGGTGCCGTCGTCGCCGGCGGTCTTTTTGATGATGGCGTCGATGGAAAAATTCTTGTAGAGCGTGACGCCGCCGACGTCGTCGGCCGCGTCCTCGGCGGCCTTGAGCTGGTCTTTGGTGACCTCGAAGGAGGTGGTCACGCGGCCGTCCTCAATCGTGTACGCATCGCGCATGTCGTCGATAAGGCAGCCGATGGAATGCGCTGCGAGCAAAAAGCCCGAGGTGAGAGCGATGCTTCCGCACATAAGCAAAAAGATGCCCAGGTACTTGCCGATATTGCGGCGCAGCTCGCGCGGGAGACGTTTTGCGAGAGGTGTCATGGCGCCGCCTACCAATCGAGTTCGGCGGCCGCGACGGGCGACTCGTTGAGCTCATCCTCGACGATGTGCCCGTCGCGCAGGCGCAGCACGCGATTGGCCATGCGCGCGATGGCGGCATTGTGGGTGACAATGATGATGGTACAGCCGTAGGTGCGGTTGACATCCTCCATGAGCTGCAAGATTTCCTTGGACGTCTTATAGTCAAGCGCGCCCGTGGGCTCGTCGCACAGCAGCAGGCCCGGGTTTTTGACGAGCGCACGGCCGATGGCGCAGCGCTGCTGTTGGCCGCCCGAGACCTGGCGCGGGAACTTGTTGCGGTGCTCGTAAAGGCCCAGCGAACGCAGCAGGTTGTCGACATTGAGCGGGTTTTTGGACAGGTGCGCCGTGACCTCGATGTTCTCCTTGATGGTGAGGTCGGGCACCAGGTTGTAGAACTGGAAGACAAAGCCCAGCTCACGGCGGCGATACTCGCCCAGGTCGGCAGGCTTGAGCACCGTGAGGTCGCAGCCGTCCACCATGATGGAGCCGCCGTCGGCATCCTCCAGGCCGCCGATCAGGTTGAGAAAGGTCGACTTGCCCGAGCCCGAGGGTCCCAGCATGACGCAGATCTCGCCGCGATTGATGGACGTGTCGATGCCATCGAGTACCGTCAGGCGCGCATCACCGTCGCCGTAGTGCTTTTTGAGATCCTTGACCTGGACATAGGCTTCCTGCGTTGCCATGGTATCCCCCGTTGTTAGCCTCGTACTACTTTATGAACGTAATAGTAAACCTTGGCGAACTATTTTGGGGCGAGGCCTAGGATTTATTTCAGACTAGGCGCGGGATTTGGCGCGTGAGAGGGCCAGGCCTACGGCGGCAATGGCGGCGGCGAAGAGCACGGTGACGCCCAGGTCGCAAGCGATGTCACCCAACACGGTGGACGTCAGATCCGAAGCGAGCGCCTTGCCAATCGCGTCGTTCACCCAATACGTCGGCACAAAGTGCGCCACCGTCTGCACGGCCGAGCCCATCAGCGACAGCGGCATCCAAGCGCCGCCCAAAAACGTCATGAGCATGCCAAGCAGGTTGCCCACACCGTTAAGCAGCTCCTCGCGCGCACCCAGGCTCGACAGCGCAAAGCCAACGGCCAGAGGCGTGCACGCCAGGGCAAACGTCGCCGCCAGCGCCAGGCACACACGACCCACGCCGACCTCGGCAACCGCGCCGGCAAAGCCCACGACGCCCATCATGCTCGACACGAACCAGATGCAGACGGTGAGCACGGCGGCGGCCGCAAACACGGCAAGCGAGCGCTGGCGCTCGGAGACCGGGCCGGCCTCCATGCGGCGCACACGCTCGGGCTCGTTCATGCCCGAGAACACCAGTCCCACCGACACGATGACCGACGAGATGATCGCGTACGCGCCAAAGTTAAAGTACGACTCGAGCGTGGCGGCGGCAGTCGAGTCGACCTTGACCTGCTCGATCTCGACCTTGGCGCGCTTCGCGGCCGCATGTTCAGCGGCCTTGGCAACGTCGCCGTTAGAAGCAGCGGGCTCAAGCGCCGCCGCAGCGCCCGCGAGCGAGATCCAGCGCGAGGCCTCGGCAGACGAAAGCGCCGCCGCCATGGTGCCAGCACCGTAGGTCACATCGAGCTTGGGCAGGGACTCCCCCGCGCGGGCGGCTGCAACAAGATCGCCCTCAAACCCCTCCGGGATAAAGAACACGCAGTCGGCGCTACCTTTGGCGCTGTTGCTCTTGGAGAGCGCGTCCGCAAGGTCGTAGGTGTCGTCGCCGACGCCCGTGACCAGCTCAAAGCGCGAACCCAGATGCTTGGTAAGCGCACGCGAAAGGTCGCTGTCGTCGCGGTCGACCACAATCACGTTGGCATCGTAGGGCTTGTACTCGGTGAGCTGCGACGAGTTCCAGCTCACCGATGCCGCGATGAATACGCCCATCAGCGAAATGAACACCGTGTAGATAAGCAGGTAGAACGGGTGCGCGAGCGCCATGCGAAGCGCGGTCTTAAAGGTGCTCATAGCGGCTCCTTCCAAAGATCAGCGTGGCGGCGGCAACGAACAGCAGCGCCATAAGGACCAGTGCGCCGGCGCGAACGGCAAAGGGGCCCAGGTCCTCAAAGAAATACAGGCGGTTGAACATGTCGCAGATAAGCTTGACGGGGTTGAGCCAGCACTCGGCCGGGCAGGCGCGGGCGACGTCGTCGGCAAGCGCCATCGCCGGCTCGCCGTAGAGGCCGGCGAACAGGGCGCACGTGGTAGCAAAGCCCGTAAGGATGCCGGACTTGGACGCCTTGCCGCCCTTAACGGGAAGCGTACCCACAAAGAGCCCCAGGCCCGTGGCGGCAAGCGCGGAAGCGGCGCCGCCCACCAGACACAGCCCCTCGCGCCCGCCAAAGTCGACGCCCACGACCAGGCGCACGTAGCCGATTGCGATCGCCATCGAGGCGAAGGAAACCAGCCACGAGCCGACAAAGATGCCGGCCAGCGACGCCGTCTTAGAAAGACCGCCCACGCAGCGACGCGCGCCAAGGCCCGACAGATTGGGCTGCAAATCGACGACGCTCAAGGCGGCAAACTCGGCAGACATCATCGCGACCAGGCCAAAAAGCGCGTAATAGTAGATGACCGTGCCGTCGGGCGTGGTGCGCGTAAGGCTCACGCGACGGGTGCCGCCCTCGAGCGACAGGGCGCGCGCAACCGCCTCGGGGTCGGCAAGTGCCGCCGGGTTGTCCTGGGCAATCTGGGACATGAGCTCGGCATTTTGTGTATACGAGCTTGCCACCGTCTCCAGGATGCTGCGATCGGTGAGCACCGATGATGCGCGCGAGCTGTCGTAGCTCGATAGCAGTGTGAGCTTGGGTACGCCTGCGTCGTCGACCGTATAGATGCCCGCAACCTCGCCGGCCTTAAGCGCACGGTTCGCATCGGCTGCGTCGTCGAGCTCGTGGATCTCGAGCAGCTGATCGTTGTCTTCCTTGGCAAGCGACGTCGCCGCGCCCTTAAAGGTCGAAGCGTCCCAAGCCTCGTCCGCCACGACGGCAACCGGCACCGGGTCGATCTTGCCGTCGGAGCTGAGGTTCGCAAACATAAACATGAACATCGTGGAAAGTGCGATGGGAAAGAGAGCGCCCCAGACCCACGTGCTCGGCCGGCGCAGCAGCGTCTTGACCGTGGTGATGATGGTGTTGAACATGACTGCCCCCTAGTCGCGCAGCTCGCGGCCGGTGATCTCGAGGAACACGTCGTTGAGGGTCGGCGGTTCGCTCCACACGCGGCCGAGTGCCACGTCGGCAGCGCGCAGCGTGTCGAGGATGTCCACCAGGTTGTGCGGGCTCGCCTCGCAGGTGCAGACGAGCTCGCCGCCGGACAGCTCGACGCTGAGCACGTGCTCGAGGGCGCGCAGGCGCTCGACCGTGGCGGTCTCGACGGCGCCGACCTCGACGGTCACGCGCTCGCCCATCTGGATCATGCGCTTGAGCTCGTCGTTGGTGCCCTGCGCCAGCACGCGCCCGCCGTCCATGATCATGATGCGGCTGCAGATTTGCTCGACTTCCTCCATGTAATGGCTGGTATACACCACCGTGGCGCCCTCGTCGCGCAGGCGGCAGATGCCCTCCAGGATGGCGTTGCGGCTCTGCGGGTCGACCGCCACCGTGGGCTCGTCAAAGAAGATGAGCTCGGGCTTGTGCGCGAT
>DBFBKG010000151.1:0-5637 GCA_048203815.1 Collinsella sp. | reverse complement strand
CGACAGGACAGGCCACTTCGAGCAAGATGTACTTCCCAAGCCCATCCTCAGCATCCAAACCATCACAACATTCGACGGTTTTCTCGATTTTGAGGGAAAGCATCGAATGTTGTGATGGTTTGCCTGCCCACAGCGCCCCGCAGAAGGGCCAGAACGCCCCTAGAGGCTACCATTCCAGTGTCGTATCACGAACTCTCGCAGGTCGTTCTGACGTTTCTGGAATGTCTCGCTTCGGTCGCACTTAAGGTCCATAGCGAGCGCGATGGCGTTCATCGCCCGGTGCAATTGCAGCTGGTGGGCAAACTGAGTCCCGGTGAGGACGATCATCCTAAAGCCCAGCGCGCTCAGCACGGTCATGCGCTCCGCATCCGACGCGCTGCGCTGTTTATCAAGATGGTCCGAGCCGTTGTATTCAATCCCCGTACCGCTCGCAGGCGCATATACGTCGATCTCGAAATACCCGGCCTTAGCGAGATACTTGAACTCGTTGGGAACATCGACCCGATGGTTGAGCTCGATCTTGGCATATCCCAACCCTCCCTGGGAACGTTTTGCTACGACCATAATTGCGGTGGCCGTCTCCATGGGCGACCGCGCGCCATCGTGCACGCGCCTGAGCACGGCGGCCGCGCGTATGGCCCCCTGACGAGATCGGTTCTCATTGCAATAAGCAATCAAGTCGGCAACGGTATACCTCTGCCCCATCTCGATATAATCGCCTGTCGACAGATGATTCAAATGGTATCGGGCGCAGATTTCGTAGCCATATTCCAGCTGCTCGGGCTCGCTCATCCACGAACCCGCTTGGACAAAGCACATGACCTCATCAACCACCAGAAGGCCCTCCGCCACCTCGATAAGATGGCTTGGAGGTACCGGCGCTCCAAACACGTGGCACCTAAATCCAGCCGGCGTCGAGCGCTCAAAATCGAAGTTGACGAGCGTGTCGATATGATCGAGCTCTTCTCGTGGAATACCGAGCGAAACCAGATAGTCGGCAACGATCCCAACTGCCGTTGAAGCCCTCAGCCCTTTGGCATCGAGTCCCAATTTGGGCAGGCTCGCGGTCGGCTCCGCCTCGTTAGCAAGCGAGTCCTCATCGTATAGGCTGCTTGCTCGCGAGAGCGGCTCGGACGGACGTGCCACGTTGTGGTACAGCCAGGCAGTCTTATGGGACAGGACGATCGGCAGGTCCATAAGCCCTCCAATGGAGTCGGATAACCAACCTTATTCCCCCGCCCACGGGTCCGCACACCTTCGTGCGCAAGAAAGCGATTCCACCCGGTCGAGTGGCAGAAAAACCATCACAACATTCGATGCTTTTCCCGTTTTTGGCAAAAACCGTCGAATGTTGTGATGGTTTGAGGCGAGGGGCACGGAGGGATCAAAGCATCGTGCTCGAACGGGTTAATCCAACTCTTTTAAGCCATGCGCCAGCTGCCAGTACTCGCCGTGCTGGGCGAGCAGCTCTTCGTGCGTGCCGCGCTCGATGATGTGGCCGTGTTCGAGGACCATGATGGCGTCGGCGTCGCGAACCGTGGACAGGCGGTGCGCAATCATAAACGTGGTGCGGCCGCGCATGATGCGGTCCATGCCGCGCTCGATAAGCTTTTCGGTGCGCGTGTCGATGGAGCTCGTGGCCTCGTCCAAGATGAGCACCGGCGGATCGGCCACGGCCACGCGCGCGATGGCGAGCAGCTGGCGTTGGCCCTGTGACAGGTTGGCACCGTCCGCGGTCACGAGCGTGTCGTAACCTTGTGGCAAGCGGCGGATAAACGAGTCGGCGCAGGCGGCCTCGGCAGCGGCGCGCACTTCCTCGTCAGTCGCGTCGAGCTTGCCAAAGCGGATGTTCTGCGCAATGGTGCCGCTAAACAGGTGCGTATCCTGTAGCACAATGCCGAGCGACCCGCGCAAGCTGGCCTTGGCGATATGCTTGACGTCGATACCGTCGTACGTGATCTCGCCGTCATCAACCTCGTAGAAGCGGTTGATGAGGTTGGTGATGGTCGTCTTTCCGGCGCCCGTCGAGCCAACAAAGGCGATCTTTTGCCCCGGTTTGGCGAACAGGTTGAGATCCGTGAGCACGCGGGTGCCTGGCACGTAAGAAAAGTCCACGGCATGGAAGCGCACGTCGCCGGCGAGCGGGACCAGACCGGTAACAAGCTCGGTACCGTCGGCTGCCACCGCACGACCCGATTCATCAACGGCGGCCACGTCGTGCAGATGCCCGTACGTGCCCACACCCTGGCCCTCGGGAATCTTCCACGCCCACGCGGCGTCGCCCGTCTGCACCAGCTCCACGCAGCCCTCGTCCACCTCAGGCTTAAGGTCCATAGCCGCAAACAGGCGCTCGGCACTGGCCAACGCGTTGAGCAAGAAGTTGCCGAGCTGCGTAAACTGGTTGATGGGCATGGCGGCTTGGCGCACAAAGACCAGGTAGCTTGCAAGCGCGCCCACGTCGGCCAGGCCGTTGATGCAGAGCATGCCGCCCGCCACGGCGACGATGGCATAGTTGACGTAGCCAATCACGACGGTCATGGGCACCATGGAGTTGGCATAGCTCACGGCGGCGGTGCCGGTGCGGCGAAGCTCATCGTTGCGGCAGGTGAAGCCGGCGACATTCGCTGCCTCGCGATTAAAGACCTTGATGACCTTTTGGCCCGAGACCATCTCTTCGATATATCCGTCCAGGTCGCCAAGCGATGCCTGCTGGGCGGCAAAGAAGCGCTTAGAGTGCGCACCCGAGTAGCGCGCATACAGCACAATGGCCGCATCGCACACGAGCGTGATAATCGTGAGCTGCCAGTTAAGGATGATGAGCATGGCCGTGGTGCCCACAACCTGAATGGCGGCCTGAATCACGTTGGCAAAGCTGTTGTTGAGCGCCTCGGAGACGGTGTCGACGTCATTGGTGAAAAAGCTCATGATGTCGCCCGAGCGCGTACTGTCGAAATAGCTGAGCGGCAGCGTCTGAATGTGCGCGAACAGGTCACGGCGGATGTCGGAGACCACGCGTTGGGCCGCGCGCACCATGATCTGCGAGTAGCCTAGAGCCGAGAGCACGCCCGCGGCGTAGATGATCGCCGTTACGATGACCTGCTTGGTGAGCAGCTCCTCGCCGCCCGCGGCCAGGCCGTTGACGATGGGGCGCACCATATAGGTGCCGGCAAGGCTCGCGATGGCGGCGATGGAGGCCAGCACGCCAACCGCCAGCAGCGAGAACTTGGCATGCCCCATGTAGGAGAGCAAGCGGCGGAGCGTTCGGCGCAGATTGGCCGGACGAGCCTGAGCGGAAGTCTTAGGCATGGCGCTCACCCCCTTCCAGGGATGATCCGTATGCGACGGAGGAAAACGGATCGTTCGCGTCGTCGACATCACCGTCGTCGCTCGCATCACCCGCGAACTCCATCTGCGAGGCGTAAATCTCCTGGTAGATGTTGTCACCTGCCAGCAACTCCTCATGCGTGCCCACACCGTGGACACGGCCGTCATCCAGCACCACAATGCGATCGGCATCCATCACGCTTGCGATACGCTGGGCGATGATGATCACCGTCGTGTCGGGAATCTGGGCGATATGCTCGCGAATCTTGGCGTCGGTCGCCATATCGACCGCGCTGGTGGAGTCGTCAAAAATGAGCACGCGCGGATGCTTGAGCAGCGTGCGCGCGATGCACAGGCGTTGCTTCTGGCCACCCGAGACACCGGCGCCGCCTTGGCCCAACTCGCCGTCCAGCCCGCCGATGCGATCAAGGAACTCGTCCACGCACGCCGCGCGGCAAGCCGCGAGGAGCTCATCGTCCGACGCCTGCGGATTGCCCCACTGCAGGTTCTCGCGCACGGTACCCGTAAACAGCACATTCTTTTGCAGCACAATGCCCACAGCGTCGCGCAAGGCGGCGAGGTCGTAGTCGCGCACGTCGTGTCCGCCCACAAGCACGGCGCCTTCGGTGGCGTCGTACAGGCGCGCAATCAGCTGCACAAGCGAGCTCTTGCCCGAGCCCGTGCCGCCGAGGATGCCCACCGTCGAGCCGCTCTCGATGCGAAGGTCGATATGCTGGAGCACATCCTCGGCTGCATCCGCGCGGTATTTAAAGGAAACGTCGCGAAACTCGATACTGCCGTCCGCTGGCGCCGCAATCGCGAGGTCTCCCGCGGGGTTGGCGATAAAGGGCTCCTCATCGAGCACCTCTGCGATACGGCCCACACTCGTAAGAGCGCGCGTGAGCAGCAAAAACACGTTGGAAATCATCATGAGCGAATTCATGATCAGCAGCACGTAGCTCATAAAGCCCGTGAGCGAGCCCACGCCCAGCTTGCCGGCGAGAATCATGTGGCCGCCAATCCACAGGATGGAGAGCGCAGCCACGTACATCGACAGCTGAAACACCGGCAGGTTGAGCACCGCGTTGCCGAAGGTCTTGGTCGCCGTGCCGGCGAGCTCGGTATTGACGGTGTCGAACTTGGCCTCCTCGTGCTCGGTACGAACGTAGGCCTTGACGGCACGCACGGCGGTGAGGTCTTCCTGTACCACGCCGTTGAGGTGGTCCATCGAGGTCTGGAGTTGGCGGTAGAGCGGACTGACGCGATAGGTGATGGCGCCTAGTACGATTGCTAGCACGGGCAAGATGATCGCAAAGACGGTGGCGAGCTGGCGCGACAGCATCAGCGCGTAGATAAGGCCGACGATAAGCGTCACCGGGCCGCGCACCATAGGGCGAAAGCCGTTGCCCACAGCATTTTGGATAACGGTGATGTCATGGTCATGCGGGTGACGCGCGAGCTGGCGTCGTAGTTGTCCAGGTTACCAAAAGCGAGCGTCTGAATCTTTTTGTACTCGGCCTCGCGCAGGTTAGCGCCTAGGCCCGAGGCAACGCGGGCGGACGTGCGGGCATAACCCAAGCCCAGTACCAGCGAAAGCGCAGCGCACACCAACATGTACGCGCCCTGCAGCAGCATGTAGTTGATATCACCCGCAGGCACGCCCACATCGATGATGTTGGCCATGATGACCGGGATAAACAACTCGAGCACCGTCTCGACCGACACAAAGAACACGCCGAGGATGGCATCGCGACGGTATGCCCCTAGATAGGAAAACAGTATTTTGAGATTGCGCACGCAGGTTCAACCCCCATCAAACGTTGTTCGCAAACGCACGTATTATTGCGCGCCGAATAATGGTGTCAAGTATTCCGAAATCGTTTTCTGCAAGGTTAGCGCCGGCGGCGAGTTCTCGTGATGTGTGTCCATATTCACTCGGAATAATGGTGCGCGCGACTTTTTTCGCCCCACTGCCAACATAAGCCTTGACTCTACAATCGTTGTAGGGTTTTCACTACACTGGTACGTAAACAAACCCAGCCAGAAAGCCCCGCCCATGGAACACGACCTCACACGCGGCAATGTCCTTAAGACCATCGCGGTCTTTGCCCTGCCCTATATGCTCTCGTACTTTTTGCAGATGCTCTATGGTATGGCCGACCTGTACATGATGGGGCAGTTTAGCGGCGCCGCCGGCATCACCGCCGTGGGCAATGGCGCGCAGACGCTCTATATCATTACCGTGACGCTCGTGGGCCTGGCCATGGGAACGACGGTCATCGTCGGCCATGCCGTGGGCTCGCGCCGGTTTGA
>DBFBKG010000150.1:0-3450 GCA_048203815.1 Collinsella sp. | reverse complement strand
AGAATTTTGGCATCCACGCCTTCCTTGCCAGTAACACCGTCACTAACGACTACTATCCCAAGCTCGCACGCATCCTCTTTGAACTTGCCGTGCGCCTGGAGCGCGAGACCGGCGCACATGTCGCCTTTATCAATCTGTCCGGCGGTGTGGGTATCCCCTATCTGCCCGAGCAGCAGGCTAACGACATCCACGCCATCGGCGAGGGCGTACACGCAGCCTACGACGAGATCCTGGTTCCTGCCGGCATGGGCGATGTGGCTATCTGCACCGAGATGGGCCGCTTTATGATGGGGCCCTACGGCTGCCTGGTCACCAAGGCCATCCACGAGAAGCAGATCTACAAGGACTATATCGGCGTGGACGCAAGTGCCGTCGACCTCATTCGTCCCGCTATGTATGGTGCCTACCACCACATTACGGTAATGGGACAGCCGGGTGGCCCTGACAAGACCGCAGCACCGGTCACGAACACGTATGACATCACGGGCAACTTGTGCGAGAACAACGATAAGTTCGCCATCGACCGTGAGCTGCCGCAGATCGACATGGGTGATGTGCTCGTGATCCACGATACCGGCGCGCATGGCTACTCCATGGGCTACAACTACAACGGCCGCCTGCGCTCCGCCGAGGTGCTGCTGCGCCCCGACGGCTCGGCCGACCTTATCCGCCGCGCCGAGCGCCCGGGCGATTATTTTGCCACGCTCGACGTGCTGCCGTGCGGCCGTGAGCTGCTGGCCAAATCGCGTGCCGAAAGCGCTCGTCGTCGCGCCCAGGACGAGAGCCTGGCCGTCGCCGCCCAATGGAACAAACGCATCCAGATCGCGGAAGCGAAGGAGAAGAACATGGATATCCGCAACCTCGAGGGCTCGATCGTCGCCCTCGTCACGCCGTTTAAAAAGGACGGCAGCGTCGACTTTGACGCGCTCGAGTGCCTTATCGATTTCCACCTGCAAAACGGCACCGACGCCATCCTCACCCTGGGCACCACCGGCGAGAGCGCCACGATGACCGATGACGAGGACAACTCCGTCGTCGCCGCCGTGGTCAAGCATGTTGCGGGACGCGTCCCCGTCATCGCCGGCTCGGGCTCCAACTCCACGCAGACGATGCTCACCAAGTCGCTCACCTACCAGCTCTTGGGAGCCGACGGCCTGCTGCTCATCACCCCCTACTACAACAAGTCCAATGAAGAGGGTATCTATCAGCACTTTAAGACCGTCGCCGATGCCGTGGACATCCCCTGCATCCTGTACAACATCCCCGGCCGCTGCTGCTGCGGCATCAGCGAGCGCAACGTAGAGCGCTTGGCCGCGCACCCCAACATCATGGGTATTAAGGAAGCCTCGGGCAACGTCGCCTACGCGGCCAAGATTGCCCACCTGCTGTCCGACGACTTCCGCATGTACTCGGGCGAGGACGCGCTCACCGTGCCGCTCATGAGCCTGGGCGCCTCGGGCACCATCAGCGTGTGGGCCGACGTTCAGCCGCAGCTCGTGCATGACATGTGCCGCGCCTACCTGGACGGCGACGTGGAGCGCGCCCGCGACATCCAGATTGCCGGCCAGCCGCTCATCAACGCCCTCTTTAGCGAGGTCAACCCCATCCCCGTTAAAGAAGCGCTCGCTCAGATGGGTATGATCGAAGCAAACTACCGTATGCCGCTGTGCCCCATGGCAGACGACACGCGCGCTGCACTTACCGATGCTCTGAAGGGAGCTGGTCTGCTTGATTAAGACTGTCATTATGGGAACGGGCCGCATGGGCTCGCTCATCCGCACTACCGCCGAGGGCGTTGTCGACGCCGCCGGTCAGCCCGTTTTTGATATCGTCGCCCAGATCGGTTTTGATCTGTCCGAGCTCGAGGACGCCCCGGCAGCCGACGTCATCATCGACTTCTCGAACGTCGTTACCTTCGATGCCGTCGTCGCCTATGTCGAGCGCACGGGCGCCGCGTTGGTCTCGGGCACCACGGGCTACACCCCCGAGCAGATGGACCGCCTGCGCGAGCTGGGCCAGAATGCCCGCGTTATGCACTCGGGCAATTACTCCATCGGTATTGCAGCCCTGCGTCATCTGGTAGCGCAGGCCACACGCGAGCTGCCCGGCTTTGACTGCGAGATCGTCGAGACACACCACAACCAAAAGGTCGATGCCCCCAGCGGCACAGCCAAGTTGCTGCTCGATGCCGTCGTCGAGGCCGAGCCCGAGGCAGGCTATCACCCCGTCTATGGCCGCGAGGGTATGTGCGGCGCGCGCGACCCCAAGGAGATCGGCATGCACTCGCTGCGCGGCGGTACTGTCGCCGGCGTGCACGAAGTGAGTTTCTTTGGCCAGGATGAGGAAGTCACGCTCACGCATCGCGCCACGAGCCGTCAGATCTTTGTCAACGGCGCCTTGGCAGCCGCGCAGAAGCTCGTCACCCGCGAACCCGGCTTCTATACGTTCGACCAGGTCATGTTTGCCTAACCAGATATCAACCGTATCCACGCAAAGGAGAAACAGCATATGAGCAACGCAGCCGAGATGGATGCACAGGAGATTATCAACTACATCGCCACTGCGCCCAAAAAGACGCCCGTCAAGCTGTACGTGCGCGAGAAACCGGGCATGAAGGTCCAGTGGGGCAATGCACACGTCTACGGCGGTCGTCGCGGCAAGACCGTCTTTGGCGACTGGGATGAGCTCAAGGCCATCCTCGATGCCAATGCCAACTCCATCGACTACTACGACGTCGAGAATGACTGCCGCAACTCCGCCGTCCCCATGCTCGACCTTAAGGGCATCAACGCCCGCATTGAGCCGGGCGCGATCATCCGCGATCGCGTCGAGATCGGCGACCGCGCCGTCATCATGATGGGCGCCATCATCAACATCGGCTCCGTTATCGGCGAGGGCTCCATGATCGACATGGGCGCCGTCCTGGGCGGCCGCGCAACCGTGGGCAAGAACTGCCACATCGGCGCCGGCACCGTACTGGCAGGCGTCGTTGAGCCCGCCAGCGCCACGCCCGTCATCATCGAGGATGATGTCATGATTGGCGCCAACGCCGTGGTCCTGGAGGGCGTTCGCGTGGGCAAGGGCGCCGTCGTGGCTGCCGGTGCCGTATGCGTCGAGGACGTCCCCGCCGGCGCCGTCGTGGCCGGTGTCCCCGCCCACGTCATCAAGATGCGCGACGAGAAGACCGACAGCAAGACTGGCCTGGAAGAGGGCCTGCGCAAGCTGTAGAAGTTGCGCGGTTTTACCAAACCGCGCAACGGCTCGACGCTACAAACGCCCCTAAGCGGCAATCTGGCGTTCAATCGTCGGGCATGACCAGAAGGTCAATGCCCTCCTCTTTCACGTCACCTTGCTCGCTCTGGGTCGTTTTCGCTGACGCATGCTCAACCTGCGGCGCAATTCAATCCCAAGCAAAAAGGCCGAAGCACCAACGGAGCTTCGGCCTTTGTT
>DBFBKG010000149.1:0-7709 GCA_048203815.1 Collinsella sp. | reverse complement strand
GGTCTTCGGCGTTCATGCTGCCCCCATCATCGCGGTCTATGGGGTCAACGATATGGCACCGTGGGGACACATGTATGTCAATCCTGGTCTAACAGAGCCTTAAAAAATCATTCGGTACACAATGATTTTTTAATCCCCGTCCCAGAAAAATCATCGGGAGGATCGCTTGCTCGCAAGGTAGTCAAAATGGCCCCGTCCCAAAAAGACTGGGTATTGGGCGTTGACAGTTGGCGAGCCGTAGGTAAAATATCAACTTGTCCTGGGGACGTAGCTCAGTTGGGAGAGCGCTGCCGTCGCATGGCAGAGGCCGAGGGTTCGACTCCCTTCGTCTCCACCCTTGGATTTGATAAGCCGCTGACATTGTGTCGGCGGCTTTTTTTAAAAAGAAAGGGCTGCACCATGGCCGAGCTTGAGTCCCAACCACTGTCTGCCGAGGAGCGCGCCGAGTTGGAAGAGCTCCGCGCCGAGAAGGCTCGTCGCGAGGCCCAGGAAGAGGCGCGCCGCGAGCGTGAGGAGCTGGCCGCCCTGCGTGCCGAGCGCGCGAAGGCCGAGGAGGCCGCTGCGAAGGTTGCATCCGAGCCTGCGCCCGCGCCCAAGCCCGCGCCTGCACCCAAGCCCGCCGCTGCGAAGCCCGCGCCCACCGCACCCAAGCCTCAGCCTAAAAAGGCCGCTCGTCCCAAGTCCGTCGAGCCCAAACCGAGCCGTGACGAGATGACCTTTGCCCAGCGCATGGTCACCTCCAAGGAGCCTACGGGCGAGAATGAGATCCCCGGCATGGCTCCGGCTCAAAAAATCATCATCGTGCTCGCCCTCATCGCGTTTATCGTCTTTATGGTCTACACGATCACGGGCAGCATGGGCCTGCACTAACCTGTTCGCGCCGGGCTCCATGCCCACGCGTCCGTCTCGCCCAACCCTCAACCTCTGCACAACACATCCGAAAGGTCGCCCCATGGCTTTGACCGACATCTCGCATCCCACCGACATCGCAATGCTCGCCGATCTGTACGAACTCACTATGGCCCAGGGCCTGTGGGAGAGCGGCAAGGCCAATGAGCAGGGTTGTTTTACGGCGTTTTACCGCGACCATCCCTTTGGCAGCGCGTATGCCGTCATGTGTGGCACCGCCGAGCTGCCCGAGCTTGTCGAGAACCTGCGCTTTACGCCCGAGGACATCGACTACCTCGCCTCGCTTGAGGCCCCTGCCGGCGGCGCGATGTTCAAGCCTGCATTCCTCGACTACCTGCGCAACTTCCGTGCGCACGTGAACATTGACGCCGTGCCCGAGGGCGAGCTCGTGTTTCCGCGCGAGCCCATGGTGCGCGTCACTGGTCCGTCGCTGGAGTGCCAGCTGCTCGAGACCGCGCTGCTCAACATCGTCGGCTTCCAGACGCTCGTCGCCACCAAGACGGCGCGCGTGGTACTGGCGGCCGATGGTCGCCCCGTCGCCGAGTTTGGCCTGCGTCGCGCCCAGGGTCCCGATGGCGGCCTGGCTGTTGCGCGCGCGAGCTACGTGGCGGGCTGCTCGTCTACGTCCAACGTGCTTGCCGGGCGCCGCTACGGTATTCCCGTCTTTGGCACGCATGCGCACAGCTGGGTGATGAGCTTCGATTCCGAGCTCGAGGCCTTCCGCGCCTTTGCCAAGTCGAGCCCCAAGAACTGTACGCTGCTCATTGACACCTACGACGTGCGCGAGGGCTGCGAGCATGCCATTACGGTTGCCAAGGAGATGGAGGCGGCGGGCGAGCGCCTGTCGGCCATTCGCATCGACTCGGGCGACCTGGCTAAATTGTCCAAGTATGTCCGCGGCCGTTTTGACGCCGAGGGCCTGCCCTATGTGGGGATTTCGGTCTCCAACGACCTTGACGAGTACACGATTCAGTCGCTGCTCGACCAGGGCGCACCCATCGATAGCTTTGGCGTGGGTACCAAGCTCGCGACCTGCTACGATCAGCCGGCGCTGGGCGGCGTGTACAAGCTTTCCGCCCGCCGTGCGAGCGATGCGGACCCGTGGACGCCGGTGGTGAAGCTCTCCGAGCAGCCCTACAAGCGCACGATTCCGGGCGTGCAGCGTGTGCGCCGCTATTACGACGGCTTTGGCGGCCCGGTCTGCGACATGATCTATGACGAGGACCATCTGGCAGGGGAGGGCGCCGCGCGCGGCAATACCCTTGTGGCCGTGAACGATGCCGCCTTGGTGACCGATGTGTCCGAGCTTGAGTATCGCGAGCTGCTGGTGCCGATTGTGCGCGACGGCAGCGCGGTGGCTCCGCGTGAGGGCATCGAGGATGCGCGCGAGCGCTGTGCTTGGGCGCTCGATCATCTGGATGCTGCATACAAGCGTTTTCTGTATCCGCAGACCTACGTGGTGGGCATGGAGCAGGGCCTGGCTCGGGTACGCGACGAGCTCGTGCGCAAGAACATGGCTGCGGCTTCGGCCTTCCCCTGGGCAAAATAATCCCTTGGGGACGAATGATCCGCATATGACGGAGGAAAACAGATCTTTTTCTCGCTCGTCCGTTCGCCCGAACGCTCGACATTCGATTGGTTTGACGTATGACGACTTCTTATAAAACGATGGTGGTAAAGATCGGCTCGTCCACGGTGGTGGGTGCCGACGGTAAGGTCAACCGCGCGTTTATCGGTGGCCTGGCCGATCAGGCCGCGGCCCTGCGCAAGCTCGGCTGGCGCTTGGTCGTGGTGAGCTCCGGAGCCATTGCCTGTGGCTATCCCGTGCTGGGCTTCGACCGCAAGCCGGTCGGTGACCTGCCGAGTCTGCAGGCCTGCGCCTCGGCCGGTCAGTGCATCATCTCGTCGGCCTACGACGAGGAGTTCCATGCGCGTGACCTACTCACCTCGCTCGTGCTGCTCACGCGCCACGACACGGCGCGCCGTACGTCCTACCTGCACGCGCGCGACGCCCTGCTGCGCCTGGTGGAGCTGGGCGTGGTGCCGGTCGTCAACGAGAACGACACCGTCACCGTCGACGAGATCAAGTTCGGCGACAACGACACGCTGGCGGCGCTCGTGAGCTGCCTGGTTTCTGCCGACCTGTGCGTGACGCTTTCGGACATTGACGGCCTCTACACCGCCAATCCGCATGAGGATCCGACGGCCGAGTTTATCCCGGTCGTGCGCAAAATCGATGCCAAGATCATTGCCTCGGCGGGCGATTCTTCGACGTCGGTGGGCACCGGCGGCATGATCACCAAGATCCGCGCGAGCCGCATTTTGATGACGGCCGGCATTCAGAGCGTGATTTGCTCGGGCGAGGAGCCCGATGCGCTCGTGCGCTTGGCTCGTGGCGAGAGCGTGGGAACCCTGTTCGATCCGCCGGCGGAGCGCCTGGACATTGCGCCCCGCAAGCTGTGGATCGCGCTAGGCGACAAGGCGCATGGTTCGGTGACGGTCGATGACGGAGCCGCGAAGGCGCTGGTTAGCCGTGGATCTTCCCTGCTTGCGGTGGGTATTCGCGAGGTCGATGGCGAGTTTGCCGAGGGCGATGTGCTCGATGTGTGCGACCCGAGCGGTATGGTTGTCGCCCGCGGTATCGCCGAGGCTGATTCGGATGTGCTGGAGCTTGCGGCGGGCCGCCGCCAGGACCAGATCGCCAGCAACCGCCTGCTGGCCGACCTGGCCGAGAAGCCCGCGATCCATCGAGATAATCTGATTGTATTTGCTTAACCAATTGACGCTGCAAACGCTCCTAAGCGGCAATCTGACGTTCAATCGTCGGGCATGACCACAAGGTCAATGCCCTCCTCATTCACGTCACCTTGCTCGCTTAGGGGCGTTTTCGCTTTCCGTCCTCTACCTGCGGCATCGTCGTTGCCGGTACTTATTCGGCATTTGGGGACGTTCCTTTTGTGCCGGCAGTTGGGGACACTCCTTCGCTAGAAGATCCGGCGCAGGTCTCCGCGGTTGAGGGCTTCGTCGAAGAGGTGCTTGAATACCGCGCTGCCGTGCAGGCCGTCGTGTTCGAACTCGTTGGTCACCCAGGCGTGCGAGTTGCCCACGCGGCTGAGCGTGTCGAGTTGCATGCCCGAGTCCACGTACATGTCGTCGAAATACACGGCGGCCTGGAGTGGTACCTCGTTGCAGGCAAGTCGCTGCGGGTCGTAGATCTTGTCCCAGCTTGTGTCTTCCATCAGCAGGTCCATCGCGGGCTTGAAGGGCTTAAGTTCGGGCATCTGCTCGAACATCCACGGGAACACGGCCTCTCCGGTAAACATGAGCGGGCGCGCGAGGGCGTCGAACTCGGCACGATGAGCTTTCTCTTCTGCCGCGGCCCAGCGAATGGGCATGGTGTCGCCGTCGGCGTAGATGAACTCCTGCAGCGTCCAGTACAGCGGATTCGTGCGCGTGTTGGTGCGCTCGAAAGCGCGCATCAAAAAGCTATCGGATACTGAGGCACCGCAGCTCAGCGTGCCGTCGCCGTCAACAAACGCGTGATCGATAATCCAGTGCATGCGCTCAAAGCTCGGCTTCATGCCAAAGTCGCTGCCCATAAGCTGTAGGCGCTCCACCGTCATTGGCGAGCCGTCGGGCAGTACGGGCTTTTGCTCCTCGATCGCATCGGCCAGCGCCGCCACGCGCTCGGCATCGGCGGGGTAGCGGCCGTAATACTGCTGCGTCTTGGCGGCCATACGCGGGAAGGTGTGCGCGTAGACCTCGCTGGCGCTCGCCGGGACGTGGGGGATGCCACCACAGGTAAAGCTCGCCGCCACGCCCTCGGGGAAGAGCGACAGATAGCTCAATGTCAAAAAGCCGCCGTAGCTTTGGCCGAGCGTGACCCACGGCTTGCCGCCAAAGCCCACGAGGCGCAGGTACTCAAAATCGCGCACGATGGAGCTGGCGAGGTGGCGCTTGAGGAAGTCCGCCTGCGAGCGTGCGGCATCGGAGCCGGCCGCCGTCGCGCGCTCGCCTAGAGCCGCGATCGTACGCCCGTCTACACAGCTGCTGCGCCCGGTGCCGCGCTGGTCGGGCAGGACGACGCGGAAGTGCTTGACGGCCTCCTCAATCCAACCATCACTCGTGGGCGAGAGCGGACGCGGACTCTCGCCGCCGGGGCCGCCCTGCAAAAACAGGAGCAGCGGTAGATCGTCGTTGATGCGGTCGGGCGCGCAAACCACGCGGTAGAAGAGCTTGATGCTCTCGGGCGCGCCGGCGATGGGTGCCGGCATGGCGCCACGGCGCATGGTGCTGCCGACGGCCAACAGCATCGGCTCCAGGCCGCGCCAGTCAAGGGGGACGTCGATGCTGTGGTCCTCGACATAGAGGCCGGGGACGTGGTACGAAGTGATGAGGGCCATGCGGTACTTCCGTTCGTTGCGGTGTTTCGGATTGACCAATTCTACCGCCGCGCGCGAGGGCATGCACAAATCGGCTACCATGGTGGGCAAACTACTAAGAGAAAGGGCCGCCCATGTCGGTCGATATAGCCACGTATGTCCACGATCTTGCCGTTGCCGCCAAGGCAGCGTCGGCATCGCTTGCCACGGCGAGCGATGAGCAGCGTCAGGAGGCCGTGCGCGCCATGGCCACAGCGCTGCGCGACGGTGTCGATTCCATCGTTGCCGCCAACGAGCTCGATATGTCTGCTGCACGCGATGCGGGGACTTCGGCGGGGCTTCTCGATCGCCTGTTGCTGACGCCCGAGCGCGTCGAGGGCATGGCCGCCGGCCTGGAGAAGCTCGCCGAGCTGCCCGATCCTGTCGGCAGCGTGCTCGACCACCGCGTGCTTGCAAGCGGTGTGGACCTCACCCGCGTGAGCGTGCCGCTGGGCCTGGTCGCCATGGTCTACGAGGCGCGCCCCAACGTGACGGCCGATGCCGCGGGCATCTGCATCCGCACCGGCAACGCCTGCATTCTGCGCGGCGGTTCGCTGGCCTATCACTCGTGCGCCATGATTGCCGAACTGCTGGCCGATGCGCTCGAGGCCAAGGGTTTCCCGCGCGAGGCTATCTCGATGATCGAGTCCACCGACCGCGAGGCCACCGGCGAGCTCATGAAGCTCCGCGGCATCGTCGACGTGCTCATTCCGCGTGGCGGTGCGGGCCTGATCCAGCGCTGCGTGCGCGAGTCGCTTGTGCCGGTGATCGAGACGGGCACGGGCAACTGCCATATCTACGTGCATGAATCCGCCGACTTTGACAAGGCGTTCAACATTATCGTCAATGCCAAGACCCAGCGCGTGGGCGTGTGCAATGCCGCTGAGTCGCTGCTGGTCGACCGTGCCGTTGCTGATCGCTTCCTGCCCGCAGTCGTTGCCGTGCTGCACGACCACGGCGTGCTCATTCACGGCGACGAGGCCACGTGCGCCGCATGCGCCGACGCCGGTCTTGCCGAGGGCGACGACTACGTGGCCGCGACCGAGGAAGACTGGGGCCGCGAGTATCTGGCGCTCGAGATGAGCGTGAAGGTCGTGGCGAACGAGGACGAGGCCATCGCACACATCAACCGCTACGGCACCATGCACTCCGAAGCCATCGTTGCCGAGGACGCAGACGCTTGCGAGCGCTTCCTGGATGCGGTCGATGCCTCGGCCGTGTACGCCAACGCCAGCACGCGCTTCACTGACGGCGGCGAGTTTGGCCTGGGTGCCGAGATCGGCATCTCGACCCAAAAGCTCCACGCCCGCGGCCCCTTTGCCGCCGAGGCCCTCACCACCTACAAATACAAGCTCCGCGGCACCGGCCAGGTCCGCCCCTAAACTCCGTATAAACGAAAACCACCACAAAGGGGACAGGCACCTTTGTGGTGGTTTTTGCTTGCTCACGCATTCGTTCGTTGCTCAAGTGTATCTAAGCATATTTTCGTTTAGCAATAGATGACATTTCGGCAGGTGGACGGCATAATCGGTGAGTAGATTCTCGCTGCTTTGCATGCGCTGCGGCGGTATGTTTTGATATGAGAGCAAGGAGATGCCCATGTCAAGAAAACCGCGGCAGAAATCGCAGATTGGCCTGTATCATATTACGATGAGAGGCAACGGCAAACAGCTCCTGTTTGAGGATGATGAAGACAGGAAGCGGCTGCTGTCACTTGTTCGGTCCTCGGTATTACGATTCAACATCAAACTTATCGCTTGGTGTCTGATGGGCAACCATGTGCATCTTGTTGTAAGCGATCCCGATGATAACGTGAGCGAGGTCATGCATCTTGTCATGTCTTGCTACGCGACATGGTATAACCGTCGGCATGGGCATGTCGGCCATGTTTTTCAGGACAGATTTTCGAGCGCTCCTATTTTGAGCGATGAGTATCTTCTCGATGCTATTCGATATGTGCATTTCAATCCGCAAAAGGCCGGGATTTGTCTGTTCGATGAGTATCGATGGAGCAGCCATCTGGATTATGTTGAACGCGACCCGGCTATTGCGACGGTCGATTTAGCGTTTGTTCGCTTTGCGTTTCCGCGCGTTCGTGACTATCAGGCTTTTATGGGCGCATCGAATGGTGTGGTCGTTCGTCCACCAACGGGTGGGCGCATCGATGAGGATGAAGCCCTGGATGTGGGGTTATCACTGATTCGCTCGTTCGGTCTGAGCGAGCTATCCGATGTCAAGGCTCTCGATAAAATCAAACGAAACGAGATTTTGGCTGCAATGCGGAGGGCCGGCCTTTCAATCCGTCAGATCCAGCGCCTGACGGGCGTGGGGGAGTGGTCAATTCGCAAGGCAGGTTAATCCCGATGCAAATAAAAACCA
>DBFBKG010000148.1:0-4042 GCA_048203815.1 Collinsella sp. | reverse complement strand
TTGACACGCTTCGCTAAATCCACCCTTGCTAAACAAGTAATACTGTTTGATCGGCCGGCCCAGCAGCGCACTGCGCCGCTCGAGTGTTTCAAGAACGTCGGTATCTACGGGCTCGTTTCTCCATTTGCACTCGCCAACGACGAGCTCGCCATCGGCATCCTCTAATACAATGTCAATCTCTTCTTGGTGACGCGTTGCCGGGTTAGTGCCCCACCAAGAGCCGATTGCCTTGGGCAGTACATCCAGCTCGCCCTCAACGACCTGTCGTATCAACCACTGGCGGCATACCTCTTCAAATGTGGGGCCCACGAAGGTAGACAAATCGCGCTTGACGATACGCGCGGCAACAGCGGCTCCGAGCCCCTCTTCAATTGTTCCCGTGTACTGCGGAACAAATCGATACCAAAACCTGAACAGGTTATCGCAGATTCGATAGACCACCTGACGTTTTGTTGCTTTGGCAACGGGCGTGACGCGTTCAACGATTCGCAGATCAATCAATGCGTCGAGTAATCGCGCGACTTGTGGCGTTGCGAGTCGGGTGACATCGGCGATTTCCTTGGGACGTACACAGCCGTTAGCGATGGCGGCTATGACGCCATTGTAGATAGCCGGGCTTCGGACTTCCTGCAACAGATAGTTCTGGGGCTCGGCGTACAGAAACGCATCTTGGCGCAACAGAGCGTGCTCAAGGTTCCATTGCGTGGAGCGCGTGCTATCAAGCTGCGATAAATAGAGCGGCATGCCGCCGACAACGGAATACAGCTCGATAATTCTCTCGATGGGTGCATCGGGAAGCATTTGCGCTACATCGAAAACGACAAAGGGGTCGATGCGCAACTGCATGGTGCGGCGCCCATAGAGAGGACTTTGGTGTCCTAGCACCTGGTGTTCCATAAAACTCATGGACGATCCGCAGAGCACCAAGAACAGGTTGCTCTTGTCTTTGTGTCGGTCGATAAGCGTTTGCAGACACGACGACACGCCCGGGTCGCTCTCGGCGAGGTAAGGATACTCGTCAATGACCAGAATGACTTGCTCCGCTTTGGCGCGTTCAAAGACGGACTCGAGTGCAACCTGGATGGAAGGGAATGCTGCTCCTGCGGCACTATCACCAAGCATCTCGCGGCTGAGCAGCGCAAGGTTTTCGCTTGCAACGGTTTGCTGCCCGGTAAAGAAGATCACACTGGGCTTATCCTGCGTAAAAGCGCGAAGCAGGCTTGTTTTGCCCACGCGGCGCCTTCCGTAGACTACGGCAAACTGGAAGGAACCCTTTTGATAAGCGGTTTCTAGGGACTCAAGCTCACTCTGGCGTCCGACAAACATGGCATGCCTCGCTCATATGCGTGTTACTAACATATATAGTACTAACACGTATGTGAGCAATTTTCCAGTCGGACGGAGAAGAAATGACAGCGCTTCTACTTAACGAGGCGCTTGAGTTTGGCATAGTCCTGAATCTGCTTTTTGCGCTTGGCGTTGAGGAGGTTGTTGAGGTCGAGCTTCTCAATGGTGCAGCGTTTGAGTAGCTCGGAGCTGTCAAAGCCGTTTGACTCAATGTCTTCATCCAGATCGTGCTTGAGCTTGGTCCATTTATTGAGCTGCGAGCGCACGTAGGCCGCGGGACGTTCTATCTCGTTGGCGATGTCGCGTACGCTGGCGCCCGTTCCAAACGACTCACGTATCTTCGCCGTCTCCTTGCGCGTGCGCTCGTTTTTGGCATCGGTCTTGCATCGATCGCTGCAGTAGTGCCGTTTGACGCCACGATGCCCGGCAAGTGAGTAGGCGCGTCCGCACTGCTCGCAATAGCCAATTTTGACGGTGCTCAGCTTGCGCGAAAAATCAAACCAGAGCCACGAGAGATAGCTGTCAAAGGAGAGGAACCCTGTGGACTCGTTGCCCTGGAACACATCCACGTGCGCGCCCGAGAGATGCGAGATCACGAGCGCCTGCACCAAAGCGGTGAGTGCATCGCGGTCATCGTTGTCAAGTTCTTCGCGGCGCTCCTGGATATCTGCTTGAGGGTCGATTACATAGAAGCTCTCCTCGCTATTGCTGACCTTGAGTCGCGCTGAAATCTCCGAGCTGGAGTCTTCGTCCATGTAGAACATCGCCTGCAAAACACTGAAGTCATTAGCGGTGAGCTCGTGTTCAAAAGAGAGCACGTTGAGTGCAACGAGGGATTCTTCCTCGTCGATCATAAACATAAAGGCGTAGAAATATCCCGCATCGGATTCGATTTTGCGCACGATGGGCAGGCTTTTGAATGAGTCGGTATAATCTCCGCCCGCCCTCAGGATAGTGGTGTAGATCTTGAAGGATGACCCGTTTGCCGCGCAGGTTACCACTGATTTCTCGATTCTTTCCAATGCGGAGACCTTTGCGATGGTGCAGCTCCCGTTGAGGTATTCCTGGATGCGCATGGCAATAAGTGCTGCCATCGCGGCATTGGCCCAATCGCGTACGGATTCTATTGCGTGCTTGCCAAAAAGCGGCCCGGTCTGTTCGGCGTAATCAAGTACGTTAAAGAGGCTTGCGCGGAAGGGTTGCTCTTTAACGGCGGTGGGTTCGATGCATGATGCCAGCCTGATCAGATCGGCATGGCGCTCGCTGTGTGCGGACCCTTCGTTGCTTTTGCTGCCGGCCAGCTCGGTGGGCATGTAGAGTTCAAAGACAAGCTGGGCCTCGCCAACGGGCCTATTGGGTTCGTTCTCTATGAGGTTGACTTTCTTAAACGGAATCGAACCTTCAACGGTGCGTGTTTGGGAGAACTCAAACATTGTTACCCCTGTCTCTAGCTGAAGGTTTAATAGCGTAGCACGTTTAGGAAAATTACCCGGTCAAAATCTCTATATCGGATAAACGGCCAATCGTATCTTGTGATCGTCAAGAAAAGGGGTAACGAGAAAGGACCCGATCATGCATTGCAAACAGTGTGGAGCAGAGATTAACGACGGCGCCAAGTTCTGCGGCGTGTGCGGAACGCCTACAGTCGCGGCTGCGGCCAGCACGGCGGGAGACGCGATTTACGTCGAGGCCCGGCCGATTGAGAGCCAGTCTGTCGAGGCTCAGTTTCAAGCGGCGGAGGATGCAGAGGCCGCTGCTTGCCTGCAAGATTCACTTCGCGAGTCCATCGGGTCCCTTACGCGAGCGTCAGTGATTTCGTTGCTCTATGTGCTCTTTTTCAATTACGTGCTGGGAGGGGGCTCACTGGGGCTCGACTATATGATTCTGCTGGGGCTGCTTCTGATTGGTCCCTGGAAGGTAATTATCTCGCTGTACCGCAGCGGTGTAAGGCTTCCCTTTGTCTATGGTGGCGGCATTATCGGTATCACGATTATGCTAATCGAACTTGTGGTTCTCGTGGGCCTTCCTGTCGTTGTTCTGATGCTTTTTTACTGGTTGGGCAGCGTGATTCACGGAGCGGTTCCGGTTGTTCCCGAATTAGCCCCGATGACGATGGTGGCACTTTGGCCTATCGTCTCGGTTGCCAACATCATCTTCAAGGCAATCAAGCTGCACATGGCTCGCGCCTAGCAAGTAGCCCGTCGCATGCCTTCCGCGTGGGGTCAGGCGAATTTGAAAGGTGAAAGAAAAGGTTTACAGTCGAGCAAATTGTCCTGGGCCTTTTCTGTTTGCAGGCTGTGGACTATCGTTTCGATATGCTGAAGTTCTAGGGGGGGGATATATGTACTGCGCAAGCTGCGGGGCAAAGATCAAAGACGGGGCGCGATACTGTTCCGCATGCGGAAAACCGTTGGATGTGGATGATGCGCCGGCGAATGCTCAGCAGCCGCTTCTTTCAGGTACACCAAAGGCGCCTGCTGATAGAAAAGCGACGAGCGATCCTGCTGCATCTCGCGCAGAGAGCGCTTCTCCGGCGCCCTCTGAGCATATGTCCTTTGCGGCCTTTATGATGCAGCGTCGGCAGATCGGCCGTTTTGCCGTGCCTACGTTTGTCGCCATTTTTGCAGCAATCATCTTTACCGCTAGTGTCGCCTACGCACTGGTCAAAGCTTACGAGGCCTTTGTGCTGCCTCAG
>DBFBKG010000147.1:0-4838 GCA_048203815.1 Collinsella sp. | reverse complement strand
GTGTTTCCGCAGTGCTCATTCTCCCAGCTTCCATTCTGATCATCCGCTACAAGCCTCAGGACAAGGGCATGCTGCCCTATGGCTACGTCGAGGGCGAGACGGTCACCGAGACCGAGGAGACGACCGAGGATAGCACGCGTGGCGTTAGCTATGCGCGCGCCATTAAGTCGCCTGCCTTCTTCTTCTGCATCGGCTTCCTCTGTCTCGTTCAGCTCACTTGCTGCATGAACCAGCTCTTCCCGACGTATGCTTCCGAGGTTGGTTTTAGCCCCATGGTGGGCGGCTTCATGGTATCCGCTGCATCGCTCTTCGATCTGTTCCTCAATCCGATCGTCGGCACCACTTGCGATAGGTTCGGCAGCACGAAGGCCATTCTGGGCTGGCTCGCTGTCTCCATCCTCTCCTTTGTCATGCTCATGATGAGCAGCGGCAACTCGACGCTCAGCATCCTCGCAGCAGGCGTGAACGACGTAATGTACGTCATCGCTGGCACTGCCCTGACCGTTTTGGTTATGGATGTCTTTGGCTCCCGCGATTTCGGTCGCATCTTCGCGCTGATCTGCTCCGTGGGCTATATCGTCGGCGCCTTTGGCATGCCCGTTATGATGAAGGTCTATGAGCTTGTCGGCTCCTTCCAGGGCGTCTTCATCTTCTGCATCGCATGCAACGTTATTATCGGCCTGTTCTTGCTGCTGGCAAAAAAGACTGGTAAGAACCTCTCCTGGGACGAATAGTTCGATTCGTCTTAGACATACGCTGTAGGGCTTAACCTGCAGCCGCTTTGGGGCATCGACTAACATCGGTGCCCTTTTTCATCGAATGTGACAAAGGAGCAGCCACTTTGTCACATTGAGTGGCATGTAAATCGAGGTCTAATACTTTTCCGAGAAGTGAACGGCCATACTTGGGCCTCCGAAGCATCGACATTTTTAGACGTCAAACCCGTAGGATTTGGCTGGCAAAACCGCAGGAAATTGCATCTCGAAAGTGCAGATGCTTCGGGGCCCGTTTTCACTCGTTCACTTCTCGGGAAAAGTATTAGACCTCGTTGTATGGGGTGCGGCTGGAGGGTGGTCATCGTTCAGTAGCTACCTCTTCCTTGTGAATCGCCTGAAGCGCAAGGCATAATGCATGCGACAAAGGGACGGCCCCTTTGTTGTGGTGATATGAGAGAAGAGTAGATGATCCTTTCGCTGGCCCCCATGGAGGGGATTACCGGGCATGTGTTCCGTCGCGTGCATGCGGAGTGCTTCGGTGCGCTCGATTGCTATTACACGCCGTTTTTGCCGCCGCCGCGGGTGGGAAACCGCTTTGGCGGCAAGGCGTTTAAGGAGATCGATCCTGCCAATAACCAGGGGCTCAACGTGGTGCCTCAGCTGATGTCCAAGAACGCGGACGAGTTTGTGTGGGCGGCACAGGTGCTCGCCGACATGGGCTATCGCGAGGTCAATCTCAACTTGGGTTGCCCCTCGGGGACGGTTGTCGCCAAGGGCAAGGGCTCGGGTTTCTTGCGTAATCTCGACGAACTTGAGGTGTTCTTGAGTGACGTGTGTGAGCGCTCTCCGCTGCCGGTATCGGTCAAGACCAGGTTGGGGTTGGAGAGCGACGACGAATACGAGCGCGTACTCGATCTATATTGCCGCATGCCGCTGGCAGAGCTGATCGTGCATCCGCGCGTGCAGAAGGACCGTTATGCGGGCTCGCCGCGCAAAGAGTTTTATGGCGAGACGCTGGAGCGTGCGCCGTTCCCGGTTGCCTATAACGGCGATATTTTTGATCTTGAGGATATGGATGCGCTGGTGGAGGCCTATCCCGGCACGCGCCATGTGATGTTGGGGCGTGGCTTGCTTGCGAACCCCGCGCTGGCTCGCATGGTCAAGGGCGGCCCTGCTGCCACGGCAGCCGAACTGCATCGTTTCCATGACACGCTGTTTGCGGCATATGCAGAAGAGATTGGCGGTAACGCGGTCTTTCGCATGAAGGAGTGGTGGTTCTACGCCAAATGCGCCTTCGCCGACCCCGCTACCGTTCACAAGCTCGTGCGCAAGACTAAAAAGGTCGACGAATACCGCGCTGCCGTCGATCGTGTCTTTCGCGAACAGCCGCTTGCGCCCATTGCCCGCTTCCACGGCTAGTTAGCCGTTGGGGACGTTCTTTAACGACTAGCTAGTCATCGGGGACGTTCTTTAACGACTGGTCATTTAAGGGCGTCCCCAATGACTATGGGACGGGCGGGATGCGCGCACTAGAGCAGGTTCTCCTGTACCCATGCGATGATGTCGTTCGATTCGTAGAGCGGCTCTCCATCAATGAACAGGCAGGGAACCTGGCGTTTTCCGCCGACGGCGATAAGCGTCTGCTCGGCATCGGAATCGGTCGAGATATTGCGTTCAGGAATGGTCACACCGTTATCGGCAAGGAATCGCTTGACCTTTATGCAATACGGGCAGCCGGTCATAACGTAGAGCGCGAGTTCGTGATCAGTAGCCATAGGTCTCCAATCGGTTGCGGTTTTGATTGAAATACCCAAAGCCGCCGCGGTCTATGCGCGCGTCAACGACGACTCGATGGCCTGGACCAGAAACGCCGTGGCCCCGGTGTCGCAGGGCTTGTCGTAGTAGTCAACAAAGTGCTGGTCGGCAAGATAGCTATTGGCGAGGCCCAGGTATGCTTCGTCTTGGGGTTCGCGTCCCCAGTTGAGACCAATCCAGCGACGATGCATCGCGACGAGTTTGCGGGCCTCGTTGCTCTCCGGGTCGTCAATGCCCATGGCAATCGAAAGCTGGCCCAGAACAGCGCGTTCAAGTTCCTTCATGTCGTTCCATGTCTCGGGGTCCATGTCCAGCAGCGCTTCGTTTGCCGCATCGATAGCCTCATCGCCATAGCGCGCACGCGCCTCGGCGCCGTAGCGCTCTTCGTTTTCCTGCACGGAGCGCCAGCGCTCCAGTTGCGGCAGGACGGCGCCCATGAGCGAGACGGCTTCGTCGAGCGACATGCCGGTGTTTTGCGCCAGGCGCGGGGCACAGTCCTCGATCATTGCCTCCATCGTGGTGTCGTAGGTGTACTGGCCGTGGTCGTAGCACCACTTGCAGTAATGATCGGTCGCGACGCCCGCAGCATCGGTGCCGCAGTCGTCGGGCGTGAGTATCATGCCGCAGCTCTGGCAATAGTACTCGGGCATTTCGAGCAGATGAGATAGTGGCTCGCCGGTTACGGCGGCAATGAGCTTCATCATGTCGATGCCCGGGGTGACTTCGCCGCGCTCCCAACGGCTGATGGCTTGGCGTGTGACGAAGAGCTTGGCGGCGAGGCCTTCCTGCGTGAGATTGTGCGCCCGGCGGATGGCGACGAGCTTGTCTGCGAATGCCATGATGGCTCCTTCCTGCGGGTTTGTTCGTTGGCCTAAGTATGGCCGCGGGTACGCGGGCTGCCAAGCAATCGTTGGTTGCGCAAAGCAGAAAGCCCCGCCGGAATATCCGACGGGGCTCCATTCAATGGCAAGAAGTGCGCGGCTTAGAGCTCGTTGCGCTTCTTCATGACGACGGCGGCGCCGAGGGCGGTCGCACCGAGTGCGACGACGGCGAGGGCATTTGCGCTCTGGTCGCCGGTCTGGGGAAGAGCCTTGCGAGAGGTCTTCTTTGCAGCGGGCTTCTCGGTTGAGGGCTTCTCGGCGGGAGCGGCAGCAATCTCGTGGGTGTTCGTTATGGTGCCCTCGTTGCCAACGGTCGCGTTGTCCGTGGTGTAGCCGTCGATGTTCGCCTGGGTCACCTGGTAGGCGATCTCGTGGCGGACGCCCTCCTTGTTGTAGGCGTACTTGCGGACGTTGTCGAAGACGACGTTGTAGGTGTCGCCGTTCTCCACAATGACGGCCTGCGCGTCGATGGGCTCGCCGTCAGCGGTGAGCGTGAGGTACTTGGCGAAGTCCTCGGCGCTCGGGCGGATACCGTCCTTGTTGGAGGAGTCCTTCCAAGCGACGGTTACGTTTACTTGGGTGTAAGCGGGGGTGATGGTGAGCTTGCCGGGGATAACTTGGACCTGAACAAAGCCGCTGGTGTCGTCGCCGACGAGCTGATAGTAGTGGTAGCCCTCGTAGTCGAGGCTGCCGATGCCCGTGCGGGTTTGCGTAGAGTTGCTGGTGTAAGGCGCGGGAATCTTTTCGGGGTCGGTGGCGACGGTGATGTTGTACTCGCCGGGTGCGTAGTTGGCCTTTTCGGCGTCATCGCAGCTGAGGATGAAGTCGGAAAGGTTGAGGGGGTTGTTGGGGTTGCCGCTCAGCACGTTGAGGTCGGCGGCGAGGGAGGGCTTTTCCTCGCCCTCCTGCATGGTCACGTTCGGGACTTTGAGCTGATACTGCGTCCAGACGCTGTGGCGAATTGAGTTGTCGGCGTAGTCCTCGTACTTGCCGATGCCGTGAATGTTCTCCCACACGAAGCCGGCGGCAGTCATTCCATCGTCGGAATCCTTCCACTCGGTCTCGCTCGAGGGATTCCAGCTGCGCTGGTCTGTGTAGTAGTACCGGCGGACGAAATCCGTACCCTCAACGAGCTCCTTGCCGTTCTTGTCCTTGACGGTGCTCTTGAAGTGGTGCTCCTGGCCGTTATAGGAAACGGACTGCGGTGCGGAAGCCGTGAACTGACCTGTCTCGCCGGCCAGCGCGGTCACCGGCAGCGCGAGGACGACGACGGCAACGAAGGCCACCGCTAAAGTAATGATTCTGTTAGGCTCTGTTAGACCAGGATTGACATTCCGCCCCGTCATCTTCTTGCGATTGCACAATGGTCGCCCCTTGTCGAATCTGAATCCGGCAAGGGGCGATGCGCCCGAGACCGGACGAGTTG
>DBFBKG010000146.1:0-4627 GCA_048203815.1 Collinsella sp. | reverse complement strand
GCCCAGCAGCGCTTCATCAACTCGTTGTAATGATCCCTTGGGGACGGAGGAAAACGGTTCATTTCGTCTTCAAGACAACGGCGCCCGCCGGCAACATCGCCGGCGGGCGCCGTTTTTGAGTGTAGTCATTGGGGTCATTCTTAAGGGGCGTTCTTAAACGACTAGTCATTAAAGAGCGTCCCCAATGACTACTTGCGACCAAGGCAACGCCAGTGTCTTGGCAACGACAGCGAAAACGCCCCTAAGCGAGCAAGGTGACGTGAAAGAGGAGGGCATTGACCTTTTGGTCATGCCCGACGATTGAACGTCAGATTGCCGCTTAGGGGCGTTTGCAGCGTCGCGCCGTTACGCGGTTTGGTAAAACCGCGTAACTCTAAAGCTCCGTTACTTCAACGTTGTTGTAGATCTCGTCCCAGCGATCCATGACCAGGTGGCCGGTCTTGGGATCCATAGCGTTGAGCTTGCCGCAGGTATTGGCGGTCTTGAGCACCGTGACGTCATCGGCACCAGCCGCAATGGCATGCGCAAAGCCGGCGATGGTCGAGTCACCGGAACCCGTCGCGTTCACAGCCGCAATCGCGGGCGTCTTGGCGCGGAACGCGCGGCCCTCATGGAAGCCCACCGAACCGGCAGCGCCCATCGAAACGACAACCCAGGGGATACCGGCAAAACGGTCATCGGCGGCAAGCGCCTCGCGCAGGGCATCGACATCATCGGTCGTAAAGGACGTACCCAGCAGGCCGTTAATCTCGGTCAGGTTGGGCTTTACGAGCTCAGGCTTAGCGTCGGACTCCAGCGCGGCCTCCAGCGATGCGCCCGAGGTGTCGAGCAGCACCTTGGCGCCCGCCTCCTCGGCGATCTTGACGAGCTCGGCATAGTAGCCGGCATCGACGCCACGCGGCAGCGAGCCCGAAAGCGTCACGACGTCCGCCTTCGCTGCGAGCTCGGCGAACTTGGCCGTAAAGGCCTCGAGCTCGGCCGGGGCGATCTGCGGGCCGCTCTCCAGCAGCTCGGTCTGATTACCCTCGTGCAGGATATTCAGGCAGATGCGCGTCTCACCGGCAATAGGCACAAAGTCGTTCTTGACGCCGTCGGCATCCATAAGCTCGGCCATATAGGCACCCATGTGGCCGCCGAGCAGGCCGGTCGCGAGCACGTCGTCACCCAGCTGCAGCAGCACGCGACTCACGTTGAGGCCCTTGCCGCCAGCGGTCTTTTCGGGTGTCACACGGTTAACATCGTCGATGATCAGCTTGTCGAGCTGATAGCGCGTATCAATCGACGGGTTCATGGTAACGGTCAGAATCATGTTGAACTCCTGTTCCGGGGCGGCATAACCCGCCCCAAACATACGATAGCTCGTTAAAGGATCTCGATCTCAAAGCCGCGGGTGACGGTCTCTCCCGGCTTGGCCACCAGGCAGCCGCGCTTGTGCTCCAGAATATCGTCCTCGTCGGAGCAGGTGGACAGGCCGCCCCACGGTTCCACGGCCACAAAGTCGCCCTCGGGCTTGCTCCACACAATCAGGTATGGCATATCGGGGAACGTCAGGCGCACGCCCTTGTCCTCGGTTTTCTTGGTAAGCGTAACCACGTGGCTCTCGAGCACGTCAAAGATGGTCTCTGCGAAGTCAAAGAGTTCGTGGGTCAGCGGCAGGTCATGGCCAACCATCGGGTTCTTGCTGCGATGCTCAACATCAATCAGGCCCGTCGAGGGAACGGCAGTGCAGAGGTCGGTGGCCTCACGCTGCTCAAAACGAAGCTCGTAGTCGTCATAGGACTCGCCCTCGTCGAGCGGGCACTTAAAGCCAGGGTGACCGCCCACAAAGAACGGCATGTCCTCGGTGCCCTCATTGGTCACCTCGTACGACACGGCCACCTTTTCCGAATCGATCGTGTAACGAGCAACGATCTTAAACGGATACGGGTACTGCTCGAGCAACTCGGCATGGTCGGTAGAGCTTAGGCTCAGCGCAACCATGTTGTCGCTCTGTTCCTCGAGCTTCCACTCCTGTTTGCGCGCAAAGCCGTGGCGGGCGAGCTTTACCTCGCGGCCGCCCATGGTCATTGCGCGACCGTCACGAAGACCGCCGCAGATCGGGAAGCAAATAGGTGCCTGGCCCGACCACACCGCCGGATCGCCCTGCCACAGATACTCGCGACCGTCGGCCACAATTGAGGTGAACGAGCCGCCCGCCGTGCTCAGTGCTACGCGGATAGAACCGTTATCAAGAACAAACTCCATAGGAGCCTTCCCTTTCTTACGACAGCCCGCCAAGTCAATAGGGCTGATAGAAAACCGGCCCGCGCCCCCTCACAGAAACGCGAGCCGTCATTTGGACCTTAAGGCAGCATATTTCAGCAGAGGTAATTCTGCAGATAGCACCAACGTCAGCGAGAAGCCAACTGACGAGGCAAGGTGCCGCGAAGCGAGACGGCATTGACCTTCTGGTCATGCCGTCGAAGCTGAACGGCAGATTGCCCGCCAGATGGCTTCGCAGCGTCGACTGGTCTGGCGTTCGGTAGAACGCCGGAACCTCCTTAGTCGTGGTATTCGCCGCGGTCCCACTTCTCGAGGAACTCGTCAAAGAAGTGCGGGTCGGCCTGAGCCTCGGCGTCGGCCTTGTTGCAGGCATCGATCTTGGCGATCAGGGCATCGTGCTCGGGAGTCTTCTCGTAGGGCTCCTCCAGGAAGGCAAGCATGATATCGGCCATCAGGAACTCGCCGGTGATCTTGCCGCCAAAGCCCACGATGTTGGCGTTGAGCTCGCGACGGGCATACAGGGCAGAGGTCATGTCGCGGACCAGGGCGCAGCGGGCGCCGGGAACCTTGTTGACGGCGTTGGTGATGCCGATGCCGGTGCCGCACAGGGCCACGCCAAAGTCGGCCTTGCCGCTGGCAACAGCCTCGCCCACGGCCTTACCGTAGATGGGATAGTGCGTACGGGTGTGGCTGTAGGTGCCGCAGTCGAGCACCTTGTAGCCAGCCTGCTCCAGGCGGTCGGCCAGATAGATCTTCTCGTCCGTAACGATATGGTCGCAACCGATTGCGATGGTCTTCTTCATCAGAACGTCCTTTCGTCTGAATTCACAAGTTGAGGTAGAAGTTCGAGTTCTCGGTGGCTCTCGTTAGGCCATCTTGTTGAGCATGTCGACACGGATCTGGTGACGGCCGCCGGCGTACTGGGCGCGCAGGAACTCGCGGGCGATCTTCTTGGCGACCTCGGTGCCCACAACGCCCGGGCCCATGGTGACCATGCGCGAGCCGTTGTGCTCGCGGGTCATGTAGGCGGAACGCTCGTCGGAAATGTTGGCGACGACCATGCCCTTAATCTTGACGGCGGCCATATAGGAGCCGACGCCGTACTTATCGAATGCGAAGCCCTGGGAATCCTTGTGCTCCAGCAGGTCCTTGGCAACGGCGGTCGCGGAATCGACAAAGTCCGCGGCAGGGGTCTCGGAATAGTCGACGACCTCGTGACCGTCGGCGATGAGCATCTCCTTGATGGACTCCTTCATCGACATACCGTCGGCATCGGAAGCGATTACAACCCTCATGACATCCTCCTTGAGAGATACGCAGGTGCGTAGTTTCTGTTTGGAAGTGTTGAATCGCGTTCAGGTCCGGGCATCTGAATGTGCGGTTCTTCACTGTTCATGTTTATTTGAACACATTCGAACAGTAACTGCAACAACTATTTGTTTATCTTTGTTCTTTTTTGAACAAATACCGTTCACAGGTGATTGCTGACCGTTTGGGCCGGGCGCGGACGTAGCGGCCGTGTGTTCAACAAACAAAAGGGCGGCCAAGAACGTGTCTCGGCCGCCCTTCGGCGGTATTCCTCGGTATATACAGCTGTTTTAGCTACTCGGACTGCCCGCCCTTTTTGGCGTGCTTGGAAGGAGCGCTCAAGAAACGACCCGTCAAATAGTTCGCCGGGCCGGAAATATCAATCCCCAGTAGCGTGTGTCCCAGCCACAGAAACGCCGCGAGCACCAGCAGCGGGATAACGCACGAGGTCACGATCATCACAATGACGCCTTCGATGAGATCGGTCACTTGCTGCACAATTTCATCGGTCATCTGCTTGGCGCCGCTGGTCACCGACGTGACCAGGTTCGAGGCCCCATCAGTCAACTGCTCGAGCACGTTTTTGGACTCCGTGGCCTCGGATTTTTTCTTGTTCGATTTTGAGCTGGTCTCGACTGACTTGTCCGTGGCGTCGGCCGCGTCCGCAGCGTCCGCAGCCTTTTGCTCAGCTTGCTCAATACTTACGCGATACGTTTCATCGACCTTCTGCGACACCCATACGCTCGCGGGCACGAGCGCCATGCCGATCACGGCAACCACCAGCACGCGCGTCGCCACACGGCGCAGGACAGTGCTCGTGCTCCAGCGCCCGTGAATGCCGAGCGACACCGCAAAGAGCACCAACGCAAACGGGATTAAGATGCCCAGGCCAACCGACCACAAAATCGTGAGCAAATATTTCTCTAGGTATAGCACGGCAAGCACGATACCAAGGTTGCCTGAAAGCTGTGCGAGCTGCTCGGCAACCGGCGTTCCCGTATCACCCGGCAGTGCGGTAATGCCCGCAGACAGCGCCACGCACGAGGTCGTGAGCGCC
>DBFBKG010000145.1:0-68089 GCA_048203815.1 Collinsella sp. | reverse complement strand
GAGCTGATATGTGCGATTGCACAAATCATAAGGACGAGATCCCTGTCTACGACGCGCAGGCCATTGAGTCCAAGTGGATGAAGGCCTGGGAGGACTCCAACCTCTTTGCCGTCGACACCGACGACAGCAAGCCCAAGAAGTACGTGCTCGAGATGTTCCCGTATCCGTCGGGCGACCTGCACATGGGCCACGCGCGCAACTATACCATCGGCGATGCCATGGCCCGTCAGGCCCGCATGCGCGGCTACGACGTGCTGCATCCCATCGGCTTTGACGCCTTTGGCCTGCCCGCCGAGAACGCCGCCATCAAGCACAACACACAGGCTGCCGCCTGGACGTATAAGAACATGGATCAGGCACTTTCCACGATGAAGCGCATGGGCTTCTCCTACGATCTGGATCGCATGGTCAAGACCTGCAGCCCCGACTATTACCGCTGGGGCCAGTGGATCTTTGAGAAGCTGTGGGAAAAGGGCCTGGTCTACCGTAAGAAGAACCCGGTCAACTGGTGCCCCACCTGCAAGACCGTTCTGGCCAACGAGCAGGTCACCGAGGGTAAGTGCTGGCGCTGCGGCACCGAGCCCGAGAAGCGCGACCTGGAGCAGTGGTACTTCAAGATTACCGAGTACTCCCAGGAGCTGCTCGATGATCTGGAGAAGCTCCCCGGCTGGCCCGAGCGCGTCAAGCAGATGCAGGCCAACTGGATCGGCCGCTCCGAGGGCGCCGAGGTCGACTTTACCCTGTGCGACAAGGATGGCGAGCCCATCGAGGGCGACGAGGGCAAGATCACCGTCTTTACCACGCGTGCCGACACGCTCTTCGGTGTCTCCTTCTTTGTCCTGGCTCCCGAGTACGCCCGTCTGCACGAGCTCGTCGAGGGCACGGAGTACGAGGAGGCCGTCACCAAGATCGTCGAGGACTCCAAACACATCTCTGCCGTCGAGCGTGCCCAGGGCACCCTCGAGAAGCACGGTGCCTTTACCGGCCGCTACGTGGTGAACCCCGTCAACGGCGAGAAGGTTCCCGTGTGGGTTGCCGATTATGTCGTTGCCGACTACGGCACCGGCGCCGTCATGGCCGTTCCCTGCGGCGACCAGCGCGACTTTGAGTTCGCCCGCAAGTACGATCTGCCGATCGTGTCGATCATCCTGGACGATGACGATCGCGCTGCCGTTGAGGCTAGCGGCGAGACCATCGATACCTTCCATGCCGAGACCGTCGACTGGGATTGCGCCCACGCTGCCGAGGGCACGCTCGTCCAGTCCGGCAAGTACACCGGCATGCGCGGCGGCAAGCACTCCGAGGGCGAGGCTGCGATCGTGGCCGACCTCGAGGCCATGGGCTGCGGCCGTCGCAAGGTCGAGTTCCGTCTGCGCGACTGGCTCATCAGCCGCCAGCGCTACTGGGGCAACCCCATCCCGGCCATTCACTGCGAGCACTGCGGCATCGTGCCCGTGCCCGAGGACCAGCTGCCGGTGACGCTGCCCGAGAATCTGGACCTGGGCGCCGGCGAGACCCTCGCCGAGTGCAAGGAGTTCTACGAGACCACCTGCCCGGTCTGCGGTCGCCCGGCCAAGCGTGAGACCGATACCATGGATACCTTCACCTGCTCCAGCTGGTATTACCTGCGCTATACCGACCCGCACAACACCGAGCTGCCCTTCTCCCGCGAGGCTGCCGACCGTTGGATGCCCGTCGATAACTACATCGGCGGCATCGAGCATGCCATTTTGCACCTGCTCTACAGCCGCTTCTTTACCAAGGCCCTGCGCGACCTCGGTCTACTGAGCGTTGACGAGCCCTTCACCAACCTGCTGTGCCAGGGCATGGTCAAGGACGAGAACGGCGACACCATGTCCAAGTCCAAGGGCAACGTCGTGCCCCCGAGCTCGGTCATCGAGCCTTACGGCGCCGACACCATGCGTCTGGCAATCCTGTTTATCGCCCCGCCCGAGAAGGACTTCGACTGGGATCCCAAGGCCGTCGAGGGCGCTAACCGCTTCATTAAGCGCGCCTGGCGTATCGTGTGGCAGCTCGTCCAGTCCGGCGACGCCAACGTGGCCTTTGACAAGTCCGCGCTCGACGAGGTCGCGATGAAGCTCTATCGCGAGCGTCACCGCACCATCGCCAAGTGCACCGAGGACTTCGACCGCGGCCAGTTCAACACCGCCATCTCGGCCGTCATGGAGCTCGTCAACGCGGCGAGCGCCTATCTCAACGCCACCGAGGGTGCTGACCGCGACAAGGCTCTGTGCTACGGCGTGGCCAAGGACATCGTGAGCGTCCTTGCCCCCATCTGCCCGTTCTGGGCCGACGAGCTGTGGCACGAGGCCCTCGGCTGTGAGGGCAATGCCTACACTGCCGCCTGGCCCGAGTTCGACCTGGCCGAGTCCATCGAGGACACGGTGCAGATCGTCGTACAGGTTCTCGGCAAGGTCCGTGGCCGCATCGACGTCGCCCGCGACGCCTCCAACGAGGAGATACAGGCTGCCGCGGAGGTCGCTGTCGCCAAGTGGCTCGAGGGCAAGACGGTCGTCAAGGCCATCTGCGTGCCTGGCAAGCTGGTTAACCTGGTGGTCAAGTAAGCGCTGCACGCATAGCTGACATGTAAAAGCGAGGGACGATTTCGCAGGGAGTCGCCCCTCTTTTTGGTTATGGATACTTGCGACAATACCCAATTATCCATTTCTTGTGGAGAACCTGTGCTCACGCTGACCTGCGGGTTTGTGTTGTGGTTGCACGTTTGCGCAGGTATTGGTATAGTTTGCTTGCAAATGAAGTTGAAATTGAAAGAAGTGGGGTTTCGGCCCCGCTTCTTTTTTGTATGGATGGAGGTGCCGCAATGGTCAAGACCAAGACCGAGCAGGCGATCATCGACGCGCTCGAGGCCGTTGCTCCCCAGCACGATGTCGACATCGTCGACGTTGAGCTCGTGGGTGCCACCAAGGCCCCCTGCGTGCGTGTGCGTATCGAGGGTGCCGAGGGTCAGAGCCTGTCGCTCAATGACGTCACGGCCAACACCAAATGGGTCGGCAATGTGATTGAGGAGCTCGACCCCATCTCTTCGAGCTATACGCTCGAGGTGTCGAGCCCGGGTATGGCGCGCCCGCTGCGCCGCCCGAGTGACTTTGCCCGCTTTGTGGGCGAGAACTGCGAGCTCACCTCCACCGCCACCGAGGGCTGTCGCAAGTACGCCGGCAAGATTGCCGCCGCCACCGAGACGAACGTGACCCTCGAGCTCGAGGACGGCGAGTCCGTCACCCTCGATTTCTCTGATGTTAAAAAGTGCAAGTTGAAGCCCACCTATGACTTCAAGCCCGTGAAGGAAGGAAAGTAAGATGGCAGCATCCGACATGATGTCCGCCCTGATGGAGCTTTGCCAGGAGAAGCACATCGACCAGCTCTACCTGATCGACCGCCTGGAGCAGTCGCTCGCCAAGAGCTATGCCGAGATCCTGCATCTTGAGTGGGGCGCCAAGGTGACCATCGACCGCACCACCGGCAAGATCTACGTCTACCGTCTGGAGCCGATCGACGATTCCATGGACGAGGAGGGCAACTTCACCGAGTTCGAGGAGATCGACGTCACTCCCAAGAACACGAGCCGCATCGCCGCCCAGCACGCAAAGGCCGAGATCAACGCTATCGTACGCAACTCCGCCCGCGAGCAGATCTACGAGGAGTTCTCCGGCCGCATCGGTGACCTCATCAGCGGTACCGTGCTGCAGTCCACGCCCGACTTCACGATCGTCAAGATTCGCGAGGGCGTCGAGGCCGAGCTTCCGCACTTCGACCAGCGGCGTTACGAGAACGAGCGCAACGAGCGTCCGATGGGCGAGCGCTACCTGCACAACCAGCATATCAAGGCCGTAATCATCGACGTTCGCGACCCCAACTCCAACCTGCAGCCGGTCCGTGGCGAGCACAGCCGTCCGCCGATTGTCATCTCCCGTACCCACCCCGAGCTCATGCGTCGTCTGTTTGAGCAGGAGGTGCCCGAGATCTATGAGGGCACCGTCCAGATCAAGTCGATCGCCCGCGAGCCCGGTCAGCGCTCTAAGGTCGCCGTCCACTCGCTCGACGATCGCCTGGATCCCGTGGGCGCCTGCGTCGGCCCTAAGGGCAGCCGTGTTCGCGCCGTCGTGGGCGAGCTCCGTGGCGAGCGCGTCGACGTCATCCTGTGGGATGCCGATCCGGCCGTCTACGTCGCCAACGCCCTGTCGCCTGCCAAGGTCACCCGCGTCCTTATCGACGAGGAGAAGGCCTACGCCGGCGTCATCGTGCCCGATGACCAGCTGTCCCTCGCCATCGGCAAGGAGGGCCAGAATGCCCGCCTCGCCGCGCGCCTGACCGGCTGGCACATCGACATTAAGTCCGAGACCCTTGCCGCCGACATCCTCAAGAATGTTCCCGTTCACGAGGAGCCCGCCGCCGACCTGATCGGTGACGAGGAGGACGAGGACGTCCGTCGCTGCGAGTTCGTGTCCGAGGACGGCATCCAGTGCCGCAACCAGGCCCGTCCCGGCTCCCGTTTCTGCGGTGTCCACGACACCGACGCCTTCGATGATGCGGAGGACCTGATCTAGCGCGCGGTCGCGCCGGGCGGGTCCCAGCGCATACCCCACGCTCGTTCAGTCTCTAGGCACCCAAGGTGCCAGAAAGGGTAGGTGAAGTCATATGGCAAAAGTCCGTGTGTCCACCCTGGCCAAAGAGTTCGGCATGACCTCCAAGGAACTGATGGGTCATCTCGCCGAAATGAAGATTCCCGCTAAGTCCGCTTCCTCCGCTCTGGAGGACGCATACGTCGCCATGGTCCGCAAGCAGCTCGCCTCGGTGATCGAGGCCCGCGCCCAGGAAGTCGAGGCCGCCAAGCTGGCCGAGGAGCAGGCCGCTGCCGCCGAGGAGGCAGCACGCGCTGCCGAGGCAGAGCGCGAGCGCATCGCCGCCGAGAAGGCACGCGAGGAGGAGCGCCGCCAGTTCGCCGCCGCCCAGGCTGCCGAGGAGGCCGCCCGCGCCGAGGCCGAGGCTAAGAAGAAGGCCGAGCAGGAGCGCCTTGCCCGCGAGAAGGAGGAGGCTGCCCGTGAGGCCCAGCGCCGCGCCGTTCCCGCTTCCGACTCCGGTTCGCGTTTCCGCTCTCTGCTCGACCAGATCGCCGCACAGGAGACCGTGCTCAAGGAGAAGAAGGACGCCGAGGAGAAGGCCAAGGCCGAGCGCGCTGCCGAGCGCGGCAACCGTCGTGGTGGCACCAACGACCGTCGCGGTGGCCGTCGTAACGATCGCAACGCCTCCGACAACAACTCCGATCGCAACGCCTCCGAGAGCCGTCCCCACAGCCATCGCACCAACGCCAGCAACAACGTCGCTGCCGGCATGGACTTCCCCAACCCCGACAAGCAGGGCAAGGGCAAGAAGCGCAAGGGCGGTCACAACAGCGAAGAGGACCACTACAGCCGCATGGCTCGCGAGGCCGAGGAGTACAGCCGCGAGAAGGTGCTCGAGGAGGCTCGTGCCGCCGTCGAGGAGGCCTCTCGCGAGTCCACTGGTCGCCGCAAAAAGCGCAAGGAGAAGCGCGAGCGCGAGGCCGCAAAGGCTCAGGAAGAGCGCAAGATTGAGGAGGCGCTGGCCCAGGGCGTGAACCCCGAGGACCTCGACGCCATCAAGGTCTCCCAGGGCGTTACCGTCCAGGAGCTCGCCGAGGCGCTCGACGTTCCGGCCAACGACATCATCAAGCGCCTGTTCCTGCTGGGCACGCCGCTTACCATGACGCAGTCCATGTCCGACGACCTCGTCGAGCTCGTTGCCGACGACCTGGGTCGTCAGATCAAGATCATTACCCCCGAGGAGGAGAACACCTTCTCGTTCTACGACGATCCCGCCGACCTTAAGCCGCGTGCCCCGGTCGTCACCGTCATGGGTCACGTCGACCACGGCAAGACTTCGCTGCTCGACGCCATCCGTCACACCGGCGTCGCTGCCGGCGAGGCGGGCGGCATTACGCAGGCCATCGGCGCTTCGCAGGTCATGATCAACGACCGCAAGATCACCTTCATCGATACCCCCGGTCACGCCACCTTTACGGCCATGCGTGCCCGCGGCGCCAAGGTGACCGACATCGTCATTCTGATCGTGGCTGCCGACGACGGCGTCATGCCCCAGACCATCGAGTCGATCAACCACGCCAAGGCCGCCGGCGTACCCATCGTCGTCGCCGTCAACAAGATCGATAAGCCGGGTGCCAACCCCGACCGCGTGCGCCAGGAGCTCACCGAGTACGGCATCATCCCCGAGGAGTGGGGCGGACAGAACATGTTCGTCAACATCTCGGCCAAGCAGAAGATCGGTATCGACGACCTGCTCGAGACCGTGCTGCTCCAGGCCGACGTGCTCGAGCTCAAGGCCAACCCCGATACGTTCGCATCGGGCAACGTCCTCGAGGCTAAGCTCGACAAGGGCCGCGGCTCGGTTGCCACCGTGCTCGTGACCCGCGGTACCCTGCGCGTGGGCGACACGCTGGTCGCCGGCCTCACCTATGGCCGCGTCCGTGCCATGCTCGACCCCAAGGGCAACGCCGTCACCGAGGCCGGTCCCTCCGACGCCGTTGAGATCTTGGGCCTGCAGTCCGTCCCCAACGCCGGCGATGAGTTCCGCGTGTTCGAGGACGAGCGCGAGGCGCGTGCGCTGGCCGACGAGCGTTCGCTCAAGGCCCGTATCGAGGAGCAGAGCCGCGTGAAGCACGTGACGCTCGAGAACCTCTTCGAGACCATCGCCGACGCCGAGGTCAAGGAGCTCAACCTGATCATCAAGGCCGACGTTCAGGGTTCTATCGAGGCCCTTCAGGACTCGCTCGACAAGATGGACCAGTCCGAGGTGCGCATCAACACGATCCACTCCGCGGTCGGTGCCATCAATGAGACCGACGTCGTCCTGGCAGACGCCTCCAATGCCATCATCATTGGCTTTGGCGTGCGCCCCGACGGCAAGGCCCGCTCCGCTGCCGAGCGCGAGGGCGTCGAGATCCGTTGCTACGACGTCATCTACAAGTGCCTCGAGGACCTCGACGCTGCCCGCATCGGTATGCTCAAGCCCACCGAGGTCGAGGTCTCCACGGGTACTGCGACCGTTCTGGACACCTTCAAGGTGCCCAAGGTTGGTATCGCCGCCGGTGTCCGCGTCGAAGAGGGCGAGATCGCCGCGACCGATTCTGTGCGCCTGGTGCGCGACGGCATCGTGGTCTTCAACGGTAAAATCGCCTCGATGCGCCACTACAAGGACGAGGCCAAGAGCCTCAAGAGCGGCTCCGAGGGCGGTATTGGCCTGGAGAACTTCCAGGACATCAAGCCTGGCGACACCATTGAGGGCTACCGCATCGACCAGGTTGCCCGTACCGAGTAGGGGGTAGCGCTATGAAGCAAACGCAGGCAACCCGCCGTCTGGGCGAGCAGCTTCGCGAGAAGCTCGGTTATATCCTGCTCTTTGAGGTTTCCGATCCGCGTCTCGACCTGGTCACCTTGACCGCGGTCGAGGTCGCGGTGGACCGTTCGTTCGCGCGCGTGTACGTGTCGTGCGACGCGAGCCGCTACGAGGAGGTCATGGAGGCGCTCGCCAGCGCCAAGGGCCGCATTCGTAGCCTGTTGGCCCGCTCGCTCGATTGGCGCGTCACGCCCGAGCTCGATTTTCGCATCGATCGCTCGACCGATGAGGCCGAGCGCATCACGCGCGCGCTGGAAAACGTTCCCGCCACGCTTGCGATCGAAAAGGACGAGGACGGCTATCCCATAGCGGATGCCGCCCAGGAGGCAGCTTTAGATGAGTAATTCCGCCGACCTCGCATCGTGCGAGTCTGCAGATATTCAGCGACGCATCCTCGAGCTCATCGAGGGTGCGTCCTCCATTGCGATTTCGGGACATACGTCTCCCGATGGTGACGCCCTGGGCTCCGTGCTGGGTCTGGGCTTATCGCTTATTAAGTTTTTCCCCAACAAGGACATTGCCCTGCTGCTGGCAGACGATGACCCGGTTCCGCGCATCTACCGCTTTATGGAGGGCGCCGACCGTCTGGTGCCGGCATCTGCGTATACCGGCAATCCGGATCTGTTCATCTCGGTGGACGTGCCGGTCGTCGAGCGTCTGAACAACTCCGCCGAGGTGCTCCGCCGCTCGTCGCATGTGGTGTGCTTCGATCACCATCCGGCGCGCGAGGAATTTGCCGAGCTGAGCCTGAGGTGCGTCGGCGCCGCGGCCTGCGCCATGATCATCGACCGCTTTTTGGACAATTGCGGCATTGTGGCTCGCAACGGTGTCGCGACCTGCCTGCTGTGCGGCCTGGTGACCGATACCGGTCGTTTTCAGTACCAAAACGCCGATGCTGCTGCGTTCCATGCCGCCTCGCGCCTGGTCGCGCACGGTGCCGATCCGGCGCGCGTCGCGCTCGAGGTCTACCAGAGCATGCGCGTAGAGTTCTTGCATCTCAAGTCCATCGTTATGGGTCGTATCAAGACCGTGGCGCACGGTCGCGTGGCATATAGTTATGCGTACCAGAGCGACCTCGAGGCCTGCGGCGTCACTTCGGATGAGTGCGACGGTCTGGTCGATGTGGTGCGTTCAGTGATGGGCGTTGAGGTCTGCCTGTTCCTAAAGGGCATCGAGGGCGATACCAAGGTGCGCGGCAACCTGCGCTCCAAGGGTGACCTCGATGTGTCCGAGATCGCTGCCAACTTTGGCGGTGGCGGGCATCATGCCGCCGCCGGCTTTTCCAACAACGGAACGATTCGCGAGACGCTCGCCGTGGCACTTCCCATGCTGGCCGAGCTGGTGGGGGAGGATCCCGCTTCGGTGACCGTCGAGCTCTAACTTTTTGGATGGTACATGGCTCGTCGTACGCCTTCTCAATTGAATATGCTGCTCGCCGTCGATAAGCCGGTGGGCTGTACGTCCCACGACGTGGTATCGCAGTGCCGACGCGCTCTCCATGAGCGACGCATCGGCCATGCCGGTACGCTCGACCCCATGGCCTCGGGTGTCATGGTGGTGGGCGTGGGCCAGGCGACCCGTCTGCTGGGCATGCTAACTCTCGATACCAAAAGTTATGTCGCCGACATTTCGTTTGGCGTCGAGACCAACACCGATGACGCGGAGGGCGAGGCCGTTCGCACGGTGCCCGTTGCCCCCGAGCTGCACGATTTCGCTTACGCCCGTGAGCAGCTGGCCGCTATGCTTGGCCCGCAGTTGCAGGTGCCGCCAGCTTTTTCGGCCATCTCGGTCAATGGCGTTCGCGCCTATAAGAGTGCTCGCGAGGGCAATGCGGTTGAGTTGCCCCCGCGCCCCGTCGAGGTCTATGCCGCCGACCTGATCGCCGTGGGCGGCGAGGGCGATACGTGCGTCTGGACCGTGGCGTTTTCGGTAAGCAAAGGCACCTACATTCGCGCGCTCGCTCGCGATCTGGGTCGTGCCTGCGATAGCGCTGCACATATTTCCGCGCTGCGCCGTACGGCCTCCGGCGTGGTTTCCATTGGCGCCTGTCATGCGGTAGAGGAGCTCTCTGCCGAGACCGCTGCCGGTTTCGCTCTGGATCCCATCGCCGCCCTAGGTGCCACGCGTGTCGATTTGCCGGGTAATCTTGCAGACGACCTGCTTTGTGGCCGCCGCGTTCCCGTTGAACGTGCGCTTGCGGACTTCGATACGGCGAAGGCGCCATTCGCGCTCGTGCTCGATGGGGGATTGAAGGCGCTTGCTCGTATCGAGGGCGGCCGTTTTGTTATGGAGCACGTCTTTCCGCAGGCGATCGGCGGTGTTCGATGATGCTGGCGCCCCGCGAGCTCGCGCGTATCTTTTTCGCGGGTGAGTTGGATGAGGCCCGTATCGTTTCTGCCGATGCATTTGATGGGTGCGAGTTCTTGGGTGCCGCGTCGATCGCCATTGGCGTGTTTGATGGCGTGCATCGTGGGCACCAAGAGCTGATCGAAGCGGTTATTCGCGATGCACATGATCACGGCAGCAAAGCGGTCGTGGTCACCTTCGATCCTGATCCGGACGTCGTGGTGAGTCCGTCGCCCGCCCAAAAATTGATGACGACGGCCGACCGCCTGCATGCCCTGGCTCAAACTGGGGTCGATGCGGTGGTGGCCGTCCCCTTTACGTCCGCCGTGGCGGCACTCGACCATGTCGGGTTTCTGGCGCTGTTGTCGCGCGTTGTCGACATTCGCTCCATTCGTGTAGGCAGCGACTTTAGGCTCGGCCGCGGCGGCGCTTCGGGCGTTGCCGAGATGCGCGCCTGGGGCACTGAGCGTGGGGTTGACGTTTACGGTCACGACCTGCTCTGCGTTAACGGGCAGACCATCTGCGCCACGCGCATCCGCCATGAGCTGGGTCAGGGTCATGTGGAGCTGGCCGCAGAGCTTCTCGGCCGTCCCTATATGCTGCGCGGCGTTGTGGCGGCTGGCCGTCACGAGGGCTCCGACATGGGCTTTCCCACGGCAAACATCCAGGTGCTCGACGGCATCCAAGTGCCTGCCGATGGCGTCTATGAGGGTCTGGTGCTGGTCGACGATACCGTATGGCCTGCTGCCGTTAACGTCGGCCTGCCGCCGACCTATGCCGATGATGCCGCCTCGGCGCATCTCGAGGCCAACTTGATCGGCTATGCGGGCGACCTGTATGGCGCTTCCGTGTCGCTGGCGTTTACGCGCTGGCTGCGTCCGTCTCGCGTGTTCGATTCCCTGGACGAGCTTATCGCGACCGTCGAGGGTAATATCGACGATATCCGTCATAACTTGGGTGAGCAGGGGGTGAGTATCCGTGATTAGCGATGAGGAAAAAGATCAGGTACGCGCGGCGTCAGACTTGGTTGCCATCGTGCAGGAAACGGTTGAGCTCAAGCCCCGCGGCCATGAGTTTTGGGGCTGCTGCCCGTTTCATGGCGAAAAGACCCCATCGTTTCACATTATCCCTGCTACGCAGGTGTGGCACTGTTTTGGCTGCGGCGAGGGCGGCGACGTCTTTACCTATATCATGAAGCGCGAGAACCTGAGTTTTCCCGAGTCGATCCGCTATTTGGCCGACCGTGCGGGCATTGAACTGCACGATACCGGTGCGCAGCGCGATCGAGGCACCAAGCGTGCCCGCATCTATGACCTGTGCGCTGAGACGGCTCAGTTCTACCACACCATGCTTATGCGCGGTAAGGACAGCCGTCCGCGCGAGTACTTTGCCAGCCGCGGTATGGGTGGCGATGTCTGTCGACGCTACTGCCTGGGTTTTGCGCCGGGTCGCAACGCGCTGGTTTCGCACCTGTCTCAGGCGGGCTTTACCCCGCAGGAGATGATCGACGCCAACGTGGCCGTGAGCCGCGGGCGCGGACAGCTCGCGGACCGCTTTTACGACCGTGTGATGTTTCCCATCTTTGATGAGCAGGGTCACAATATCGCCTTTGGCGGGCGCATCATGGGCGATGGTCAGCCCAAGTACCTCAACACCGCCGAGACGAGCGTGTTTCATAAAAAGCGAAACCTCTACGGCTTTAACTGGGCCAAGGAGTTTATCGTTGCGCAGGATACCGCCATCGTGGTGGAGGGGTATACCGACTGCATCGCCTGCTGGGAGGCAGGGATCAAAAACGTCGTCGCCACGCTGGGCACGGCGCTGACGGAACACCACGTTAAGACACTCACCCGCTTTGCCAAGCGCATTGTATATATGTTCGATGGCGACGCCGCCGGTCAAAAGGCCGCGCGCCGCGCGATTCAGTTTATCGAGCAGGATTCGATGGACCTGCGCTGCGTGGTGCTGCCTGACGGCAACGACCCCATGGAGTTCATCGCGGCGCATGGTGGCGAGGCACTGCAGGCGCGCATTGACGCGGCCGAGCCCCTCATGGACTTTGTCTATCGTTCGCTGCAGGAGTCGAGCGACATTACCACGCCGGGCGGTCGCGCCAAAGCGCTCGAGGATGCGCTGACGCTCATCTATCCGCTGCGCGACAGCTATATGATCGACACGTACTTTATTCAGATTGCCGACCTGTTGGGTTTGGACCTGGAGACCGTGCGCGCGAGTTCGGGCCGTGTGTTTCGCGATGTCGCTAAGCGCGAGGATGCGGAGCGCCGTCGTGAGCAGAACTACGAGCGTCAACGCGCGCAAGCTGAGCGCGCGGGCAGTGCGAGCGGTCGGGCGTCTGGTTCGCAGGGGACGTCTCGCAGTGCCTGGGCCGCGGGTGCGACGCCGCCGGTGTCCGCACCGGTCGAGGAGGACCCGTACGACTACGTTCCGCTTGATGCCTATGGGGCCGCGCCGGTTGAGGTCGACGAGGATCTGCCACCAATCGATGTGCCGGCGGGGGTGGAAAGCGCTGCGTCCGTTGTCGATAGTTCAAGCGCGGCGGCAGCTCCGTCGATGCCGGTTGTTTTGACCGATCTGGAGCGGAAATCCCTGGCGGGGGAGCGCGAGCTGCTGACGATGCTCACGAGCTACCCCGATTTGTTCCGCACGTATGCCGATCGCATTTGTTCTATCGAGTGGGTCGATCCGCGTCACGAGTCCATTGCGTGGGCCGTGCTGGCGACGCCGCCGGGCACCGATCCTGCGGCCTGCATGGATGCGGCGCGCGCGGTGTGTCCCGAGGCGGCCTCCCTTGTCAGCGCCGGGCGCATTTCGGCGACGAGCAAGCACCCGACCGAGACGAACATCGTCTTTATGCTCGATACGCTCGAGCTCTACACCATCAAACGTCGCATGCGAGCCGCGCAGGCCAAGTTGCGCCAGGACCGTTCACTCGACGATGAGGCCCGTCGCGTGCTGACGATGCAGGCGATGCAAGATTCGCAGCGCCAGCGCGAGCTCCAAAAGTCGATCGGTGGCGTGGCCGACCCGTTCCGTTTGATCGGTTTGGAGACCGCAGGTGCCGATCAGGCCTAGATGTTGTGGTCAACCAGCGTATTCTCGCCTATATACTGTCTTTATTTTGGGTATAGACGTCTACGTGTGTGCTAAAGTATTGAGTCCTGTGGACTACGAAGGGAGAATCTGTGCCAAAAAAGACTGAGAGCACGGGTACTGGGCTGGAATCCTACGTTGCAAAGCTCATGGGCAACGGCTCAAACAGGACTTCGGTAACCGAGGACGAGATTCAGGTCGCCCTGAAGGATATCGATGTTACTGATGAGCAGCTCAACGCGGTGTATTCCGCGCTGCGCAACAGCGGCATCCAGATTATCTCCGCGAGCGGAAACGACGACGCCCCGATGGACGTCGACGATGACGATAACGATACCGACGATTTCGACGATGACGAGCACGATTCCGGCTCGCTTGACGATCACGAGCTTAAGATGGCCCGCCAGGCCGATGCCGAGATGGGCTCTTCCAAGAGCAAGAAGAAGCGCACCGTGCGCACGTCCCGTTCGCGTTCGCGCGTGCGCGGCATCGATGCCTCCACGGTGATGCTGACCGGCGACCCGGTTCGTATGTACCTCAAGGAGATCGGTAAGGTCGACCTGCTGACCGCATCTGAAGAGGTCGATCTGGCCATGAAGATCGAGGCCGGTCTCGAGGCTACCGAGAAGCTCGAGGCTGCCGATGCAGGCGAGATTGAACTCACACGCTCCGAGATGCGTCGACTTACGCGTATTGAGAATGTTGGTCTTGAGGCCAAGCAGGCGCTCATCAGCGCAAACCTGCGTCTGGTCGTCTCCATCGCCAAGCGCTATGTCGGCCGTGGCATGCTGTTCCTGGATCTGATCCAGGAGGGCAACCTCGGTCTGATCCGCGCCGTCGAGAAGTTCGACTACCAGAAGGGCTTTAAGTTCTCCACGTACGCCACGTGGTGGATCCGTCAGGCCATTACGCGCGCTATTGCCGACCAGGCCCGTACCATCCGTATTCCCGTGCACATGGTCGAGACCATCAACAAGCTCGTCCGCGTGCAACGCCAGCTCCTCCAGGATCTGGGTCGCGACCCGACCCCTGAGGAGATCGGTGCCGAGATGGACATGAGCGCCGACCGCGTCCGCGAGATCCAGAAGATTTCGCAGGAGCCTGTGTCGCTCGAGACCCCGATCGGTGAGGAAGAGGATTCCCAGCTGGGCGACTTCATCGAGGACTCCCAGGCTATCGTTCCGCCCGATGCCGCCAGCTTCTCCATGCTGCAGGAGCAGCTCACCCAGGTGCTCGATTCGCTTGCCGATCGTGAGCGCAAGGTTATCGAGCTGCGCTTTGGTCTCGTTGACGGACATCCCCGCACGCTCGAGGAAGTCGGTCGCGAGTTTGGCGTCACGCGCGAGCGTATCCGCCAGATCGAGTCCAAGACCCTGGCCAAGCTCCGTCACCCGAGCCGCAGCAGCAAGCTGAAAGACTACATCGAAAGCTAGTCAAGCAAGAGGCGCCCTCAAGCACATCCGCTTGGGGGCGCTTTCATGTAGTCGTTGGGGACGTTCTTGAATGACTAGTCGTTTAAGAACGTCCCCAATGACTGGGTCGGAAAATTTCTTAAAAAAGTTCTTGCCCTTCGTCCAATCGTCCGTATAATAAACTTCGTTGCTTGTGAGCACGCACCTATTCCTCGGTAGCTCAATGGTAGAGCACGCGGCTGTTAACCGCGCTGTTGTAGGTTCGAGTCCTACCCGGGGAGCCAGGTTGTAAAACCCGTCGCTTATGCGGCGGGTTTTTTCATGCCGCGATCGCCTGTGGCGAACGTTACCGTATCAACATTTCGTGTCGAGGATGTAATCGCGAACCCCGCCACCTCAACATGGCGCGCTCGTTGTAGAATGTTGGAATGATTGCTCCCACGACATGGTGCCGCGAGCACCAGAAAAGGAGATTCTTGTGTCTGAGACCATTAACGGCAGCCTGAGCGTCTCGAACGACGTTATTGCCGATATTGCCGGTTATGCCGCAATGACCTGCTACGGCGTCGTCGATATGGCTGAGCAGCTCCAGGGCGCCGAGAGCGTGCGCCTGCTTGCCGGCCAGCGCCTCCGCAAGGGCGTGCTTGTTTCCGCCGACGAGAACGGCCTTACGGTCGACCTTCACGTCGTGCTCGAGAACGGCGTCAACATGAAGTCCGTCTGCCACAATCTTTCGAGCTCCGTCGCCTTCACCCTGCAGGAGATCGCTCAAATCGATCCCGCCAGCCTTAAGATCGGCATTCACATCGACGCGCTCAAGAGCCGTCTGAACTAGCATCCGAATACGGAGATTTCACCACTCATGATTGCAAAGACCATTCGCACCTGTTTTCCGATCGCTGCGGCTGCCGTTTCCGAAAAGGCCGAGGAGATCAACAAGCTCAACGTCTTCCCCGTACCCGACGGTGACACCGGCACCAACATGTCGCTCACGCTCGCCTCGGTGACCAAGGAGCTTTCTGCCCTTCCCGCCGATGCCGACATGGGGGCCATTGCTGGCGCCATCACCCACGGCTCCCTGATGGGCGCCCGCGGCAACTCCGGTGTCATCACCTCGCAGATTCTGCGCGGTGTGGCCGAGGGCCTTGTCTCTGCCGATGAGCCCATTACGTCCGCCAATATCGCCTTCGCCTTCCGCCGTGCCGTCAAGGTTGCCTTCCAGGCTGTTCGTAAGCCCATCGAAGGCACGATTCTCACGGTCCTGCGTGATGTTTCGACCAAGGCAGACGAGTGCGAGAAGAAGAAGTTCTCTGCCGAGGATGCGCTTGACGCCATCGTCGTCGAGGCCTACCAGTCCGTCGCCCGCACACCCGACCTGCTGCCCGTCCTCAAGGAGAACGGCGTGGTCGACTCCGGCGCCTTTGGCTTTGCCATCTTCTTGGAGAACTTTGTTGCCGCTGCTCTTGGCCGCAGCACCGTGGTCGAGGATTTCTCCGCTACGTTCGATTCCGCCGGCTCTGCTCGCGATGCCGCTCTTGGCCGTGTTGAGATCGAGGCTAACGACGACTGGGAGGGCTCGGAGTTCCGTTACTGCAACGAGTTCCTCTTTAAGGCCGACGCTCCTTTTGACGAGGACGAGTGCCTGAAGTTCCTGGGTTCTATGGGCGACTGTGAGCTGCTCGTGGGCGCCTACCCCGACTACAAGATCCACGTGCACTCCAACACCCCCAACCTGGTGCTCGAGCACATGCTGCAGCTCGGTCAGATCTATGAGGTCTTTATCCACAACATGGAGATGGAGGCCCACGACCGTACCGCTAAGATCCACGAGGACCAGGAGAAGGTCGCCGTGCCTGCGAAGGCCCTGGGCTTTGTCGCCGTTGCGGCTGGCTCTGGTGAGGCCGACATCCTCAAGTCCCTCGGCGTCGATGTGATCGTGTCGGGTGGCCAGACCATGAACCCCTCGACCGCCGACTTGCTGGGCGCCGTCGACCAGGTCAACGCGACCTCGGTCATCATCCTGCCCAACAACGGCAACATCCGCATGGCTGCCGAGGCCGCTGCCTCCGCCTGCACCGACAAGAAGGTTGCCGTCGTTCCCACCAAGACCGTCCCGCAGGCCTTCTCCGCGCTGTTCGCGGTCCTGCCCGATTCCGAGCTCGAGGATGCCGTTGCCGCCATGGTCGACGCCATCAGCGAGGTCCGCGATGGTGAGGTGACCCGTGCCGTGCGCGATTCCAGCGCCTCTGACGGCTCGCCGATTCACTCCGGTGACGTCATGGGTATCATCGCCGGCTCCATCGATGTGGTCGGCTCTGACGTGAAGCAGGTCACGCTCGACTGCATCAACCGCATGCAGGAGGAAGAGGAGGGCGACGCGCTGACGATTCTGGCCGGCGAGGAGCTGTCCGACGAGGCCTTCCAGGAGATCGTCGACGCTATTGAGGAGGCTCAGCCCGATCTGGAGATCGACGCCCATCGTGGCGAGCAGCCGCTCTATCCCGTGATCTTCTCGATCGAGTAGGCTCTGCCTATGTCCGAGCTGTGCTCCGTGCCGCGCGTCTCGGAGCGCTTTGCCCAGAGCAATGCGCTCGACGAGGATATCGCGCGATTCAAATATGTTTCGGGTAAACGTGAGGAGGCCCTTCGCCGTCTGGGGATACGGACGGTGGGGGACCTCCTTCTCCATATTCCTCATCGCTACCTGGACTTCACTCGCTCGTGGTCCATCGAGATGGCGCCCATCGGTACCGTGTGCACCATCATCGCCACGGTCGATCGTATCGTTCAAAAGCAGCCCCGTCCGCGTATGCAGGTGACTGAGGTCTCGCTCGTGGACGAGACGGGCGTGCTGCAGGTTGCCTTTTTCCGTCAGCCTTGGATTGCCCAACAGCTTAAGCAGGGCGACCGCCTGGCCGTGATGGGCAAGGTCGAGTTTGCCTACGGTTTTAAGCAGATGGCCTCGCCTCACTTTGAAAAGCTCGAGGACGGGCGCGCCGCGGGTACCATTTTGCCGGTCCACTACGTAAGTGACGGCGTGAGTCAGGCATGGATGCGCCGTATCGTGAGCGGTGCGCTCGAAGCGGTCGCCAATCCGTTCGATCCCATTCCCGCGCCGCTGCGCGCAAAGCGGAAGCTCATGAGCAATGCCCGTGCGCTGCGCTCGATCCACTTTCCCTCGAGCATGGCCGAGCGCGTCATCGCACGCCGGCGTCTTGCCTACGAGGAGTGTCTCTGCCTGCAGCTCGCGCTGCGTCTGCGCAACGATGGCGGTATGGTCGACGTAGTGCCTTATGCGCATGACGCGGGCGAGCATTTGGCTGCGCTCAAACAGGCCCTGCCGTTTTCGCTGAGCGATGAGCAGGAGGCTGCATTTCAAGACATCCTGCATGACATGTGCGATGGCGGTCGTGTGATGAACCGTCTGCTGCTGGGTGACGTCGGTACCGGTAAGACCGCCGTTGCCGCCTGCGCACTGGCGGTTGCGGCCGATAGCGGCACCCAGGCGTGCGTCATGGCGCCCACGGGCGTGCTGGCGCGTCAATATGCCGATAAGACCGGCCCCCTGCTCTCGCAGGCTGGCATGACCTGGGCGCTCCTGACGGGCGCCACGCCGGCGGCCGAGCGTGAACAGATTCATGCTCGGCTCCAGTCTGGCGAGCTCGACGTGCTCTTTGGTACCCATGCGGTGCTTTCGGAGAACGTCACGTTCAAGCATTTGTCGCTTGTGGTGATCGACGAGCAGCACCGCTTTGGCGTGGGTCAGCGTAACGCCCTGCGCGCAAAAGGCCCGGGTGCCGACTTGCTGGTCATGACTGCCACGCCGATCCCTCGCACGCTGGCGCTTTCGGTGTACGGCGACCTGGATACGAGCATCATCCGCCATCGTCCCGTTCCGGGTGCCGGCGTTGAGACGCGCGTCCTCACCGAGTCGAGTCGCGACCTGGCCTATGGCGCCATTCGCGAGGCGCACGAAAAGGGGCAGCAAGCCTACGTGATCTGTCCGCTCGTGGAGCCGAGCGATTCGGCCGATGAGCTCGAAGACGTACCCGGCATCGCTCGCGACGACGAGGGCCGCGTGACCGTGCCCGTGCCGTTGCATGACACGGCGACCGAGCTCGATCGCCTTCGTCTGGCATTACCGGGGCTTACCATCGAGCGTCTTCATGGCCGCATGTCGGCGGGGGAGAAGGACCGGGTCCTCGATGCCTTTAAGCGTGGCGAGATCGATGTGCTCGTCTCGACCACGGTGGTCGAGGTGGGCGTTGACGTGCCCAACGCCACCGTCATGGTCATCGAGAACGGCGAGCGCTTTGGTTTGGCGGCCTTGCACCAGCTGCGCGGGCGCGTAGGCCGCGGCAGCGTGTCGGGTACGTGCCTGGTCATGACGCACTCCAAGGGCAACGGCGGCGCGTCGGCGGCACAAGACCGCCTCCAGTCACTCGAGAAGACCTCGGACGGCTTTACGCTCGCCCAGATGGACCTGCGTCTGCGCCACGAGGGCGAAATCCTGGGTTACCGCCAGCATGGCGGCGTGACCTTGCGCTTTGTTGACCTCGATGCCGACGAGGAATTGATCGAGTGGGCCCATTTGGACGCGGTCGAGCTCTTGCGGTATGCTTGCAATCTTGACTCCGTGGCAACGCGCCCCTTGCGCGACGCGGTCGCCACGCGGTATCGACACATCTTTAAGGAGGTCAGCGGAGGATGAGAATCATCGGCGGCGAATGGCGCGGTCGTAAGATCGAGGAGCCCCGTGGTCGCGATGTCACCCGCCCCACGACCGATCGCGTGCGCGAGGCGTGCGCATCTATGGTCATGTCGGCATTCGACTTCGATCTGGACGAGGTCCGCGTGCTGGATGCCTTTGGCGGCTCCGGCGCCTTGGGCATCGAGATGCTCTCGCGCGGTGCTCGCTCGCTCACCACGTTCGAGATCGATCGCAACGCTGCTCGTCTGATTATCAAGAATATCGAGTCGCTCTGCCGCGACCGTGCACGCTGGCGCGTGGTGACGGGCGACGTGCTGGCAAGCGCTTCGCGCGCCCGCGTGCCGGGCGGTCCCTTTGACCTGGTTCTGCTCGACCCGCCCTATGCTTTTGGCGCCGAGCCGGTCGTGGAGCTGCTGCAAAACCTAGCTCAGCAATGCTTACTGGCGCAGGGCGCTTACGCGCTCTTTGAGCACGCCGCGGCCGATACGGGCGCACATCCGGCAGGCTTTGAGACCGTGCGCGAGAAGCGTTACGGCATAACCTCGGTTGACTTGCTGCGCTGGGTTGGCAACGGCGAGGATGATGGCAACGATAGCGACGCACCCACGGAGGATGCCCATGAGTGACACCATTAACCGCGTAATCGTCCCGGGCACCTTCGATCCCATCACGTTTGGCCATATCGATGTCATCCGCCGCGCCCGCCGCATCTTTCCCAGCGTGATCGTTGCCGTTGCCGAGTCGCAGGGAAAAAACGGCGTCGGCACCACGTTTAGGCTCGACGAGCGCGTGGCGCTTGCCCGTGAAGCGCTCGGTGATATTGACGGCGTCGAGGTGCTGCCCTTCACCGGCCTCTTGGTCGATTTTGCCCGCGAACAGGGGGCAGGAGCCGTGGTCAAGGGTCTGCGTGCCATGACCGACTTTGAGTACGAGCTGCAGCAGGCCGACCTTAACTACCGCCTGGATAACGAGCTGGAGTCCATCTTTGTCATGAGTGCGCCGCAGTACGGCTATATCTCGAGCTCGGTGGTTCGCCAGATTGCCTCGCTCGGTAGCGACGTCTCTAATTTTGTTCCGTCCAATGTGGTCAAGGCGCTCAAACATCGCTTTTCGTGACGTTTTTTAATGCCTGGTGGCATGTGGTAAACTAACACGATGATATGTTACCTATGAAAGGAGACCGGATGCCGGGCGAGAATTTTCCTGGCGACAGGATCGTGAGTCTTGTCGACGAGCTCGAGGGGCTCATCGAAGAGGCTAAGACGCCGTTCGGCAAGAACGCCCAGATGAAGGTTATCGACGCCGACGTCTTCTTTAACATCCTCGACGAGATCCGCATGAGCTATCCCGAGGAATGGCAGAAGTCCCGCCGTATCCTCAAGGAGCGCGAGGAGCTTATGGCTTCCGCCGCCGCTCAGGCCGATTCCATCATCGCCGATGCTCAACAGCAGGCCCTCACCATTGCTGGTGAGCAGGAGATCGTCCGCTTAGCGCAGCAGCAGGCCGACGACATTCGCGACCGTGCCCAGCAGTACGAGCGCGAGACGCGCTATGCCGCCGAGGACTACGCCGAGCAGGTCTTTACGCACCTCGAGGAGAACCTCAAGAGCCTGACCGGCACCGTCACCCGTTGTCGCCAGCAGCTTAACGAGGGTGCCGCCCAGCAGAATGGTCAGTGGTAATGGCTGAGTTCCCGAACGTTACCGTCGATCTTTCCGAGCAGCTCGAGTTTCCCGGAGACTCGTATCCGCTGACCGGCAAGGTCGATGTCACCGCCTATACGGTGGGCGAGAAGGAGTACCAGCTGCAGGACGGCATTGACTACGACGTGGTCTTTACCAATGCCGGCACCGGTGTTCTGCTTACGGGCATGGTCCGCGCGCATGCAACCGGTGAGTGCGACCGTTGCCTGGAGCCCGCTTCGTTTGATATCGCCGGTGAGATTGAGGAATTCTATCTCTTTAACGAGCCCGAGGACCCCGAGGCCTACGAAGACGGCTACGAGCTGCTGGGCGAGGATCGCATCGTCGATCTGGGCGAGCCCATCAACGACGCGGTCGTCATTGACACGCCGTTCGTTGTCCTGTGCAAGCCCGATTGTCGCGGCCTGTGCCCCACCTGCGGCATCAATCTCAACGTCGAGCAATGCGATTGCGCCGCTCAAGCAGAGGCCGAATGGGCCGCTGCCACGGAAAATCCATTTGCAGCATTGAAGAATCTCAAGCTTGACGAGTAAAACTGTGGTAGTATCGCTACTTGCGCGTAATCGCCACACTGGATAGTTCATAAGGAAGGTCACTATGCCCGTACCTAAACAAAAGCAGGGTCGTATCCGCACTCACACCCGCCGTTCCGCCAACATGAAGATTTCGGCTGCGGCTCAGTCCACGTGCCCCCGTTGCGGTGCTGTCAAGCTCCCGCACCACGTGTGCCCCAGCTGCGGTTTCTACAAGGACCGCGAGGTCATCGTTACCGAGTAACTGTATACTCTGGATGCGATGCCGTTCCAACTGGAACCACAATGGCCGGCTCAATGAGTCGGCCATTTTTGTATAAGGAGCATGTATATGAGTAACGTTCGCGTTTGTGTAGACGTTGTGGGTGGAGACGAGAAGCCTCAGGTTGTCCTCGACGGTATCGAGGCGGCGCTTGCGGCGGATCCCGATATCGAGGTCTTGGCCGTCGGTCCCGCAGAGATCGTGAACCCCTTTGCCGCGGCTCACGCTCGCGTTGAGGCCTTGGAGGCGCCCGATGTCATCGCCATGGATGACGATCCCATTCGAGCCGTGATGACCAAGCGTAAGTCCTCGATCGTACTTGCCTGCCGTGCTATCAAGAAGGGTAACGCGGATGCGTTCTTCTCTGCCGGCTCCACCGGTGCCATGACCGCTGCCGCTACCGCCTACGTGACGCCATTTAGGTATCAGGCCGAGGGCAAGAAGCAGCCGGTGCGTCCGTGCCTCACCAATGCACTGCCCAACCGCGCCGGCGGCCTGACGGTCCTGTGCGACATGGGTGCCAACCCCGATGTCGAGGTCGATGACATGGTACGGTTTGCCCAGATGGGTAGTGCCTATGCGCGCGTCGTCTTGGGCATTGAGCATCCCCGAGTCGGTCTGCTCGGCAACGGCACCGAGGATGAGAAGGGCTCCAACTTTACCAAGGCGTGCTTCCCGGCCATGAAGGCCGCCGTTCCCGGCTTTGCGGGCAACTGCGAGGGTACCGACCTGACCTCGGGCAACTTTGACGTCGTCGTTGCCGATGGCATGTCGGGCAACATCGCGCTTAAGGCAACCGAGGGCGCCGCTAAGTTTTTGCTGCAAGAGCTCAAGGGTGCCTTTATGGCTTCGCTCGGCACCAAGATTGCCGCGCTGCTCATCAAAAAGCAGATGCGCGAGATCAAGGCAAAGCTCTCGGGCGATGCTAAGGGCGGCGCCATTCTGCTGGGCCTGCGTGGCGTGGTCCTGATTGGCCACGGTGCCACCTCGGTCGAGGCCGTCAAAAACGGTACGCTCGCCGCGGCGGAGGCCGTGCGCGCCGGGCTGGTCGAGAACGTCGCCAACTCTATGGACGGCATCGTTTTGTAGGAGCGAGTTAGAGCGCTGTTATGTGCCTCGCGGCCTTCGTCGTGGGGTAGAATCAAAACCGTGTCTTGGCGCTGCGCTTGCGGCGCCAGCTCGTTGATGTTCACGCAATATGAGAGGAAGCGCTATGGACCGCTCCGAAATCTTCGATAAGATCGCCGAAGTCGCCGCTGACGTTCTGGGCGTCGATGTCGCTGACATTAGCGACGAGACTACCTTTGACGATCTCGATGCCGATTCGCTCGAGCGTCTGCAGCTGGTGACGGCCATCGAGGACGAGTTCGACCTCGAGATCGATGACGAGACCCTGCTGTCGCTCAACTCTGTCGCCGACGCTGTCGACGCTATTGAAAACGCCAAGGAGGCCTAAGTCTTGGCTTTATCTCAACGACTCGCGCGCGCCCAGGAAATCCTGGGCCACGAGTTCAATAACAAGGTGCTGCTGCGCGCGGCGCTTACGCACCCCTCTGCCGTGGAAGGTCAGCCCGTCTCGGCGAGCTATGAGCGCCTTGAGTTTTTGGGCGATTCCATTTTGGGTGCCGTGGTTGCCCGCTCGCTCTTCGAGTCCTATCCGGAGTTTGACGAGGGCAAGCTTACGCGCCTGAAGGTGTCGCTCGTCTCGGGTGCCACGCTGTCCGAGGTGTCTCATGAGCTGGGCATCGACGACATCATCATCTTTGGTGCCTCTGAGACCGGCACGGGCGCGCGCGGCCTGCATTCGGCGCTCGAGAACGTCTACGAGTCGCTCGTGGGTGCCCTGTACCTGGATGCCGGCTGGGACGTTGCGGCGGAGTTCATCCACCGCACGCTTAAGCCGCACCTGGCTTCCGAGCGTGCCGAGCATCCTGCGAACCCCAAGTCGTTTTTGCAGGAGTGCGTGCAGGCCGACGGCCACGAGCCTCCGGCGTACAAGCTCGTTGGCTCTGAGGGGCCGGCGCACGCACCGACCTTTACCGCCGTGGTGCTCATCGACGGTATCCGCCAGGGCCGCGGCACCGGTTCCTCCAAGAAGGAGGCCGAGGGAGCCGCTGCGCTTGAGGCACTCGACCGCATGGGCTACACCACCAACGGCGTGATTCTCAACAAGAAGCCTGTTTAAGCGAGGAACCGTGTATCTCAAGTCCCTCACGCTCAAAGGGTTCAAGTCGTTTGCCGACCGCGCCCATATGACGTTTGAGCCGGGCCTGACCGTCATCGTCGGTCCCAACGGCTCGGGAAAATCGAACATCTCCGACTCGATTCTGTGGGTCCTGGGCGAGCAGAGCGCCAAGCAGTTGCGCGGCCAGGCCATGGAGGACGTCATCTTCTCGGGCTCGTCGGCGCGCAAGCCGGTGGGTGTCGCCGAGGTCACGCTGGTGCTCGATAACTCGGACCATATGCTTCCCGTCGACTTTGACGAGGTGGCTATCACCCGCCGCATGTATCGCTCGGGCGAGAGTGAGTACCTCATCAATTCGAGCCCGTGCCGCCTGATGGACATCCAGGATATCCTGCACGATTCGGGACTGGGCAAGGATACGCATTCCATCATCAGCCAGGGCAAGCTCGATGCCATTTTGCAGAGCCGCCCCGAGGAGCGCCGTGCCCTCATTGAGGAGGCCGCCGGTATCTCCAAGCACAAGCGTCGCAAGGAGCGTGCGCTCAAAAAGATCAAGTCGATGGACGAGCACCTGACCCGTGCCCGCGACATCAATAAGGAGATCGCCCGTCAGCTGCGGCCGCTGGAGCGTCAGGTCGATCGCGCGCGCAAGTACAAAGAGCTGTCCTCGCGCGCGAACGAGCTTACGCAGATGCTGGCCGTTGATGAGCTGCGTTCACTGCAATCGCAGTGGAACGACCTGGAGAGCCGCTCCAAGGAGGGCGCTGCCGAGCTTGAGCTCGCGCAATACCGCTTGGGTGAAAAGGAGCGCGAGCTCGAGAAGCTCCAAGTTATGCTCGAGGAAAAGGGCCTGTTTGTGGGCGACTTGGGCGAGCAGCGCCGTCATATGCAAGACGTGGTCGGTCGCATTAACTCCGATATGCGCCTGCTCGAGGAAAAGGGCCATAACATGGTGTCGCGCCTGTCCGACATGCGTGGCCAGATCTCGAGCTCCGAGCATCAGCGCCGTCGCGTGGTCGAGGAGCTCGAGGACGCACGTGCTCAGCTCGAGGAAGTGACCGGCGCGCATATGCAGGCCCAGGAGGACGTTGACGCCGCTGGTCCTGCCGCCGCCGAGCTCCACGAGCGTCGCGTTGCGCTCGACAATCAGATTTCGCAGCTCACGCGCGAACAGCGCGATGTGCAGCGCGTTGCCGATAATGCTGCGCTCGAGCTCGCCAAGGTGAAGGACTCGCTGAGCAACGCCGAGGTCGAGGACAACATGTATGCCTCGCGCCTGGAGCAGATCGATGAACAGCTCGAGGAGGTCACGGCATCGCTTGATAGCCGCCGCGACCGTGCTGAGGAGCTTGAGAGCGCCCTTGAGGCGGCCCGTCAGGCCCAAAGCGATGCACGCGAGGCCACCGAGACGGCACGCGCTGCCCTCAAGGACCTGCGTGCCCGCGAGGGCGAGGCGCGCAACAAGCTGTCTGAGGTGCGCTCAGAGCTCGCGAGCCAAAAGAAGCTCGATGCCCGCATGGCCGACAGCTCGTCGCTCGTAAGCCGTCTGGTGGGCGCGCTGGGCGACGATGTCTCGGGCCGTCTGGGCGATGTACTCGAGGCACCGCGTGAGCTTGAGGGCCTGGTTGAGCAGCTGCTCGCCGGCGATATCGATGCCCTGCTGTTCGATAACGCTGCCGCACTTGAGCGTGCCGGTCGCGCTGCCCTGGACCAGAAGAAGGCCTCGGGTGAGGCGCTGCTGGTGGCGCGCAGTGTGAGCGGCTCTGCGGCCGCCGAGGGCGCCGCCGGTACCCGTCTTGTTGATCGCCTGTCCGTGCGTGCCGGCTACGGTCCGGTCGTCGAGGCCTTGCTTGGCGGCTATTACGTGGTCGATGACTTGCCTTGTGCGCTGTCCGCGCCGGTCGTTGATGGCGTGACCTATGTGACTCCCGATGGCGCACGTGTTGCCTGCGGCGGCCTGGTTCGCGTGGGGCTTGATGCCGGCGAGGCTTCGGGCGCTCTGGAGCGCAAGCGTCGTATCCGCGAGCTGGAGGGCCTGGAGCCCGATCTTACTGCCGCGTTTGAGCATGTTTCTGATCAGGTCGTCGAGGCCAATGCGGCCGTCGAGGAGGCGCGCGCCGCCGAGGGCGATGCCGCCGGCGAGATTGCCCGTCTTGAGGGCGAGCGCCGCTCGCTGCTCTCTGAGATCGGCCGCCTGGAGCAGAGTGCCAACAATGCCGAGGTCGAGCGCGTGCGCATTTCCAAGCGCCGCGAGCAGGCCGCAGAGGCCGTTCGTGCCGCACGTCCGCGCGTGGACGAACTCACTCGTTCGCGTGACGAGTCCCGTGCGCAGGCGAGCGACTTAGGCTTGCAGATTGCCGAGGCCAACGACGAGCTCGATCGCGTGCGCCGTGACGATTCTGAGGCAGCCGGTAAGCTCGCCGACGCCAAGGTGCGCCTGGCCCAGACGAGCGAGCGTCTTCGTTCTCTGAGGGGCCGCGTGCCCGACCTGGAGCATCGCCTGGAGGGCATCGACCGCCGTATCCGCGGAACACGCCAGGCCTCGCGCTCGCTTGAGCTGCTGCGCCTTCGCGTCGATCCCATGCACGAGCGCTATTCTGCCCTGTTGGAGCGCGCCTCGGACTGGGCTGCGCGCCTGCGCGATCAGGCAACGCTTGAGGAGGCGGACTCGGCTTCGCTTAAGAAGACCATCGAGGACGCCAAGACCGAGGTCGCCCGCGCCAAAGAGAGGGTCGATGCTGCCGCCACGACGCAAAATGAGTTCAAGGTGGCGCGCGGCAAGCTCGAGGTGCAGGTCGAGGCTGCCATCAAGGCCATCACCGCTGACGGTACCACGGTGCTCGAGGAAGCGCTCATGCTGCCGGCGCCCACCGACCGCGACGCCGCCGAGCGCGAGCTCAACCAACTCGTGCGCCAGATCAACAACCTGGGCCCCGTGAACCAGGTTGCCATGGAGGAGTACGAGCAGCTCAAGCGCCGCGCCGATTACATCGAGGAGCAACTGGCCGATCTGGAGAGCGCGCGCAAGGCGCTCACCAAGATCACCGTGGCGATTGACCGCAAGATGCGCAAGGCGTTCCTGGTGACGTTTGAGAAGGTCGACGCGAACTTCCGCGAGATCTTCGCCATGCTCTTCCCGGGTGGTCAGGCTCACCTTGAGATGACCGATCCCGAGCATCCTGCCGAGACGGGCATTGAGGTCGTGGCGCAGCCGCGCGGCAAGCGTATCACCAAGATGATGCTCATGTCCGGTGGCGAGAAGAGCCTGACGGCGCTCGCTCTGCTCTTTGCCGTATACCGTACGCGCACGGTGCCGTTCTATGTGCTGGACGAGGTCGAGGCCGCGCTCGACGACGCCAACCTGTCCAAGCTCATCGGTGCTCTCGATGTGCTGCGTTCCGATACGCAGCTCTTGGTAATCTCGCATCAGCGCCGTACTATGGAGGATGCTGACGTTCTCTACGGCGTCTCGATGCAAGCCGACGGCGTCAGTCGCGTCGTCTCGCAAAAACTCGATCGCGAAACCGGAAAGGTCGTGAATGCATAATGGGATTCTTTGACGCACTCTCGCGCGGACTTGAGCGCAGCCGCGAGGCCCTCAACGAGGTCTTCTACTTTGGCGGTGAGGTCGACGAGGATTTTTGGGAGGATCTTGAGGACACCCTCGTCATGGGTGACATGGGCGCCGAGGTCGCCATTCAGGTCTCCGATGACCTGCGTGACGCCGCCGCCAAGAAGAACCTCAAGACCGCCCCGCAGCTTCGTCGCGCCCTGGCCGAGCAGCTCGAGGGCCATTTTGTGCCTGTTGAGCGCGACCCGTTTTCCGATACGCCGAGCTGCGTGCTGTTTGTCGGTATCAACGGCGCCGGCAAGACCACCACGGTCGGCAAGATTGCGAGCGCCATGGCCGCCCGCGGCAAGAACGTGGTGATCGGTTCGGCCGACACCTTCCGCGCCGCCGCTATCGAGCAGCTCGATGTGTGGGGTCAGCGTGCCGGCGTACCGGTTATCAAGCGTGACCGCGGCTCCGATCCTGCGAGCGTGTGCTATGACGTGCTCGACGAGGCCGATAAGCGCGGCAGCGACCTGGTGCTCATCGATACCGCCGGCCGTCTGCACACGAGTCCCGAGCTCATGCGCGAGCTCGCCAAGGTGGTCAATGTGACCCGTAAGCGCGCCGCCAATATGGCCGCCGGTCCCATGCCGGTCTCGGTCGTGCTTGTGATCGATGCCGCCACTGGTCAGAACGGTCTGAACCAGGCGCTCGAGTTTAACGAGGCGCTGGGCCTGGACGGTATTATCATGACTAAGCTCGACGGCACGGCTAAGGGCGGTATCGCCATGGCCGTGGCCGAGAAGCTCAAGCTCCCGATCCTACGCATCGGCGTGGGCGAGCAGGTCGATGACCTGCAGGAGTTTAACGCCAAAGATTTCTGCCGCGCCCTGGTGGGCGAGTCCAACTAAGGAGTAACCAGTGTTTGATTCCCTGAGCGATCGCCTCAACGACACATTTGACCGCCTGCGCGGCAAGGGTAAGCTGACCGAGGCCGATATTACTTCTGCCATGCGCGACATCCGCATGGCGCTGCTCGAGGCCGACGTCAACTTTAAGGTCGTTAAGGAGTTTGTCGCCAAGACCAAGGAGCGCTGCATGACCGCCGAGGTCATGGAGTCGCTGTCGCCGGCGCAAAACGTCGTCAAGATCGTGCTCGACGAGCTCACCGAAATGCTCGGCTCCACCGAGAGCAAGCTCGTCTTTAGCAACCGCATCCCCAATGTCATCATGCTCGTGGGCCTGCAGGGCTCCGGTAAGACCACGGCTGCCGTAAAGCTGGCCTACCTGCTCAAGAAGCAGGGCCGCTCGCCGCTGCTCGCCGCGTGCGACGTCTACCGTCCCGCTGCTGCCGACCAGCTGGCCACGCTCGGTGGCGAGATCGGCGTACCGGTCTTTCGCGGTGACGGCGCGCACCCTGTCGACATTGCCAAGGGCGCCATCCAGGAGGCCGTCGACCATTTGCGCGACGTGGTCATCGTCGATACCGCCGGTCGCCTTCAGATCGACGAGCAGATGATGCAGGAGGCCGTCGACATCAAGAAGGCCGTCAAGCCCGACCAGGTGCTGATGGTCGTCGACGCCATGACCGGCCAGGACATCGTCAACGTCGTCTCGACCTTCGCCGATCGCACCGACTTTGACGGTGTGATCATCTCCAAGCTCGACGGCGATGCCCGTGGCGGTGGCGCGCTTTCGGTGCGTCAGGTGACCGGCAAGCCCATCAAGTTTGTGAGCATGGGCGAGAAGCCCGATTCGCTTGAGCCGTTCTATCCCGATCGCATGGCCAAGCGCATTCTGGGCATGGGCGATGTCGTCGGCATTATCGAGAAGGCTCAGGAGGCAGCCGATGCCGAGCAGCTCGAGGCTGCCGAGCGTATGCTGCGCGAGGGCTTTACCATGAACGACATGCTCGACCAGATGAAGGCCGTCAAGAAGATGGGCGGCATGAAGGGTATCCTGGGCATGCTCCCCGGTGGCCAGCGCGCCCTCAACCAGATGGGCGGCAACCTGGACGAGGGTATCTTCGATAAGAACGAGGCCATCATCATGTCGATGACCAAGGAGGAGCGCCTGCGTCCCTCCATAATCAACGGTCAGCGCCGCGCGCGTATCGCCAAGGGCGCCGGCGTAACCCCCACCGAAGTCAACAGCCTTATGAAGCAGTGGGGCGAGATGAATAAGATGATGGGCCGCATGCGCACGATGGCCAATCAGGCACAGGCCGGCGGCAAGAAGGGCAAAAAGGGTAGGAAGGGCAAGAAGATGCGCATGCCCAATATCCCTGGCCTGGACGCTATGGGTCTGGGCGGCATGGGCGGCCTGGGTACGGGCGGTCCCAAGTCCGATATGGAGCTGCTGCGCCAGATGGAAGCGCAGATGCGCAATAAGAAATAGGGCTGTAATTCCAGCTTGATATGGCAAAGGCCACTCGGAAGCTACCGGGTGGCCTTTGTTGTTGGCTTTGATTGTTGGGTTGAGTTCGGCGTCGCGCCCCGAGCTCGCGGTGTCGTGCCGTTAGTGGCAGCTGCAGCCCTCGTGGCCCTCGTGCTCGTGATGGTCGTGGCAGCTGCAGGACTCGCCGTGTTCGTGGGCGTGGTCGTGGTCATGGCCGTGGCAGCCGCACGTGGCCTCGCCGTTCTGTGCGAGCGTGCCGGCGATAAGGGCCTCGACGCAAGCGTCGCAGCTGCCCTGGGCGCCCGCATAGACTGTGATGCCGGCCTGGGCGAGCGCGTTGATAGCGCCACCGCCAATGCCGCCGCAGATGAGCGTGTCCACACCGCCGTTGGCGAGCAGGCCCGCCAGGGCACCGTGGCCGGTGCCGCCGGTGCCCACGACCTGCTCGTTGAGCACCTTGCCGTCCTGAATGTCGTAGATCTTGAACTGCTCGCTGCGGCCAAAGTGCATAAAGATGTTGCCGTTGTCGTACGTGGTTGCCACCCTCATGGTGTCGACCTCCTTTGCTGGCCATACGGCCGTCACTGTGGTGATGGGGGAGTACGCGATATTGCCGCCCTCGATGATGAGCGCTCGTCCGTTGACCAGCGCGTTTGCCACCTTGCGATGCGCGCGGCTGCAGATTGCCGCCACCGTGGCGCGGGCAATGCCCATCTGCTGTGCGACTGCCTCTTGGTTAAGGCCTTCCAGGTCGCACAGGCGCAGGACTTCGAGTTCGTCGACCGTCATGTCGATGGCATCGCCGCTCGCCAGGCCGTCAGGGATAAAGCCGCGGTATTCGGGGATAATCCCGACGCGGCGTATTTTCTCGCGTCTTCCTGCCATGTGCACTCCTTATCTGACATATGTCAACAATAGAATAGCGAACGCGCAGATTTGCGCAAGGAATTTCTGGCATATGTCAGAAAATGAGGGCTTATGTTTGGGCTGTGGGGCTGCGTGCGCCTGGGCTACAATGAATCTCGCTTGTAGGCGACTGACAGGAGGGTCAATGAGCAAAGCTGATCAACAGTTTGTAACCATGTGCCGCGATATTCTGGACCATGGCACCACCACCGAGGGCCAAAAGGTCCGCCCGGTGTGGGAGGATGGCACCCCTGCCTATACCATTAAAAACTTTGGTGTCACGGCCCGCTACGACCTGCGTGAGGAGTTTCCGGCTCTTACCCTGCGTCGTACGGCCCTCAAATCTGCCATGGACGAGATCCTATGGATCTATCAGAAGAAGTCCAATAACGTGCATGACCTCAACAGCCATATCTGGGATGAGTGGGCCGACGAGACCGGTTCCATCGGCAAGGCCTACGGGTATCAGATTGGCCAGAAGAGCCATTATGCCGAGGGTGACTTTGACCAGATGGACCGCGTGCTGTACGACCTTAAGAACACGCCGTACAGCCGCCGCATTATGACGAACACCTATGTGTTTAGCGATCTGTCCGAGATGCACCTGTATCCGTGCGCCTACAGCGTGACGTATAACGTGACGCAGCGCCCGCAGGATGACAAACCGACGCTCAACATGATTCTCAACCAGCGTAGCCAGGACATTTTGGCCGCGAACAACTGGAATGTGTGCCAGTATGCCATTCTGCTGATGATGGTTGCGCAGTCGGTCGATATGATTCCCGGCGAGTTGCTGCACGTGATCGCCGATGCCCATATTTACGACCGTCATGTCGATATCGTCCGCGAGCTTATCGAGCGCCCGCAGTTTGCGGCTCCCAAGGTAACGCTCAACCCCGATGTGCATGATTTCTACGCGTTTACGACCGATGATCTGATTGTTGAGGGCTATGAGCACGGCCCGCAGGTCAAGAACATCCCCATTGCGGTGTAGGTGACGCGCATGACGTGTAAGCTTTCTGCCATTGTCGCTGTGTGCGATGACTGGGGCATTGGCTGCGAGGGTGACATGGTCGTGTCCAATCGCTCCGATATGCGCCATTTTGTGGCGTGCACCAAAGGTTGCCCGGTCATTATGGGACGCAAGACACTTCTGAGTTTTCCCGGCGGACGACCGCTCAAGAATCGCCGCAATATCGTGCTCACCCGCGACGAGAGCTTTGCTGCCGAGGGTGTCGACGTGGTGCATAGCGTCGACGAGGCCTTGGCCGCCGTGGCCGATGAGTCCATTGCGTGGGTGATTGGCGGCGGCGAGGTGTATCGACAGTTCTTGCCGTATTGCGTCGAGGCCGAGGTTACGCATAACCATTGCGTGCATGACGTGGATACGTACTTTCCCGATCTGGATGCCGATCCCGCGTGGGAGATTGCGAGGCGTGGCGGTGTTGCCACGATTGCCGCGGGCGAGGGTGACGAGGGTCTCGATTATGAGTTCGTGACGTATCGTCGCGTTGAGGCGTAAACCCGATTATCCCTTCGGTATTATCGGGTTGAAATGAGTGGCGGGGCAGCGCATGGCGTTGCCCCGATATTTGTATAGGTGCTGTAAAGAAGGGTGCGGGCTGGCTGCTATGACTGATGCCGTTGAGGTGCTGCGAATCGATTCGCTCGAGGACGAGCGGCTCGATGCCTACGTGCGACTGACCGAGCGTGAGCTTCGCTGCGTGCTGGAGCCGCAGAAGGGCATTTTTATCGCCGAGAGTGCCAAGGTCATCGAGCGTGCAGTGCGCGCCGGATACGAGCCGGTGAGCTTTCTTTTGGGCGAACGCTGGCTCGACCAGATGATGCCGCTGTTTGAGCGCCTGGCGGTACGCGAAGGTGCGGGCCCGGTTCCCGTGTTCGTGGCCTCGATGGAGCTTATGGAGCAGCTGACGGGCTTTAACGTGACGCGCGGTGCGCTCGCGGCGTTCCGTCGCCCGCGTCAGATTCCGGTTGATGAGTTCTTGGGCGGCGTCGTCGAGGCGGCGGGAGAGCGCCCGGTGCGCGTGTGCGTGCTCGAGGGTATTGTCGACCACACCAACGTCGGCGCGATTTTCCGCTCGGCGGCTGCGCTGAACGTCGATGGCATTTTGGTGAGCCCTACGTGCTGCGATCCGCTGTACCGTCGCTCGGCCCGCGTGAGCATGGGCACGGTGTTCCAGGTGCCCTGGACACGCATTGGCAGCGAGGCGCGCGTATGGCCGCATGATGGGCTGGCGGCGCTGCACGATGCCGGCTTTTCGTGTGCCGCGATGGCGTTGACGGATGATTCGGTGTCGTTGGACGATCCCGCGCTGCAGGAGATTGACCGCCTGGCAATCTTTATGGGCACCGAGGGTGCTGGCTTAGGCGCCAAGACCATTGCTGGCTGCGACCGAGCCGTGCGCATTCCGATGGCGCACGGGGTCGATTCGCTTAACGTGGCCGCGGCAAGTGCTGTCGCCTTTTGGCAGCTGTGCCCGCATGTGAGCAACGAGTACCACTACCAGCCGGGGCTGTATCACTAGGCAGATATTTCGCACCGGGCTCTGGTTTGGGGCGTTTCGGCCGATATCGGTCGGTGCTAAGCTGGTATTGGCTTTGGTCTTAAATTGCCGTTTTGTTGTATGACGTACGCTAGTGGGGAGGGCGTGTGGCTAAGAAATCTACGGCTATCGATGTAACGCAGGGTGTTATTTGGCAGCAGCTGCTTTCTCTGTGCGTTCCCATCTTTTTTAGTTCGTTTTTTCAGCAGGCCTACACGCTTATCGGTACCTATATCGTCGGTCAGTTTGGCGGCAAGCTCGCGTTGGGCGGCATCCAGGCCACAATGGTGCTCACCGAGCTCTGCATTGGCTTTTGCGTTGGCGTCGGCGCCGGCTGCGCGGTCATTACGGGCCAGTTTTTTGGTCAGCACGATGACGGGCGCCTGAGCCGATCGGTCCATACGGCCATGACGCTCGCGCTGGTGGGCGGTATCGTTTTCTCGATTCTTGGCATAGTGTTCGTTGAGCCCATGCTGGTGTTTATGAACACGCCGCATGAATTATTGGCCGAGGGCGTGGCCTATGCCCGTTGCTATTTTGCCGCCATGGTTGCGGCGCTGCTGCTCAATATGGGAACGGCATTGCTGCGCGCCGTGGGCGACACGCGCGGGCCTGCTGTGATCATCGCTTCCGGCTGCCTTGTTAATGCGGTGCTGGATGTCATCTTCGTTGCCGTGCTTCACATGGAAGCGCTGGGCTGTGGCATCGCGGTGGCGCTGACCATTTGCTCCAACGCCACGATGATCGTGATTCGTATGATGCACGCACCGGGTGCGTGGCGGCTTTCACTGTCCAAACTCGGCATTGATTCTGGTATTTGTAAGAGCATGATCTCGTGTGGTCTGCCGCTTGGCTTTCAGTCTGCTGCGTATTCGATTTCCAACGTTTTGATTCAGGTGTCGGTCAACTCGTTTGGTGCCGATGTCACCACGGCTTGGGGTCTTTCGGGCCGCCTGGATGGCATTGTCTGGATGGTTACCGAGGCGCTTGGCGTGTCGATCACCACGTTCTCGGCGCAGAACTTTGGTGCGCGCAATTACGATCGCATGCGAAAGGGATACCACACGTCGCTCGTGCTGTCGTTTATGCTCATTGGTGGCCTGTCTGCCATGCTGCTGGTATTCTCGGGTCCGCTGTCTCGTCTGTTTGTCGACGATGCTTCGATTTCGGCGTACACCACGACCATCCTCCATTTCATTGCGCCGTTCTATGCGATTTTCTCGATTATCGAGAACGCCTCGGGTTCCATCCGCGGCGCCGGCGTGAGCTTGCAGCCCATGCTGCTCACGATTTTTGGCACCGTCGTGCTCAGGGTGATCTGGGTGTTTGCGATTATGCCGTTCGATCCGTCGCTTGAGCACCTGCTGCTGGTCTACCCCGTAACCTGGCTCATCACCGCCATAATGTTCACCATCTACCACCACAGCGGCAACTGGCTAGGTCGCGCCACTGCCTAGCCATTGGGGACGTCCGCAATGGCTAGTATTCGATGCCTTGGCGGGCTAGGAGGCCTTCGTCGAAGTAGTGTTTGACGGGGCGCATTTCGGTTACTAGGTCGGCAAGGTCGGCGAGGGGCAGCAAACCGCGGCCGGTGAGCACGAGCTCCGTGGTGGTTGGTTTCATCGCGATCAACGCTTCGACATCTTCGCGCGTCACAAAGCCCCGTCGCATGGCTTCTCCCAGCTCATCCAAGATCAGTACGTCGACCTGGCCAATCTGCTCGCGCGCCAGCTCCATGATCTGTGCGGCACAGGCTTCGGGCGTGTCGCGGTCGGCTTGTACGATGCGTAGCCCCAATCGAGGTGCTGCGTCATGTTCGGCACAGTGCAGCTTCTTGGCAAACTGAAGCATGAGCACGTTAAGTCCATAGCCCGTGGCGCGCAGCGCGAGGCCCAGCGCAGCCGTCGTCTTGCCCTTGCCGTCGCCCGTATAGATTTGAACCTTGCCGACTTTCAGTGATGCCATCTCTGTCCTTTCGTGCCCGGCGTCGGTTTATCGCCGTCCGGGTTGGGTATTCTAGAAAACATTATCAACCCCAGTAGATGGAGTTCAAGCAGATGGAGATGGATGACAACAAACGTAGACGGAATATGATCCTCTACGTGCTCATCGCCTTCGTCGTCTACCTCGTGCTCTCGACCGTTCTGTTCCCCAACATCGGTCACACGCAGCAGATTACGAAGACCGATTACTCGACGTTTGTCAAAGCGCTCGATAAGAAGAGTGTCGACAAGGTCGAGTACAACACGGACGATTACACGATTTATTACACCAAGAAGGGCGAGGACGAGAACATCGCCTACAAGACGACCGGTGTGCCGAATGACGCGGGCTTTACCGATCGCGTGCTTGAATCTGGCGCCTCGCTTGAGTCGGTCGTTCCCGATAAGAACTCGGGCCTGATGACCTACTACCTGCTTACGCTCATTCTTCCCATGGCGATTTTCTTCCTGATCGGCTGGTGGCTCAACCGCCGCATGAAGAAGGCCATGGGCGATGACGGTCCGTCGATGAACTTTGGCGGCGGCGGTTTTGGCGGCGGTGGACTGGGTAAGTCTGGCGCGCGCGTGATCGCCTCCAAGGACGTGGGCGTGACCTTTAAGGATGTCGCCGGCCAGGAAGAGGCCAAGGAATCCCTCAAGGAGGTCGTCGACTTTCTGGAGAAGCCGCAGCGCTACGAGGAGATCGGCGCCAAGCTGCCGCGCGGCGCTCTCCTTGTTGGCCCTCCGGGTACCGGTAAAACCCTGCTCGCCAAGGCTGTGGCCGGCGAGGCGGGCGTGCCGTTCTTTAGTATTTCTGGTTCTGAGTTTGTTGAGATGTTTGTCGGCCGCGGCGCCGCCAAGGTGCGCGACCTGTTTAAGCAGGCCAAGGAAAAGGCCCCGTGCATCGTGTTTATCGATGAGATCGATACCATCGGCAAGAAGCGCGATGGCGGTGGCTTTAGTGGCAACGATGAGCGCGAGCAGACGCTCAACCAGCTTCTGACCGAGATGGACGGCTTCGATAACCACAAGGGTATTGTCGTTCTCGCTGCTACCAACCGCCCCGACAGCCTCGACCCGGCCCTGCTGCGCCCCGGTCGTTTTGACCGCCGTATCCCCGTTGAGCTGCCCGACCTGACCGGTCGCAAGAACATCCTTGAGCTGCATGCAAAGAGCGTGAAGACGCAGCCGCCGATCGACCTGACCGCGATTGCCCGTGCCACGCCTGGTGCCTCGGGCGCCGACCTGGCTAACATTATCAACGAGGGCGCCCTGCGTGCTGTCCGCGAGGGCCGCAAGCGCGCCACGCAGGACGATTTTGAGGAGTCGGTGGAGGTCGTCATCGCGGGTCAGCAGCGTAAGTCCACGGTGCTGTCCGACCACGAGAAGCAGGTCGTTTCCTACCACGAGATCGGCCATGCCATCGTCGCTGCCCGCCAAAAGGGTTCCGCGCCGGTTACCAAGATCACCATCGTGCCGCGCACGAGCGGTGCTCTTGGCTATACCATGCAGGTCGAGGAGGACGAGCGCTTCCTGACGACACGCCAGGAGGTCTTGGACAAGCTTGCCGTCTACTGCGGCGGCCGTGCGGCCGAGGAACTCATCTTTGGCGAGATGACGACCGGTGCCGCCAACGATATCGAACAGGCCACCAAGCTCGCCCGCAACATGGTGACGCGCTTTGGTATGTCCGACGAGTTTGGCATGATGGCGCTCGGTACCGTGCAGAATGCGTACCTCAACCAGGACACGTCGCTTACCTGCGCTCCCGGTACGGCCGAGCGCGTGGACGCGATTGTCGCCAAGCTGATCGAGGATGCGCACGACCGCGCTCTGCAGATCCTGAAGGAGAACAAGTTCAAGCTCCACGAGCTGGCTCGTTATCTGTACAAGAAGGAGACGATCACGGGCGAGGAGTTTATGAATCTCCTCACCCGCGAGAATCCGCTGATGCCAAAGCAGCAGTAAGGCTGGCTGCACAGCGCCGAACGCCCCATTTGAGCTTCTATCTCAAATGGGGCGTTTTACGTGGGAGGGATATGTATGAAGATCGTGGTGAGCGCCTGCTTGATGGGCGAGAGCTGCAAGTATAACGGGCTCGACAACTACCATCGCGAACTGGTCGAGGCTTGCGAGCGCACGGGGACCGAGGTCCTGTTGGTATGCCCTGAGGTCTTTGGCGGCCTGCCCACACCGCGCAAGCCGTCCGAGATCGTGGACGGCGAGGTCCGTACCTGCGAGGGTATCTCGGTCGATCGTGAGTTTCGCCTAGGCGCTCAACGTGCGCTCGATATGTGCGAGCAAGCGGGCGGTCCGGAAGAGATCGCCGCGTGCATCCTGCAGGACCGTAGTCCCTCGTGTGGCGCAGGCCGCATCTACGACGGAACGTTCAGCGGTACGCTCACCGTGGGCAACGGTGTTTTCGTCGACCTGCTCCTGCGCCACGGCTACCGTGTGATCCCGGCAAGCGAGTTCGACCCCAGCATGTTGGAGCAATAAAAAACCACCACAAAGGTGCCTGTCCCCTTTGTGGTGGTTTTGGGCTAGAGCTAGAGGGTGTGGCCGTAGGCGTCGGCGGCCTTGATAGCGGCGGCAAATTTCTCGTCGGTGAAGGGCTCCGGGTTACCCTGTTTCCACTCGTTGGTGGCGTGTGCGTATTCGCACAGGGCCGGGATATCGGATTCGGAAAGCCCGACTTGCTCAAGCGTCACGGGTAGCCCCATCTGCTTGTTAAAGGCGGCGTAGCGTTCAAGGTTCTCGGTGTCTCCCGTATAGGCAAACAGTACCAGCACGCCCAGGCTCACGACCTCGCCGTGCAGGTAGGTGCCCTCGCGCGGAATGCTGCAAGTAGCGTTGTAGAACGCGTGCGCCACGCTCGAGTTGTAGTAGTAATCGTTCTGGTTGGTCAGGTTGGAAACGTAGCCCGTGTTAACCACGATGTCGAGCGCGATCTGCTTGACGGCCTCGCTCGACAGGTTCTGACGCACGTCCTCAAGACCCTGGACGCCATAGGTAAACAGTGGCTCGGAACAGGTGCGGGCGAGCGCCAGGCCAAGACCGGCGGTGTGCTCCAGGTTGCCGGCGCTCGTGGCGTACTCGACCTCGGGCTGCTTAGAGAGGGCATCGCCCACACCAGCCCAGAAGTACTCTGCCGGAGCCTCGGCGATGATCTTGGGGTTGATGAAGATGTGCGCCGGTCGGTTGGGGTACGAATAGCCCTCGAGCGAGCCGTCGTCGTTGTACACGACGGCAATGGCGGTCGCAGCGGAGCAGTTGGAGCAAATCGTCGGCACCGTAAAGACGATCTTCTTGAGCTCGATGGCTGCGGTCTTCACGGTGTCGAGCGCCTTGCCGCCGCCGCAAGCAATGAGCACGTCGGCTTCCTGGCAGGCGGGGGAGTTTACGACCTTGGCGATATTGGCGCGCGTACTGTTGGTGCCGTAGACGCGCGTCTCCAGAATCTCGACGTCGGTACCCGCCAACGCAGCTTCGATACCGGGAAGTGCTGCGGCCAGCGCCCGCTTGCCACCGATGATCGCGACCTTCTTCGCGCCGTACTCCGCCAGTGCGGCGGGCAGCTCATCAAAGCAATCCTCGCCAACGGTGTAGTCGCTCATTCCAATCGTGCGCATAGCAACCTTCTTTCGTTCGATAAAGTGCTTTCAGGTATTTTGCTCCAAGAGAAGGTCCACAGCCGCGAGAAATTTCGAACGAATAAAACCAGTGTTGAGGGTTTTTCGCCGGCGCGGAACGTGCTAGCATACTCCGCATAAGCGTTGATGGGGACGAGTAGTCGGCCGTCCGCATGCCACAGAGAGCGGGGAGCGCTGAGAACCCGTGCATGCGACCGATGAATATCACCCCGGAGCTGCGGTCCCAACGGACGTGCCGCGCAGGCCGTCTTAGTAGATATCGCCGAGATGGTCGTCGATACAGGCCAGCCGAGTAACGGATGCGAGCGCGCGAATACGCGGGCGAGGGCATCTAAGCTGGGTGGTTAAACGAAGAGCTTTTGCGGGCGTACAGCTCGTTTTGTGGCGCTTCGTCCCAGCTTGTAGGGACGGGCGCTTTTTTGGTGCCCAACGGGCGTGTGCGCCCATGACATGAAAGGGGTACCGTGGCAAACGAGTACAAGCAGACGATGAATCTGCCCAAGACCGGTTTTCCCATGCGTGCCGGTCTTTCCAAGTCCGAGCCCAAGCGACTCAAGGACTGGCAGGACAACAAGGTCTACGAGCAGGTTCTGAAGAAGAACGAGGGTCACAAGAAGTTCGTGCTGCACGACGGCCCTCCGTACGCCAACGGCCCGATCCACATCGGCCACGCCATGAACAAGATCTCTAAGGACATGATCAACCGTTACTGGATGATGCAGGGCTGCGAAGTTCCCTATGTCCCCGGTTGGGACTGCCACGGTCAGCCGATTGAGCATAAGGTCGAGGAGAAGCTCGGCACCGAGAAGTTCAACCAGACCTCCACGGCTAAGATTCGCGAGCTTTGCAACAAGTTCGCTGTCGAGAACATCGAGCTGCAGAAGGCCGGCTTCCGTCGCCTGGGCGTGCTCGGCGACTGGGACAACCCGTATCTGACGCTCTATCACCAGCATGACGCCGCCGACATCGAGGTATTCAAGGCTATGTTCGGCAAGGGCATGATCTATCGCGGTCATAAGCCCGTCCACTGGTGCAAGCACTGCCACACCGCACTCGCCGAGGCCGAGATTGAGTACTCCGACGAGACGAGCCCGTCCATCTTCGTGCGCTTCGAGATGACCTCCAAGCCCGCCGGCCTCGAGAACTTCGACGGCCCGGTTGACTTCATCATCTGGACGACCACGCCGTGGACCATCCCCTCCGACCAGGCAGTTTCCCTCAAGCCCGGCGCCGCCTACGTCGCCGTTGAGCACGACGGCCGCGCCGAGGTCATGCTCGAGGACCTGGCTCCCAAGTGCTGCGAGGAGTTTGGCTGGGAGTACACCCCGGTCATGGTCGACGGCAAGCCCTACGTGGTTCCCGCCGAGACTTTCCACCACATCCACTACAAGCAGCCGATCTTTGACGGTGTCGAGGGCGTGGCGCTGCTGGCCGATTACGTCGGTGTCGATGACGGTACCGGTATCGTCCATAACTCGCCCGGCCACGGTGTCGACGACTACTTTGCCTGCCTCAAGGAGGGCATCACCGACATCTGCATGCCGGTCGATGACGACGGCAAGTTCTACACCGGTGAGGAGTTTGGCACCGGTGGCCCCTTCAGCGGTATGGATACCGACGAGGCCAACCCGCACATCATCGAGTTCCTGCGCGAGCGCGGCACCCTGGTCCTCGAGAAGAAGATCACGCACAGCTATCCGCACTGCTGGCGCTGCAAGCACCCGGTGCTCTTCCGTGCTACCGACCAGTGGTTTGTCTCGATGGACAAGACCGGTTTGCGCGAGCAGGCTGGCAAAGAGGTCCGCGAGAACGTCAAGTGGTATCCGGCCCACGCGGCCAACCGCATCGGTGCCATGGTCGAGCAGCGTCCCGACTGGTGCATCAGCCGTCAGCGCAACTGGGGCGTGCCCATCCCGAGCTACACCTGTGCCGACTGCGGCGAGAAAGTCATGAACGACGCCACGCTCGACGCCGTCATCAAGCTCTTCCACGAGAAGGGCTCCGACGCTTGGTTCACCGACGCTCCCGAGAGCTACCTGGGCGAGGCCTGCGTCTGCCCCAAGTGCGGCGGCCATCACCTCAAGGCCGATAAGGACATCCTCGACGTGTGGTGGGATTCCGGCGTCTCCTGGAAGGCCGTCTGCGAGTATCGCCCTGAGCTTGAGTACCCGGCGGATGTGTACCTCGAGGGCTCCGACCAGCATCGTGGTTGGTTCCAGAGCTCGCTGCTCACCTCGGTGGGTGCCAACGGCCACGCCCCGTACAAGGCAGTCGTCTCGCAGGGCTTCACCCTCGACGGCCAGGGCCGCAAGATGTCCAAGTCGCTCGGCAACGTCATCGACCCCAACAAGGTCTGCGACGAGATGGGCGCCGACATCATCCGTCTGTGGGTTGCGTCCGTCGATACCAGCTCCGACGTTTCCATCGACCATGAGATCCTTGCCCGTACGTCCGATGCCTACCGTCGTTTCCGCAACACGCTGCGCTTCCTGCTCTCCGAGCTCGAGGGTCAGTTTGAGCCCGAGACCGACGGTGTCGCCTTTGCCGACCTGCTGCCGCTCGACAAGCTCATGGTTGCCCGTCTGACCCAGGTCCAGGCCGAGGTCGACGATGCCTACGCCAGCTACGAGTTCCCGCGCGCCTACCGTGCGCTTTACGACTTCGTGGTTACCGAGCTCTCCAACGTGTACCTCGACGCCCTGAAGGATCGTCTGTACTGCGACAAGCCCGGTTCGCTCGAGCGCCGCAGCGCCCAGACCGTACTTGCCGAGCTCTTCTCGATGCTCATGCGCGACCTGCAGCCGATCCTGTCCTACACGGTCGACGAGGCCATGGCCTATGCGCCTGCCGGCTGCGTTGACCATCAGAAGTACGCCGCGCTGCTCGATTGGTACAAGTCGCCCATCACGGTCGACGAGGCCAATGAGTTTGAGGGCGTGCTCGAGGCTTCGCTCGAGCTCCGTAGCGCCGTGACCAAGGCCCTTGAGGATGCCCGCTCCGCTGGCACCTTCACTAAGAGCCAGCAGGTCCGCGTCAAGGCGGTCGTTCCCGCCGAGATGTATGCGCTGCTGACCGGCGACAAGGCCGTCGACCTCGCCGAGTTCTACATCGTCTCCGATGTTGAGCTGACCCAGGGCGAGGAGCTCTCCGTTGCCATCGAGGCTGCCGAGGGCGAGTGCTGCGACCGTTGCTGGAACTACCGCACCACCGTCGGCGAGTACAACGGTCACGCGCATATCTGCAAGCGCTGCGCTGACGCGCTGTAGTTACGCGGTTTTACCAAACCGCGTAACGGCTCGACGCTGCAAACCCGCCAGAGCGGCAATCTGCCTTTCAGCTTCGGCGGCATGACCATAAGGTCTATGCCGCCTTGCTTCAAGGCACCTTGCTCGCTCTGGCGGGTTTTCGCTGTCGGTAACGAATCATCGGCTATTTCGTTGCTGGTCAATATAAGATATTGATTTGCGTTATACGTAATTCGATGTTCTTGAGGGTAGGGGATTGATTTGGGTCGTACTGGGGATATGACGCCGCCTTTGCGTTGGCGGTTGGGTGTTGCTGGTGGGGTAGCGCTCGTTGTGCTGCTTGTTGACCAGCTGACCAAGCTTGCGGTTCGTGCCGTGGGCGAAGCTTTGCATGCGACTGTCATCCCCGGTGTCATCGACTTTATGTTTGTCCGCAATATCGGAGCCGCCTTTAGCATGGGCGAGGGGCATGGCATCGCGTTTGCCGTGCTGGCGTTGGCAGTCATTATCGCTATTGCCGTGTACCTCGTTCGTGCACCCCAGCTCGCCCATCTTGAGGTTGTGGGCATGGCGATGGTTGCGGGCGGTGCTATCGGCAACGCTATCGATCGTTTGGCCTTTGGCTTTGTGACCGATTTTATTGCCACCACCTTCATCGACTTCCCTGTCTTCAATGTGGCCGATATCGGCATTACCTTGGGCGTCGTGCTCGCCCTCTTTGGCTATATGTTCTTGAGCCCCGCGGCCCGTGAGGTCGATGCGACCGCCGAGCTTAACGCTCGTGACGAGGCCCGCGCCAAGCGCAAGGCTAAACAACGTGGGGAGCGTGCCCGCAAGATTCGCGAAAGGAATGAGCGCTAATGGCCGACATCCATATTCTCGTTGCCGACGATTCCGCTGGTCAGCGTCTTGACGCCTATCTGGGCGCCAACGATGGCTGTCCCACGCGCTCTGCCTGCGCGCATCTGATCGAGGGAGGCGCCGTGGCCGTCAACGGCGAGACCTGCCTGTCAAAAAAGTATGCCGTGCGCTCCGGTGACCGCATCTCGGTCGACCTGCCCGAGCCGCACGATCCTACTGATGTGATTCCCGAGGCCATTCCCCTCGATATCCGTTACGAGGACGACTACCTCATCGTGCTCTCCAAGCAGCGCGGCCTGGTGTGCCATCCCGCCCATGGCCACGAGAGCGGCACCCTTGCAAACGCTCTGGTCTACCACTGCGGTATCGATCATCTTGGTACTGTGCAGGGTGAGGACCGCCCCGGCATCGTGCATCGCCTGGATCGCGATACCTCGGGCCTTATGCTCGCGGCAAAAGACGACGACACCCAGCGTGCGCTTCAAAATCTTATCCGCACGCGCACGCTCGACCGTCGCTATATCACGCTCGTTCACGGTCACATCGCCATGGACGAGGGCACTATCAACACCGGTATCGCCCGATCGACGCGCGACCGCGTCAAGATGGCGGTTTCGGACGACCCTTTCGCGCGCCAGGCCATTACGACCTTTAAGGTCCTCGAGCGCTTCGATTCCACGCGATTTGACGACGGCTATACGCTCGTCGAGTGCCACCTGTTTACGGGTCGCACGCATCAGATTCGTGTGCATATGCGCCATATCAACCACGCCTGCGTGGGCGATCCACTCTACGGCAAGTGCGATGCACGCGCCGATCAGGGCCTGACCAGGCAATTTCTTCATTCTTGGCGCGTCGCATTCGACCATCCCGTGACGGGGGAGCGCATTGAGTGCCGTGATGAGCTGCCGTGGGATCTTGCGGCGGTTCTGGATGATCTGGCCCCGCGTTCGCTCGGCCGCACTGCCGCTGGCGACGACATCGTCCCGCAGCTCGGCCTGCTCGAAGCCTAGCCGGTATTAGGTGGTTTCTTGAACTCGGTAAGCCTGCGGTAAGATATATGATTGTTTACGTAACGCGTTCCTGGGAGCCTGCATGCTCGCCTTTTTACAAACCAACACACCCATCGTGATTTTCAACCAGATTGTCGTCACGCTGCTCACGGTCTGCTTTCTGTACCAGGTGGTCTTCTTTGTCATCGGCGCTCTTCGTGGCGAGGTCGCGCCCCCTAAGGCCAAAAAGCTGCATCGTTATGCCTTCTTTATTGCAGCGCATAACGAGGAGGCCGTGATCGCTAACCTCGTTCGCTCCATCAAGGATCAGGATTATCCGTCCGAGCTTATCGAGGTCTTCGTGGTCGCCGATGCCTGCACCGATAATACGGCGCAGCTCGCGCGCGAGGCGGGCGCCATCGTTTATGAGCGCAATGACCTTGCCCGCAAGGGCAAGAGTTGGGTCATGGACTTTGGCTTCGACCGCATCCTTAACGAGTATCCCGATACGTTTGAAGGCTACTTTATCTTCGATGCCGATAACGTCATTTCCCGTGATTACGTATCCAAGATGAACGATGCTTTTGACCAGGGCTTTCATGTGGTCACCAGTTACCGCAACTCTAAGAACTTCGGCAGCTCGTGGATCTCTGCGGCTAACGCCACCTGGTATCTGCGCGAGGCCCGCTTCCTCAACAACGCGCGTAATATCTGCAAGACGTCCTGCGCCGTCTCGGGTTCGGGCTACCTCATCTCCGCCAGCGTTATCGAGGGCATGCACGGTTGGCAGTTCCATACGCTGACCGAGGATATCCAGTTCACCACGTTCTGCGCCATTCACGGCATTCGCATTGGCTATGCGCCGGCGGAGTTCTTTGATGAGCAGCCGGTGACGTTTAAGGCGTCCTGGAAACAGCGCATGCGTTGGACCAAGGGCTTCTACCAGGTCTTTTTTACCTACGGCAAGCATCTTGTCAAATCGACGTTCCGCTATCATCGCTTTGCTGCCTACGACATGTTTATGACGATCGCACCGGGCATGCTGCTGTCCCTGATCTCCATGCTCGCCAACGCGACCTTCCTCATCGTGGGCGGACTTTCGCATGGCTTCTTGGCCACCGAGGTCGAGATGCAGGCTTGTGCCGCCTCGCTCATTATGACCTTCGCCATGATGTATCAGACGTTCTTTATCCTGGCGCTGCTCACGACTATCTTTGAGTACAAGCACATTCACTGCGCGCAAAAGTGGCGTCTGGTAACTAACCTGTTTACCTTCCCGATCTTTATGTTCAGCTATATCCCCATCACGGTGGCCGCGCTGTTCCTGAAGGTCGACTGGGTGCCGACGCAGCACGCCGTCAACGTTACCCTTGACGAGGTCATGCAAGGCGCCAAATAACCACCACCAAAACCACCGCAAAGGGGACAGGCACCTTTGTGGTGGTTTTTGCTTTTGCGATGCAGCTCGAGGAGGAGTCCGATGGTCTATATCCCGTTTTGGATTTGCATCTTTGCCGGCGTGGCAATTGATGCCCGAGAGCGACGGTTTCCCAATGGGCTTGCCGGCGCATGTGCCGTGATGGCGTTGGCGGGCGTTTGGCTCGACCTCGGTTTGAACACAGCGCTTGACCACGCCGGTCTTGCGGTCATCGTCTACCTTGGCCTTGTGCTTACCGAGTCGCTCTGGCGTAGAGTTCGCCACGCTCCTGGCATTGGCATGGGGGACGTCAAGGCACTCTTTGCCCTTTGTACCTTCGATCCCCTGGGCGGCGTTGTCGCGTTTGCGGTTGCGCTCCTGACCCTTGCCGTCGCTTGCCTCATCGCAAAATCGCGCTCCCTGCCATTGCTCCCGTTTTTAGTGCCGATTTTTGCCATAATCGAGGTCGTGGGCTGCACTTTGTAACCGATTGCGCATCCTTTTTAAGGAGCATGCCATGGAATCTAATCAAGAAACGGCCGTCATTAAGGCGCGCATGGACCGTATTCCCTCGGCGTTGTCGCCCGAGCTTGTCGAGCGCATTGCCGCCGATCGTGCTTCGGGCTATGTCAACCCGTATCGTTGCAACGATGATCAGGTCATTCGTCGTATTGATCGCGCCGCCGACAAAGGCACGCTTATGCGTCCGGCGTTTATGCGCGATACCGAAAAGATACTTCATCTTCCGGCGTACACCCGTTATGCAGGCAAAACGCAGGTCTTTAGCTTCCGTAGCAATGACGATCTGTCACGCCGCGGTTTGCACGTGCAGCTCGTCTCCCGCATTGCGCGCGATATCGGTCGCGCCCTGGGGCTCAATTGCGATCTGATCGAGGCGATTGGCCTGGGTCACGACTTGGGACACACGCCTTTCGGCCATGCCGGCGAGCGCTTCCTCAACGATATCTATCATGAGCGTACGGGGCGTTATTTTTTCCATAACGTGCAGTCGGTTCGCGTGCTCGACGCGTTGTATGGCCGCAACGTGTCGCTCCAGACGCTCGACGGCGTGCTATGCCATAACGGCGAGTACGAGCAGCGTGTGTTTGAGCTCTCGGACATGGGCTCCTTTGACCAGTTTGACCAGACGGTTGAGGATTGCATCGCCACGGGCTATAGCGCAATTGAGCATCTGCGCCCCATGACGCTCGAGGGCTGCGTCGTTCGCATCTCGGATATTCTTGCCTACGTCGGTCGTGACCGTCAGGATGCGATCGCGGCGGGCCTGCTTTCGCCCGACGCTTTTGATGATGGCCGGGGCGGTGCCTACAACAGTTGGATCCTCACGCATGCCTCCATCGATATCGTTGAGCACAGCTATGGTAAGCCGCGCATCGAGATGAGCGAGGACCTGTTTGAGGAAATTCGCCGAGCCAAGCGCGAGAACTACGAGAAGATCTATAGCAAGGGCGGTATCGAAGGCGATTCCGAGGCGGAGCTGCGCGAGGCGTTCGTAAAGCTCTACGACCGTTGCCTGCGGGATCTTAACAGTGGCGACGAGTCCTCTTACATCTTTAAGCACCATATTTCGCGCATTGAGCAGCAGCTTTCCTACTATGATCGCACCTATGCCTGGCAGGACGACAAGGATCAAGCCGTGGTGGATTATATCGCGAGCATGACGGACGGTTATTTCTGCGAGCTGACGTGCAAGCTGTTCCCTGGTCTGGAGTTTCCGCACCGTACCTATATTAACGAACGGTAGTTCGTATTAATTCGGTATACTGTTAGTGGAAAACGTTTTTGATTGATACACGGGATGGCTATGGACGACCTTTTTTCTGCTTCGACGCGCGAGCGTTCCTTTCAGAATGCGCCGCTTGCGGTGCGCATGCGCCCCAATTCGCTCGACGAGTACGTGGGCCAGCAAAAGGCCGTCGGTAAGGGTTCATGGCTGCGTGCCGCGATCGAGCACGACGTGCTTTCGAGCGTGATTCTGTACGGGCCTGCCGGTACGGGCAAGACGACGCTGGCCCACATTATCGCCAACCATACCAAGAGCGAGTTTGTTGAGGTCAGCGCCGTCACGGGTACCGTGAAGGACCTGCGTCGTGTGATTGATGAGGCCAAGACGCGCCTGAATACGTACGACCGCCGCACCATTCTATTCATCGATGAGATTCACCGCTTCTCTAAGTCGCAGCAGGATGCCCTGCTGCATGCAGTTGAGAACCGTACCGTCATTATGATTGGCGCTACGACAGAGAACCCGTACTTTGAGGTCAACTCGGCACTGTTGTCGCGCGGGCGCGTCGTGGAGCTTGAGCATCTGAAGGATGAGGATATCGCCACGCTTATTGAACGTGCACTTGAGGCACCGCAGGGCTTGAACGGTAAGTTCTCGGCCGATGAGGATGCGGTCAAGACCATCTGCACGCTGGCAGCGGGTGACGCTCGCTCGGCGCTCACGACGCTCGAGCTTGCGAGCGAGATTGCCGTCACGCGTCCCGATACCGAGGGAACGCCAGCGCCGGCGGCGGGGGAGCGCTATCCCATCACCTTGGATGACGTGAAGATCGCCAACCCGCGTCGCGGCTTTACGTATGACAAAAACGGCGACATGCACTACGACGTTATCAGTGCGTTTATCAAGTCCATGCGTGGCAGCGATCCAGATGCCACCGTCTATTGGCTTGCCCGAATGATCGATGCGGGGGAGGATCCTAAGTTTATCGCCCGTCGCATTATGATTCATGCTTCTGAGGACGTCGGCAACGCCGATCCGCAGGCGCTTTTGGTGGCACATGCCGCGTTTAAGTCTGCCGAGGTCATTGGCTATCCCGAGTGCCGTATTAACCTCGCGCAGGCTGCGCTCTATGTTTGTTTGGCGCCTAAGTCCAATGCCTGTGAGGCGTCCATTGATGCGGCACTGGCCGATATCCATTCTAGTGGACTGCGCGAGGTACCGAGTTATCTGCGCGATCGCCATCGCCCAGGCAGCGACGACTACGGTGTGTATAAATACCCGCACGATTATCCCGAAGGCTGGGTCGATCAGCGCTATTTGCCCGAGGGGCTGGAGCGCGGTGCGTTCTGGCAGCCTGCCGGGCGCGGCTGGGAAGAGTGGCGCGTGGAGCAAAGCGAACGCGACCGCAGCGGGAATGCACCGAAGTAGCTGCTGATAATTTTGTCCCACGTTGCTGCTCTTGGCATGTTCGGTCCCCTTTGGGGTACCATGAAAAGCGTCTGTATTTCGATTCTTCCGGGAGGCTTGTATGAGTCCCATTCAAATCGCCCTGCTGTTGCTCGCCGTTGCCGGCGTGTGGGCCATCGCTGAGCTCGCGCTTACCCTGCGCAAGACCCGCAATGTTGTCGACTCGCTCGATAAGACCGTGAACGACCTCAACAACACCATCGCCGAGGCTCAGCCTGTGGTGGCAAAGCTCGATGGCGCTGTCGATGAGCTTACGCCGGCGCTTGCCCAGATGGAGCCGCTGCTTAAGTCGAGCAAGACCGCGGTCGATGCCCTTACCTCCAATCTCGTAGAGGTCGAAGCCGTGGTTCGCGACATTTCCGAGGTTACGGGCAGCATGGCCGAGGCCAGCAATGCTGTGTCGAGCGTGACCGACTCTGCCGCCGGTGCTGTGCAGAAGCTCTTCAATAAGGTGAAGGCTCCTGCAGCCGACGTGAAGGCTCCTGCAGCCGACGCAGATCGCAAGCTCGCCGCTGCCGCTGCGGAGGCCGATCAGCCTACCGAGCGCGTCCTAATTGGCGAGGACGAGGCCGCCGCGGGCGACGATGATGGTCAGAAGTCTGTATCCAAGCCGGCTCAGTATTACACCTATACGCCCGCCGAGACCTCTGAGGAGTCCTGCGATGAGTAGCGAAGCAACCTGCCCTATCACGCTGACCGTTGCCGGTGACCCGCGTCTCGCTCGCCTTGTGCGCATGACGGCAGCCAACGTTGGTGCCCTGTGCTCTATGTCTGTCGATCGCATCGAGGACATCCGCATGGCTGCTGAGGAGGCTTTCATCTTTGGTTGCACCGCGGTCGACTGCGATGACATCACCATCAAATTCGATGTCGATGAGACCCACGTTGGCATGACTATTACCTTTGGCGACCAGGCTACGGTCGATGAAGACGACCAGGCTGCGGTGTATGCCGAGCTCATCCTCGCGAGCGTGTGCGACTCCTACGAAAAGACTACGGCGCCCCTGACGCTTTCCCTCGACCTCAAGGCGGATATCTAATATGACCGAACGTTCCCGGAGCGGCAAGACCGCTTGGGACAAGGAGAAAACCCGCGAGCTGTTTCGTCGTTACAAGGAGACCGGTGATCCGGACGCCCGTGAGCAGCTCGTCATGTCCCATATGAACCTGGTAAGGTTTCTTGCCAACAAATTTAAGAATCGCGGCGAGCCGCTCGACGACCTCATGCAGGTCGGCTATCTGGGCTTGCTCAAGGCTATCGACCGTTTTGATCCCGAGCGCGGACTCGAGTTCACGACGTTTGCGACACCCACTATCCTGGGCGAGATCAAACGCCATTTTCGCGACAAGGGCTGGAGTGTGCGCGTACCGCGTCGTCTGCAGGAGCTCTCGGCCAAGGTCAACCAGGCTACTGACAAACTTACCAACGAGCTTCAGCGTTCGCCCAAGGTTGAGGAGATCGCTGAGTATCTAGATGTGACTGTCGATGAGGTGCTGGAGGCCATGGAATCGTCTTCGGCCTATACCTCGGTGCCCATTGAGGCTCCTGGTGCGTCCGATTCCGACGATGCCCCCTCGATTCTCGACCGTTACGCCGACGACGACAACGAGCTCGACTTTACCGATGACCGCCTAGTGATCGAGGAAGCCATCCGTGATTTCTCGCCGCGCGAGCGCGAGGTGATCGAGCTGCGCTTTGTGAAGGGCATGACCCAGATCGAGATCGCCAAGAAGCTGGGTATTTCTCAGGTGCAGGTTTCGCGTCTGCTGCGCCGCACGCTTAAGAAGATTCAGGACAAGATCGACCCCGACGGAGTGATGATTCGTTCATGAGTGAGCACCCCCAACAAACCGATCGCGTGCTGCGCGACACCCGCATTCTGACGCTGCGCATTTGGGCTGTTGTCGGCTGCATTGTTATTGCTGCTGTCATCTTTAACCTTATGGGCATCCTGGCACCGGTTATCGAGTTTCTTGCCGTCGGCTCCATCATTGCTTTTGTGATGTCCCCGATCACCAACTGGCTCGAGCACCATGGTGTGAATCGCGGCGTCGGTTCGCTTATCGCGCTTATTGTTGTTGTTGCCGTGCTCGTCGGTGTCGTTTGCATCTTGTCGCCGATTCTCTTTGGTCAGATCATGGAAGTCCTGAGCCGCCTGCCCGAGCAGCTTCGTGTTGCGGGTGGCGATCTCAATGAGATGATCTCGCATGCCAAGACGCTCAATAACACGCCGCTCAAGGAGTATTTGGACGATAATCTTTCGTCGCTGGTTACCGTGGCATCGAAGTATGTGTCTCAGATCGCTGCCGAGCTTGGCCGCGGTGTGTTCCCGCTCATCACCAATACGGCCTCGCAGTTGTTCGTGATCTTCCTTGGTCTGGTGCTTGCCTACTGGATGGCCTGCGACTACCCTCGCATGCACCACGAGATTTGCACCATCATCGGTCAGGAGAAGGAGACCTCGTACCGCTTTATGGTCGCCATCCTTTCTCGCTCTGTCGGCGGCTACATGCGCGGTATGGTCGTGACGTCCATCTGCGGTGGTTTCCTCGCCTTTATCGGCTTCCTGATCATCGGCCATCCGTATGCGGCGCTCATGGCTATCTTCACTGGCATCATGCATTTGGTTCCGGTCGTCGGTCCTTGGGTGAGCGCAGCAATCGCCACGGTGCTCGGTTTCATGTTCAGTCCCATGTTGGCGTTATGGACGCTCATCGTGACGATGGTGGCCCAAAACGTCACCGATAACGTGATTTCGCCTAAGGTCATGCAGAGCTCGGTGCAGGTGCATCCCATCATGAGCCTCACGGCGCTCGTTATTGGCTCGGCACTCATGGGTCCCATCGGCATGATTATTGCCATCCCGCTGTGTGCGGCCCTCAAGGGTATCTTCGTGTACTATTTTGAGAATGAGACCGGCCGCCAGCTTGTGGCCTATGACGGCGCCGTGTTTAAGGGCACACCGTACCGCGATGCCGATGGCAATCCGGTCGCCGCCTACGACGCGCTCGGCGACGACACTTTCATCTACGAGTCCGAGCTCATCGGCAACGAGACTGCGCCCGAGGCCAAGGCCATGCCCAAGCCCGAGCTCGATAATCCCTGGATCAAGCTCTCGGGTTTGCAACCCGATGCCACGGGCTTCTTCAAGAACCCCTTTGCCAAGGACGATGACTCCAACTCGGACGACGATACCAATACCGGCATCGACGGCTCCATGGACGATTCGGATTCTAAATAGGTTCTATTAACGTTTCTTGAAGTTGTAAATGACAAGAAACGCGACCAAAGCGATTGATAAGGGGCCGGCTACATAGAAAAAGAGAACGTCAATTGCGCGTAGAGTGTAATAAGCCTTATCGCCGGACATTACTGTATACAATACGTATCCAAATGATGGTTGGTTTGCGTACCAGCATGAGAAGGCTAAGAGCGCTAAAAGTGCTAAAAGTGCTACAACCAGAAGTGCATTCAGGACAAATCGTTTGCTTTTCATCGATCGCTCCTTCCGGGTGAATCTTATATGCAATTATACAGCAGTCCTTTTTCAAAGGATCGCGCAGTACTAAATAACGTGCACTTTCGCTGGAGGGTCGCTGTTTGGCGACCCTCTTTTTTGCACAGGCGCGGCGGGATGGTAATATCGTTACGTTTGAACTGTTTCGATGTGAAACCGAGGAGATTCCCTCTATGAGTGCTGACTACCCGTCAATGACTACGGCCGAGATTCGCTCCAAGTTCCTCAACTTCTTTGAGGAGCGCGGTCTTAAGCTCTATCCTTCTTCGTCCCTCGTCCCCGACGACCCTTCGCTGCTGCTTGCCAACGCCGGCATGAACCAGTTTAAGGAGTACTACCAGGGCAAGAAGACCATGAAGGAGATCGGCGCGATCTCCTGCCAGAAGTGCGTCCGCACCAACGACATCGACTGCATCGGCGAGGACGGCCGTCACCTGTCCTTCTTTGAGATGCTCGGCGACTTCTCCTTTGGCGGCGTCTCCAAGCAGCAGGCCTGCGCTTGGGCCTTTGAGCTCATCACCAAGGAGTTCAAGCTGCCGCTCGACCGCCTGTACTTCACTGTCTTTACCGAGGACGACGAGACCCATGACGTGTGGCGCTCCCTGGGCGTTGCCGAGGACCACATCTCGCGTCTGGGCGAGGACGACAACTTCTGGGCCGCTGGCCCCACCGGCCCCTGCGGTCCGTGCTCCGAGATATACTTTGACATGGGCGAGGAGGTCGGTTGCGGCAGCCCCGACTGCAAGCCCGGCTGCGACTGCGACCGCTTCCTTGAGTTCTGGAACCTCGTGTTTACCCAGTACGACCGCCAGGAGGACGGCTCCATGCCGGAGCTGCCGCACCGCAACCTCGATACGGGCATGGGTCTGGAGCGCATGGCCGCTATCATGCAGCACAAGACCGCTAACTACGACGGCGATCTGATGCAGCATCTCATCAAGCTCGGTGAGGAGATCAGCGGCAAGACCTATGACGCCGACGATTACTCCGGTGCCAGCCGCTCGCTGCGCATTATCGCCGATCACTCCCGTGCCGTCGACTTTATGATCTCGGACGGCATCCTGCCCGGCAACGAGGGCCGCGAGTACGTCCTTCGCCGTCTGCTCCGCCGTGCCGTGTTCCACGGTCGCCTGCTGGGCATCGAGGGTGCCTTCCTGACCAAGTTCATCGACGAGGTCAATGCTCAGATGGGAGAGGCTTATCCCGAGCTGCTCAAGAACGTCGCCCTCGTCAAGGGTATCGTCGCCTCCGAGGAGGAGCGCTTCTCCACGACGCTCGACAACGGCCGCGTCTATCTGGACGAGGCTCTGGCAGCGCTTTCCGAGGGCGCCGTGCTTCCGGGCGATGTCGCCTTTAAGCTGCACGACACCTTTGGTTTCCCCATCGATCTGACCGTCGAGATCGCCGGCACCGCTGGTCACGACGTCGATATGGACGGCTTCACTGCCTGCATGGAGGACCAGAAGGCCCGCGCCCGCGCCAATGCCAAGGGCGACGCCTGGGGCAGCTTCAACGACGTGTGGGTCGAGCTTTCCGACAAGGTCTCCGCGACCGAGTTCGACGGCTATGACAACGATGTGATCGAGGGCGCCAAGGTTGTCGCCATCGTGCGCAACGGCGAGTCCGTCGAGTCCGCTGCCGCCGGCGAGGACGTCGAGGTTGTGCTCGACCGCACCCCGTTCTATGCCGAGATGGGTGGTCAGCAGGGTGATGCCGGCGAGCTTTCCGCCGAGGGCGTTGTTCTGACCGTTGCCGACACCAAGAACCACAACGGCCTGTATGCCCACGTCGCGCACGTTGCCGATGGCACGCTGACTGTCGGTGCCGCTGTTACCGCCGCGCTCGACGCCGAGCGCCGTGGCTTCCTGCGCCGCAACCACACCGCCACGCACCTGCTCGACGCCGCCCTTAAGCAGGTCCTGGGCGAGCACGTCTCCCAGGCCGGCTCGCTGGTGACGCCCGAGCACCTTCGCTTTGACTTTACGCACTTCGAGGCCCTGTCCTCCGAGCAGCTCAAGGCTGTCGAGGACCTGGTCAACCAGCAGATCTTCGCTTCCAAGCCGGTCGTGACCCGCGTCATGGGCATCGACGAGGCCAAGGCCGCCGGTGCTGTCGCCCTCTTTGGCGAGAAGTACGGCGACGTCGTCCGCGTCGTCTCCGTAGGCGCCGAGGACCAGCCGTTCTCCCGCGAGCTCTGCGGTGGCACGCATGCCGCCAACACCGCCGAGATCGGTCTGTTCAAGATCATCTCCGAGTCCTCCACGGGCTCGAATGTCCGCCGTATCGAGGCCGTGACCTCCAAGGGCGCTCTCGACTACATGGCCGACCGTCTGGCGCTCGTCGACGCCGCCGCCGCTGCGCTCAAGTGCCGTGTCGACGAGGTTCCCGCCCGCGTGGAGAACCTGCAGGCCGAGCTGCGCGAGACTTCCGGCAAGCTCAAGAAGGCGCTCACCGGTGGCTCCTCCGATGCGATCTCCAGCGCCATCGACGGCGCTGTCGAGCTGAACGGCTACAAGCTCGTCGTCGCTGAGCTCCAGGGCCTTGAGGCTGCCGACCTGCGCAACGTTTGGGATACCGTGCACCAGAAGGTCGCCGGCCCCGTCGCCTGCGTCGTTGCCAGCGTGACCGAGAAGGGCACCCCGGCTCTGCTCGCTGCCGGCTCCGATGACGCCGTGAAGGCCGGTTTCCACGCCGGTAACGTGATCAAGCAGATTGCGGGCCTGGTCGACGGTCGCGGTGGCGGTCGTCCCAACATGGCCCAGGCCGGTGGCAAGAACGCCGCCGGTATCGCCGATGCCCTCGCGGCCGCCAAGACCGCGCTCGGCGCCTAAGAACCTAAGTAGTCGCTGTGGTCGCGCTCGCACTGGACATAGGGGAGACCAGGATTGGCATTGCCGTCTCGAGTCGTGATGGCAAGATGGCAATGCCTGTCAAGGTGCTTCCGGCTGCCGAGGTCACCGGTATGGCAAAGACGTTTCGCTACCTGGTCGAGGACTATGAGCCCGATATCCTGGTAAGCGGACGTCCTTTGACCATGGCCGGTGAACCCGGCCCCCAGGCCGAGCGCGTCGCCGCCGTGGCCCAAAAGATTGCCGACGAGCTCGACCTTCCGCTGGAGTTTGAGGACGAGCGTCTGTCCTCGCAGGAGGCCAAGCGAATCCTGCGCGAGCAGGGACTCAACGAAAAGCAGATGAGGGGCAAGATTGACATGATCGCCGCCAGCCTGTTCTTGCAGACATGGCTCGATCGTAAAAACGAGGAGGTTTCGCATGCCTAGCGCTTCCGATCCGCGCCAGCAGAATCGTACACGGCAGCCCGTGCCGCGCCCTGCTCAGCCTGGCCAGCGCTCGGCGCAGCCGACGCAGCGTTCGGCTCGGCCTACTCAGCGTGCTGCTCAACAGCTCGCCGCTCGTCCCGCGCAGCCCGCTGGCGGCGCTCGTTTTAAGCAGCAGGCTCCTGCCCAGCGCACGCAGGGGCAGGCCCCGCAATCACGCTCCTACGCACATCATGCTCATGGCTCGCACGGCGTTGCTCCGGCCACGCGCTCGAGCTATAACACGCACGCCCGCCGTGGTGCCCAAAAGAAAAGCTCCCCGGTGCCTATGATTATCGGTGGCGTCGTCGCCGTGCTTGCGCTTGTCGCGATCGTTTTCTTTGTCGTGCCGGCCGTCAAGGGCTTCTTTGGCGGTGAGGATGCGAAAGTCGCTGCTGGCCAGCAAGTTACTATCACGATTCCCGATGGTGCTTCGGGTGATACCATCGCTTCGATTCTCTCCGAGAACCATATCGTCGAAGATCCCAAGGATTATTATGCGGCGGTCAAAAAGCTCAACGCCGATATGTCGCTTAAGCCGGGTAAGTATTCGTTTACCACGCTTATGGACGCCACGAAGGTCGTCCAGCAGCTTATGGAAGGTCCCAACGCCGGCTCCGATGCGCTCACGATTCCTGAGGGCCTGACGGTCGATCAGGTCGCCGACCGCGTGGCCAAGGCGTACGACAGCATTTCTAAGGAAGACTTCCTTAACCGGGCTAAGGCGAGCAATTATGTGAATGATTACGCTTTCCTTAAAGACGCCGCGAACGATTCGCTCGAGGGCTTCCTATTCCCCAAGACGTATTCGCTGGGTAAGGACCCAAGCGCCGATGATGTGATTCGCGCTATGCTTGACCAGTTCAACGCCGAGTATAAGTCGCTTGACTTTGCCAGCTGCGAGGCCAAGATCAAGGAGCGCTATGGCGTGGAGATGTCCGATTACGACATCGTTAACCTTGCCTCGATTGTCGAGCGCGAGGGCCTCAACGCCGATCAGCGCGCGCATGTGGCATCGGTTTTCTATAACCGTCTGGCGGGCAAGCTCGATGGCCTGCGTTACCTCAACAGCGATGCGACCATGATGTATGTCACCGGCGGCGAGGTTACCGCCGACGACCTGCAGAGCGATAGCCCGTATAACACCTATAAGCATGAGGGCCTGCCGCCCACGCCCATCTGCTCTCCGTCGCTCGAGGCGCTCAAGGCTACCCTTGAGCCGACCGACTCCGATGACCTGTATTTCTACATTACGCAGGACGAGGAGTACTTCTCGCAAACCTACGAAGAGCATCAACAGTCTTGGAATTAACATGAGGATTTTTAGCCCCAAACGATACGTTGCCTCGGTCGATCGCATCGACCTTGATACCCTGTGGGCCGACGGCAAACGCGCCATTCTGCTCGATCGCGATAACACCCTGGTGCCGCGCGACACCGAGCAGGTTCCCGCCGCGGTTTCCGCTTGGCTCGATACCGCCCGCGCCAAAGGCTTTAAGCTGTGCATGGTGTCCAACAACTGGCATCGCGACCAGGTCATGAGCTCTGCACGCGAGCTGGGACTCGAGGCCATTAGCCACGCCATGAAGCCGGCGCCGTTTGCCCTCAAGGCGGGTCTTAAGCGCCTCGGCGCCACGGCCGACGAGGCGGTGCTGATCGGTGATCAGCTCTACACGGACGTGTGGAGCGGCAATTTTGCCGGCGTCGATACTATCCTGGTTAAGCCGCAGGCAACCCAGGACCTGTGGTACACGCAGATCTTCCGTATCTTTGAGCGCCGGGCCCTGCGCGACCTTCCCTGCGAGGAATAGGTTTCGCCATGTCTCAGCACATCAAACACGGCTGCGACCATATCTTCTTTATCGGCTTTTTGGGCGCGGGCAAATCGACGCTTGCGCGCAACGTCGGCACTATGTTCAAGCGGCGTTTTATCGATACCGATCGTTTGGTTGTGCGTCGATGCGGCAAGTCGGTAACCGAGATTTTTGAGACCGAGGGCGAGGATCGTTTTCGCGAGCTCGAGACCTCGGCGCTCCGTTCGCTCCAAAGCGAGCGCAGCCTGTTGGTTTCGTGCGGGGGCGGTATCGTCGAGACGCCGGTGAATATTGAGCTGATGCACGAAATGGGTACGTGCGTGTACCTCGAGGGCGACTTCGAGGATTCGATTCGCCAGATTCGTCGGTCCGACACGCGCCCCGATTTCCGTTCGCCCGAGCATGCCGCGCGCCTGTTTGAGCATCGTCGTCCGCTGTATCGCCAGGCCGCCGATATTACCCTTGATATTCGCAACAAGTCCTTCGAGGACGTTTCCTACCTTTGTGCCGAGATGCTTTTGGAGCGTGGACTGCTATGATTCGCCGTCAACTGATCAATTTCCAAAACCGCAGTGTCGATGTCCGCGTCGGATTGGGCGCGTTCGATGAGCTGCCGCGCATGTTTGCCTCGGCCGTGGGCAAGCCTAAGCGCGCGATGGTGGTTTGGAACGACGCCACATCCGAGCGTTTTGGTGAGGTCGTCGAGCATGCGCTGGTCGACGCCGGTTTTGCCGTGTCGCTGCTCGTCCTCGAGGTTTCGCCTGCTGGTGCCACGCTGGCCGACGCCGATGCTATCTTTGGCGCCCTGTCTGCCAACCGCATCACCTGCGACGATCTGGTTGTCGCTGTTGGCGATGCCGCAACCTGTTCGGTTGTTGGCTGGTGCGCCAACCAGTGGTGTGGCCGAACCGAGTGCGCGCTGCTGCCGACGACCTTCGACGCCATGCTCACGGTCGCGACGACCATGAAGCCGCTCGTCGCCTCGTTGGCCAATGCGCTTCCCGCTATCGCGTTCCGTCCCGAACCGGGCTTGGTTGTGTGTGATCTCGACCTTGTTCGCGAGGCGGAACCCGAGGACCTCAAGTTCGGCTATGCGGTACTTGTTGGCACCATGCTTTCGAGCAGCAAGTCCCGCTGGAATCAGTTTACTGAGACCGTCCCCGAGATTCTCGCGGGCGAGGAGGTCGCACTCGTCAATGCCGTTCAATGGTCTCAGACTGCCCGCAAGGACGTGCTGACGGCCACGAACCCGAGCGCTCGCCATGCGCTCGATTTTGGCAAGACGGGGGAGCGCACCCTGCGCGCTTGCTTGGGCGATGCCGCTTCGCAGGTCCCTGCCTACCAGCTGTTGTCCGAGGGCATGCGCTTTGAGGCGCGCCTAGCACACGATGCCTGCGACTTCGATATCGACTATGTGTTTGATCTCGATGACTGCCTGGAGGACTTTGGCATCGAGGAGCTTGCCTTCGACTTGGAGCCTGCCGCATATATCGAGGAGTTCCGCAGACAGCAGTTTGTCCGCTCGAACCGCAGCATGCTGCCGCTGCCCGCGGCGCTCGGCGCCATTCGCCTAACGAGCGTCGAGGACGAGGTTCTTGAGCGCCATGCTCACGCCTACTTGGCTTCTCGTAAAGAACTTCTCTAAGATTTATTGACTTCCATCGTCTTTCGTATCATGTTGAGGGGCGGGTTTTCAATCGGTTGCGGATCGCATGCGATTCCGTCGTTCGGTTGAGACCCGTCCCGTCTATATTGAGACAACAAGAAAGGAATCTGCATGTCTGAGTTTGCTGCCGGTCCTGCCGGTCGTATCGAGCGTGTCCGTGCCCTGATGGTCGAGCGTGGCTACGACGCCATCGTGGTGCGCGACGAGGCCAACCTTCGTTGGCTTACGGGCGTGAAGGGCGTCTTCGACTACACCTTCGAGTTCCCGCACGCTGCGTTTATTACGGCCGACCAGTGCCTGTTCCACACCGACTCGCGCTACCTCAACAGCTTTGAGGAGAACACGCCCGCCGGCAGCCCCTGGGTCTACGACATGGATGAGGGCACCATCCCCGGTTGGGTCGCCGGCAAGATCGCGGCCAACAAATGCCGCGTCTGCGCTGTCGAGGACGATATGCAGATTAATTTCTACCAGGGTATTCAGCGCGGCCTGGAGGACCGTTCCGTCGCCTGTATGCTGCCGCTGATGCACGACGATATCCGCAAGATGCGCGCCATCAAGGACGCCGAGGAGATTGAGCTCATGCGCCATGCGCAGTCGATCACCGATGCCGCCTTCCAGCACATGCTCGGCTTTATTAAGCCCGGTATGACCGAGAAGCAGGTACGCAACGAGCTCGAGAACTTTATGTTCGCCAACGGTGCCGACAGCCTGGCCTTCGGTTCCATCGTCGCGAGCGGCCCCAACACCGCCAACCCGCATGCCGTGCCGAGCGACCGCGTGATCGAGAAGGGCGATTTCGTTCTTATGGATTACGGCGCGGGCTATTGCGATTACCGCTCCGACATGACGCGCACTGTCGTGATGGGCGAGCCCACCCAGGAGCAGCTCGACCTGTACGCACTCGTGCGCCGTACGCACGAGGAGTGCGTCGCCGCCATCCATCCGGGCGTTGAGGGCAACGACATCTTCAAGCTCTCCAAGAAGATCATCGGCGATGCCGGCTATGGCGATTACTATAACCATGGCTTGGGTCACGGCGTGGGCATCGACATCCATGAGCTGCCCAACTTTAACCGCAGCAAGAATATCATCGAGGTCGGCTCGGTTATCACCATGGAGCCCGGCGTCTACCTGCCCGGCGTGGGCGGCGTGCGCCTGGAGGACTACGGCGTGGTCACCGAGAACGGCTATGAGCCCTTCACCAAGACCCCGCACGACCTGCACGTTATCGACTGCTAGTTTACTTCAGTAGATAGTTTGGGGCGGGGCGTCCGAAATGATTCGGGCGCCCCGCGTTCTCTTTTTATGCGCTCGCCGCAGCCGCCGTCTGCAAGTGTATAATTTCGCTCGTATGTAATTTGGACGCTTGTGCGTTCTGCCCATAACAAGAAAGGTCGCTATGCCTACTATCTCTACCGCCGACTTCAAGAACGGCCTCGGTCTCCGCATCAAGGACAAGGTCTACACCATCGTCGAGTTCCAGCATGTCAAGCCGGGCAAGGGCGGCGCGTTTGTGCGCTACAAGACCCGCGACATCAAGAGCGGCCGCGTCGTCGAGAACACCTGCAACGCCGGCACCAAGTTCGAGAGCGTCATGCTCACCACCCGTGAGTTCCAGTACCTCTACAACGATGGCACCGACTACATCTTCATGGACAACGAGTCCTATGAGCAGGTTCCCGTTCCCGAGGATATGGTGGGCGAGAACTCCAAGTGGCTGCGCGAGAACGACATCTGCCAGCTGCTCTTCGCCGACGATGAGCTCATGGGCGTGACCCCGCCGATGTTCATCGAGACCACCATCGTCCAGACCGACCCGGGCTTTAAGGGCGACACCGTCCAGGGTTCCACCAAGCCGGCCACGATCGACACCGGCGCTGTCATCCAGGTCCCCATGTACCTCAACGAGGGCGAGGTCATCAAGGTTGACACCCGCGACGGCAAGTTCGTCTCCCGCGTCTAGCAACCAACTCTTCTAGGAGGACTCATGCCCCAGGAAATCAAGATTGACGGCATCGGGATTTCGCCCGATGTTCTGACCGCCATCGTCTCGCGCGCCGTGTCCGATGTCGAGGGCATCGCCTCCGTTGGCGTCAAGGACCTTGCCACCAACCTTGTCTCCATGATGCTCTCGTCCAAGGCCCCGGCTTCTGAGCCGGCGGTCGAGGCCGAGGTCGTCGGCGACAAGCTCGCACTCACCGTGCGCGTCGTGGTGTTCTTTGGCTATCCGTTCAAGAAACTCGCCGAGGCCGTTCGCGCTGCCGTGGTCGCCGCCATCGATGCCCAGGTTGGCGTTGAGGTCGAGCGCGTTGACGTTTGCATCGACGGCCTCGTTTTCCCCAAGGAGTAACCTTTGAGCCTTAAGGTTTATCGCGGGCGTACGCTTGCCCGCAGTCAGGCGCTGCAGCTGCTGTTCCAGGCCGAGGCCACGGACAGCCCGCTCGAGCGCGTCCTCGAGGGTGATTTCCTGATCTCGAAGGGTCCCCTCGATCCCTATGCTCTGGAGCTGTGCCGAGGTGCCTACGAGCATATCGACCGCATCGACTGTGCCCTGCGCGCCGTTGCCAAGAACTGGGATCTTATGCGCATGCCCGGCGCCGACCGCAACCTGCTGCGTATCGCCGTTTACGAGATGCGTTTCCTCACCGACGAGGAGGTCTCGGACGCCATCGTCATCAACGAGGCTGTCGAGATTGCTAAGGCTTATGGTACCGACCAGTCCGCATCGTTTGTCAACGGCGTGTTGGGCAAGATCGCTCGCAGCGAGGAGCTGCCGGGCGAGGACCTGTACCAAGAGCTGCTGGCCGAGGATCGCGCTCGCGAGGAGGCACAGGCTGCCGAGGCGGCCGCCAAGGTCGCTGCCGCTCAGGCTGCCGTCGGTGTACTTGCTGAGGATGCGGACGCTGCTGAGGCCGTCGAGGCCGACTCCATCGAGGAGTAGCCATGCCAGAGGGTTCCGTCCGCAACTTCGATGAGATCTCGGATCGCCTGGACCAGATTATCGCCACCGTTCGCTCCAAGGATACGTCCTTGGAGCGTTCGCTCGATTTGTTTGACGAGGCGATTGAGCTGGGCTCCCGTGCGGTCGATATGGTCGACAAGTTTGAGCTGACGCCGCGTGAGGCCGACAAGCTCGAGCAGGAATACGATGAGGATGCGGCAAACGAGTCCCAAGATAGACAGGCTGCATCTCCGGATACGAATGGTTGATGGCATTCATGAAACGCGTGCGTCTCGATGACGAACTGATTTCACAGGGCATCTGCGCCGATCGCGCGGATGCCCTTCGCACTCTTATGGCCGGCTTGGTTTCGAGTGGCGGTGAGCGTTTGACTTCGCCGGGTCTTAAGGTGATGCCGGGGCTGCCGCTGCACGTGAAGGGGCGTATTCCCTATGTTGGCCGCGGCGGTCTTAAGCTCGAAGGCGCGCTTGATGCGTTTGGCATCAATCCGACGGGCCTTGCCTGTTTGGATGTGGGCTGCTCTACCGGCGGTTTTACCGATTGCCTGCTCAAGCGCGGAGCTGCGACTGTTGTCTCTGTGGACGTGGGTCGCGCCCAGTTCGATTGGTCGTTGCGTCAGGACGATCGCGTGACGCTGCATGAGCGCACAAACGTGACGCAGCTGCCTGAGCTTGGCTATGCCGGCGCCATCGACCTGGCTGTGTGTGATGTCTCGTTTACCAGCATCGCGAACATTATCGATGCGGTACTGGCGTGCCTGGCGCCTACGGGTGCATTCTGCACGCTCGTAAAGCCGCAGTTTGAAGCTCCGGCGGCGCTGGTGGGCGAGGGCGGCATTGTGACCGATCCCGCCGTGCGCCGCGATACGCTCGTGGCGGCGGTTGAGCTCTTTGCTGCCAAGGGGCTGTTCCCGGTCGATGTGTGCGTGTCGCCCATTCATGGTGCCAAGGGCAACGTTGAGTTTTTCCTGTACGGCACGAGATTTGAATCTGGCGACCGCTCGCAAGACGTGCTGCAATCCCAGGTATCGGTTTTGAGCGAGAAAGCTGCAACGCTATGAAGGTCTTTCTGGTTCCCAATTACTACAAGCAAGAGGCGGTCGAGAGCGGCCTGATGCTCGAGCTTTGGCTGACGCGCCAGGGCTATGAGGTCGCATGGGCTGCCGACCAGCGATCGAAGATTCAAAGCACGCCTGATATTGACGGCTCCGATCTGGTCATTACGCTCGGCGGCGACGGTACGTTGCTGCGCGCTGCCCGCATCCTCAACCATCGCGAGATTCCTATCCTCGGTCTTTCCTATGGTCACCTGGGCTTTTTAACTGCTGCGAGCCCCGAGGAGCGCGACATTCTGCAGGTCGTGAGCGACGCCCTGTCCGGTGAGCTGCACGTGAGCCGTCGCGCCACCATCGCCGCGGATATCGTATCCGTGCGCGAAGACGGTACGAAGGATGTCGTGCGCACCTTCGCCCTCAACGACATGGCGCTTACCCGCGGTCCGCTGTCCGATATGGTCGAGTTCGACATCACGGTGTCGGGCCACCATATCGACCGTCTGCGTGGCGACGGCGTGGTCGTTTCGACGGCGACTGGTTCTACGGGTTACGCGCTCAGCGCCGGTGGCCCCATCGTGAGCCCTGACTATACGGGCATGGTCTGCGTACCCATTGCGCCGCACACCATTCAGGCCCGCGCCTTCTTGACTTCGCCGAGTGATGTCGTCGAAATCTTTATGTCTGATGACCGTCCGAGCGTTCCGGCGATCGCTATCGATGGACAGTTTATTACCTGCGATGGCACCGTTGAGAGCGTGGCGGTGCGTCGCGGTCCCGGAGATGTGCTGCTTCTCGATTACGGTCCCGAGAGCTTCTATAACTCGGTGAGCCGCGTATTCTACGGAGTCCGTCATGATCGATGAGCTGCAGGTTTCTAACATTGCACTCATTCGCGAGGCGACGTTGGTGCCGAGTGCCGGCCTGACTGTCCTGACCGGCGAGACCGGTGCCGGCAAGACCGCGCTGCTCTCGGCCCTCAAACTTATTTTGGGCGAGCGCGCGGATTCGTCGACGGTGCGCGAGGGCGAGGCGCTCGCGAGCGTCGAGGCACGCCTGTTTGACGGCCCGCACGACACGGAGGGCTTCACCGTGCAGCGCAGTCTTTCTGCCGAGGGCCGCAGCCGCGTGAAGATTGACGGCCGCATCGCCAGTGTGCGCGAGCTTTCGGAGCGCGTTGGCGTGATGATGGATCTGTGCGGCCAACACGAGCACCAGCGCTTGCTCGATCCGGCGCATCATGTTGCGATGGTCGATGCCTGGGCAGGGCGCCCTGCACTCGAGGCGCTCGAGCACTACCGCGCCTGCTTTAAGGCTTCGCGCGCTGCCGCTAAGGAGGTTCGACGTGTCGAAGAGACCTCGCGTGCGCAGGGGAGCCGCGTCGAGGAAGCGCGCTTTGCGCTCGAGCGCATCGGCGAGGTCGACCCCAAACCGGGCGAGTATGAGGAACTCGAGAAACTGCTGCCGCGCTCCGAACATGCCGAGGTGCTGGTTGCCACAGCTAACGATGCCCATGCATCGCTTGCCTCTGAAGGGGGAGCGCTCGATGCCGTGAACAGCGCCGTGGCAGAACTTTCCCGCATGGCTACCGTCGATCGCAAACTGGGCGATATTGCCGATGCGCTTTCGGATGCCTGTATTTCCCTTGAGGATTGCGCGAACGAGCTTCGTGCCTATCGCGATGGCGTCGCCTTCGACCCGCGCGAGCTCGCACGCATGCGTGAGCGGTATTCCGACCTCAAGGGCCTGTTGCGTCAGTGGGGTCCCACCATGGACGATGTTTTTGCCATGCGCGATCGCTCGCAAGAGCTGCTGTCCCTGGTCGATGATGGCGATGAACAGATCAAAAAGGCGCGTGAAGCGCTTGGCGCGGCGGAGCGCGAACTGTTTGCTGCCGCCAAGGCGCTTAAGCGCGCTCGCAATACGGCGGCCCCGCGCTTCTGTCACGAGGTCGGCCGCCAGATGGCTCGCCTGGAGATGGGTAGTGCCGAGCTCGTCTGGGAGTCGCGCGATCTTCCCCGTGCTGAGTGGACGCCGGTTGGTCCTTCGAGCTACGAGCTGCTATACCGCAGCGGTGCCGGCTTGACGCCACGTCCCCTGCGCCGCATTGCGTCGGGCGGCGAGCTCAGCCGCGTCATGCTGGCGAGCAAGGTTGTCCTCGGCAATGCGGACGGCGTCGACACTCTGGTATTCGACGAGGTCGATGCCGGTGTCGGCGGCTCTACGGCTCGTGCTCTTGCTGGTGTGCTGGCCGATCTTGCCGCTACGCATCAGGTCATCGTCGTAACGCACCTTGCGCAGGTTGCGGTCATGGCCGACAAGCACTATGTGGTCAGTAAAGAGCTCGGCGACGTTCCCCAGACGCATCTTGATGAGGTGGCTGGGGATGCTCGCACTGCCGAGATTGCCCGCATGCTTAGCGGCGACCAATCGGAGGCAAGTCTTGCGCATGCTAGGCAGATGCTTGCAGAGGCGCGTGCTTAGGTCGAGCCGCCGCATGCATGTCCGATCCGGCCGCCACGAAACCGCCCCATCTACTACGTTTAACAGGCTATCGGCTACCACGCCAAGAATTGCAAAAAGAAAACCGCAGGTAGAACGCCTGCGGTTTTCTCTATTTTCGGTATGTGGTTGCGCCATACGGTTAAAACGTAGTAGATGGGCCGGTTTCGTGGCGAGTGGCGTCTATCGGCTTCCCAAGTCGCCTACTCCACGACCTTATCGGGCTGGATGAGCTCCTCGTAGTAGCTGATATGCTCTCGGGCGTCTTCAATCTCGGGCAGCAGGAAGTTGTAGATAACCTCGATGATCATCGTGGCGCTGATCTTGGAGAACGCAAAGTCACCCGTCGTCAGCAGCGCCTCGTGGTTGACGGTATTAAAAGTGTAGTCTGCCAGACGCGCGAGCGGGGATTTGCTGTCGCTGCTGATGACGACTACGGTTGCGCCGCAGTTGCGAGCCGCTTTTGCCATGCGATTCAGTCGGCGCGATTTGCCGGAGTTTGAGATTAGCACGATGACGTCACCCGGGCGCAACGTGAGCGCAAAGCCGATTGATGTCTCGCTAATGGTGCTCGCCATGCAGCGCAGGCCCAGCTGCGAAAACTTAAACGTCGCATCGAGCGCGACCGCGTTCGTATTGCCCACAGCTGCAAACTCAATAACCCCTGCATGCTTAAGGGCATGCACAACAGCCGCCAGCGTATCGTGGTCGATCCCGTCGATGGTCGCATTAAGCTCGCTCACCTTGGCAGCCAGGATGTTCTTAAGGCTCTGCTCCATGTTGTCGAGCGATACCTCGTCGGTCAGGCCCTCGTTGCGCTGACTCTCCAAGTCGCGCGCCAACGAAAACTGAAAGCTGCGGAAGCTGCCAAAGCCAAGCTTGCGGCAGAAGCGCGAAACGGTCGCCTCGGACGTGGCGGCGGCGCGCGAGAGCTGAGCCGCCGTGAGGCGTGGCGCCTCGGACTGGTGCTCCAATATATAGTCGACAATGCGCTGCTCGGACTCGCTGTATCCCTGATGGGTACTAATGAGGGAAAGTGCGCTCTTGCTACTATCGGTCATGGATGGCTCCTGGTTGGCATGAAAATCGGACTCGTTTTGTAATGTCATAGTATAGGGGGATTTTCAATTACAAGATACACCTTGCCGTTTCAAGTGTTGATGGTAAACTTTCACTTACCGTTTACGGTTATGAAAGAACCTTTCACCGGAGAATTGCGCCTTGTCTCTTCTCACGCGGACGGTAGGTTGGTATCTTTCAGTTGTGGAAAAGCGCGCAAGGACGCGCGTGTAGGGGAGCGCCTGCGGGCGCAAAACTTAAAAAGGAGGGACACATGGCTAAGTTTGACATCATCGCCGCCACCGGTTGCCCGACCGGCATTGCGCACACCTTCATGGCGAAGGAGGCGCTGGAGAAGGCAGCTGCCGAGCGAGGTCTGACTATTAAGGTCGAGACCCATGGCCAGGTCGGTGTCGAGAACGAACTCACCAAGAGCGAGATCGCTGGTGCCAAGGCCGTCGTCGTCGCGGCCGATAAGGATGTCCAGGCGGAGCGTTTCGCCGGCAAGCGCATGGTTTCCGTTGGTGTTTCCAAAGCCCTGTCCGTCGAGGCCGCCGGTAAGCTGATCGACCGCGCGCTCGCCGCCAAGGGTGACGACTCGGTTGCGGCTGCTGCCGATGTCGAGGATGAGGTCGAGGAGAAGGAGTCCATCGGCCACATCATCTACAAGCACCTCATGAACGGCGTCAGCCACATGCTGGTCTTCGTCGTCGCTGGTGGTGTCCTGACCGCCGTCTCGTTCCTGTGGGGCATCACGTCCTTCGATTCGACGGCGTCTGACTACAACAGCTTTGCCGCTATGCTCAAGATCATCGGCGGCATCGCCATGAACCTCATGGTTCCCGTGCTTTCCGCCTACATCGCCGAGTCCATCGGCAAGCGCCCGGCGCTCGTCCCCGGTTTCGTTGCCGGTATGATCGCCATCCAGGGCCTGCCCGTTAACGCCGAGACCGGCATGATCGACGCCGGCGGCGCCGGCGTGGGCTTCGGCTTCCTGGGCGGCATCGTCGGCGGTTTCCTCGCTGGCTATGTCATCTTGCTGCTCGAGAAGGTCTTCTCCAAGCTGCCCAAGAATCTGGACGGCCTCAAGGCTATCTTCCTGTACCCGCTGTTCTCGACTGCTATCGTCGGCCTGGTCATGCTCGGCATCTCCGGCCCCATGGCTGCCATCAACACCGCCATGATGGACTTCCTCAAGGGTCTGTCTGCCTCTGGCGCCATTGTTCTGGGCCTTGCCATCGGCTGCATGTGCGCCGTTGACATGGGCGGCCCGGTCAACAAGGCTGCTTACGTCACCGGTACCGCTATGCTCACCGAGGCCCTGGCCGCCGGTGTCGGCACCGACACCTACAACTTCGGCACCAACTTCATGGCTGCCGTCTCCGCCGCTTGCATCGTTCCGCCGCTGATCACCACCTTCGCCGTCGTTGTCGGCAAGAAGTACTTCAGCCAGGAGGATCACGACGCCGGTATCGTCAACCTCATCCTTGGCTGCACCCACATCACCGAGGGCGCCATTCCGTTCATGACCAAGAACATCTGGCCCGTCATGCCCATCATGATGCTCGGTTCTTCCATCGCTTCCATCTTGACCATCTTCTTCAACGTTCACGATCCGGCGCCTCACGGCGGCTTCCTGGTCCTGCCCGTTGTCGAGAACGGCCCGCAGTGGGTCCTCGCGATC
>DBFBKG010000144.1:0-11214 GCA_048203815.1 Collinsella sp. | reverse complement strand
GGCGTAGTTGACCACGCGCGCCGTGCCCTGGATATCGGAGACGAGCAGCATAACATTGATGAAGAAGAAGATGAGAACTGCCGTGAGCACCATCATGAGCAGGCGCACCGCCCGGCTGGCTTTCTTGGCGACAGAAGTATTCACAAGTTCGCTCCCCAAAATGGCAAAAGCACAAGCGGCACGCGGTGTACTGAAATCCACATGAGGTCAACTCTACCATATGGGCCAAGAGCCGCAGACTTGGTGCAGTCTTGAGGCGGAGCTTAATCAGGGTAGTCAATTTGACGATGATTTCTGGATCGAGGGCTATTTTGCGCCTCAGCTTGGTTCGTTCGCCACGAAACGCGCCTATCTACTACGTTTAACCGATCGCCCTCAACCATGCCAAATTTCGCGAAATAAAAACCGCAGGTAGACGGCTTGCCGATCTTCGGAAAACCCAAGTATGGTCAGCCCCTACGGGTAAAACGTAGTAGATAGGCCGTTTTTGTGGCGCGACCCCAAAACAGTCTTTTGGGACGGGTGGTATCCTTGGTAGCTCTGTGCTGCAAACGCACCCTAAACGCAAGGAGTCCCATGGATCTTATCGCCCAGCTCGCCCGCGAGCTCAACCTTAAGGCCGCCAACATCGAGGCAGCCGTCAAGCTCATCGACGAGGGCAACACCATCCCTTTTATCTCGCGCTACCGCAAGGAGGCAACGGGCGGCATGGACGACGTTGCCCTGCGCGCGCTCGACGAGCGCCTGTCCTACCTGCGCAATCTTGAGCAGCGTAAAGAGGACGTCATTCTGCTCATCGACGCCCAGGGCAAGCTCACGCCCGAACTCGAGCAGCAGATTCGCGAGGCCACGCAGCTCCAGCGTGTCGAGGACCTCTACAGGCCCTTCCGCAAAAAGCGCATGACTCGCGCGCAGAAGGCCCGCGAGGCAGGTCTGGAGCCACTCGCCAACATGATCATCATGCAGGCCTCGGCCAAGGGCAGCGCACTCGACGTCGCCGCGGCATACGTCAACGAGGAGGCCGGCTTCGACACGCCCGAGAAGGCGCTCGCCGGTGCGGCGGACATCGTGGCCGAGACGGTGGCCGAGGACCCCGAGAACGTCGCCGACCTGCGCGCCTTTACGCAAAACACCGCCGACATCGTCGTCGAGGCCACCGACCCCGCCGAAAAGACTCCCTACGAGCCGTACTACAGCTATGACGAGCCGCTGCGCCGTATCCCCAACCACCGCGTGCTGGCTATCGACCGCGGTGAGCGCGAGGGCAAGCTCCGCGTGCGCGTGAACGTCGACGGCGCAGCCGCCACGGCACGCCTCGGCAGCCGTTGGCCCCGACGCCAGGGCGTGTTTGCCCCCATCTTCGATGCCGCCATCGCTGACGGTTACAAGCGCCTGATGGCCCCCTCGCTGGAGCGCGAGGCCCGCGCCAAGCTCACCGTCCGCGCCCAGACCGAGGCCATCAACGTCTTTGCCAAGAATCTCGAGGGCTTGCTCTCGGCGCGCCCCGTGCGCGGTGCCCGCGTGCTCGCGCTCGATCCGGGCTACCGCACCGGCTGCAAGGTCGCCGTCATGGACGAAACCGGCAAGCTGCTCGACCACGGCGTGGTCTACCCCACCAAGCCGCGCCACGACGTCGCCGGCACCAAACGCGAGCTCGCCCGCCTCGTCAAGAAGGACGGCGTCAACACCATCGTCATCGGCAACGGCACCGCCAGCCGCGAGACCGAGGAAGTCGTCTCGGAGTTCATCGCCGAGCAGGCACCCAGCCTTCGCTATACCATCGTTAACGAAGCCGGCGCGTCGGTGTACTCCGCCTCCGAGCTCGCCAGCCAGGAGTATCCCGACCTGGACGTCACCGTGCGCGGTGCCATGAGCCTGGGCCGCCGTCTGCAGGACCCGCTGGCAGAGCTCGTCAAGATCCCGCCCCAGTCTATCGGCGTGGGCCAATACCAGCACGACCTTGACCAGGCCGAGCTCTCGCGCACCCTGGGCCATGTGGTGGAGGACGTCGTCAACCGCGTGGGCGTCGACGTCAACACCGCAAGCGCGAGCCTGCTGGGCTACGTGTCGGGCATCACGCCGAGCGTGGCCAAGAATATCGTGGCCTACCGCGAGGAAAACGGCGCCTTTACCGATCGACGCCAGCTCAAGAAGGTACCCAAGCTGGGACCCAAGGCATACCTCAACGCCGCGGGTTTCCTGCGCATCAGCGGCGGCAAGAACCCGCTCGACGCCACGAGCGTCCACCCCGAGAGCTACGAGGTGGCAACGGCCGTCTTGGAACGCGCCGGCGTTAAAGCAAGCGAGCTCAGCCGCGGCGGCGTACCCGACATCGAGCGCCGTCTGGGCAGCATCTCGACGCTGGCAAGCGACCTGGACTGCGGTACCCTCACGCTCATTGACATTGTCAACGAGCTCAAGAAGCCCGGCCGCGACCCGCGCGACGACGCGCCCGAGGTGGTCTTTAGCCGCTCGGCACTTTCCATCGATGACCTGGAGCCCGGCATGGAGCTCAAGGGCACGGTGCGCAACGTTGTGGACTTTGGCGCCTTCGTCGACGTGGGCGTGCACCAGGACGGCCTCGTACACATCTCCAAGCTGGCCAACCGCTTCGTCAAGCACCCGAGCGACGTGGTACGCGTCGGCGACACGGTAAAGGTGTGGGTGGAAAAGGTCGATCGCGACCGCAAGAAGATCTCGCTCACCATGGTGCAGGGGAAGTAAACCACCTAAAGCAAGGGTCCCCCCCTCTCGCGACGTGCAAAATCGCGAGTATTCTGCAATTTCCGCCGCTCCGAACGCCCCACAGAGACAATAACCTCAAAAAAACAGCCCCCGTTTTAGCGACATTAGAGCCAAAACGGGGGTTGTTCCGTGCTTTATCTAGCTGGTAAAGACCTTTACCTTGCTGAATACTCTCAATTTTGCACGTCGCAGGCGGGGGCACCTTTGTCCACGGCAAGATATGGAAGCCGAGCGAGGCGATATCCTTGGCAAAGCCGCGGACGGTGTCGAGCGAGACCTCGTACGGATCACGGCCGATGTTCTTGCGCTTGGCCAGGATGCTGTTGGGCACCGTGATGATCTGGCAACCGCAGGCCTCGGCCTGGTAAATGTTGATGAGCTCGCGCGTAGACGCCCACAGGACCTCGCAGTTGGGCTTGGCGGCGGCCTTCTTGACCGACTCCGTCATAAACGGAATGGGATCGACGCCGGTATCGGCGATACGGCCGGCAAAGAGCGAGATGATGGACGGCGTCTCGGCGTCAACGGCCTCGACCATCTCGTCGACCTGCTCGGGCGTAAAGATGGTGGTGACGTTGACCTTGATGCCATCGGCCGAAAGCTTGCGGACCAGCTCGGCGGTGGACTCGCCCTTGGTGGTCACGCACGGAATCTTGACGTAGACGTTGTCGGCCCAGGTAGCGATCTCGCGAGCCTCGACCTCCATGGTCTCGACGTCATCGGCAAAGACCTCAAACGAGACGGACACATCGGTGATGTGGGTCAGGACCTCCTTGGCAAACGCGCGGTAGTCCGTCACGCCGCCCTTCTTCATAAGGGACGGGTTGGTCGTGAAACCCTGAACGTTGCCGTTCTCGTACATGTCGAGCATGCCCTCGAGGTTTGCACCGTCAGCGAACACCTTGATTGCCATCTGCCTGATTCCTTTCGCTTGCATAAGGCCGGTAAACTGCTAAACACTTTACCTATGTTTATCAAGGCGTGAACTGCGGGTTTTATCTTCTCGGCGAACGGTTTTGCAGTTTTACCATTTTTATATCGACACCCCAGCGGCAAAACGTTTTTGCTGATCATCGCGGTTGATTCCGTTCGCGGCGCAGAGACAGCACTTCACCGGTGCGTTTTCACAACCACTCCAAAACAAAAAGCGGTGACGCCTCATTTGAGACGTCACCGCTTCCGTGTAGGAGCCGGTTATCGGAGCTCCGCCCGATTAGGGCTTAACGTATGCTTGGATTACTCTTCCTCAACGTGATTGATCACAGCACCCTTGGTGTGGATGAAGTTGGGGACGAAGGCGACGATCAGAAGGACAGCAAGAATCGCGTAGACACCGGTGGTACCGAAGGCCTCGGCAGCGCGGCCAAGCGTAATACCAATGACGGAGAAATCGAAGTCGCCGAACGTAGTGTTCTTGAAGCCAAAGACGTCAAGAACGGGCAGGAGCAGGGCCGGGGCGAAGGTAATGAGCAGGCCGTTGACGAAAGCGCCAAGAGCTGCGCCCTTGCGACCGCCAGTAGCATTGCCGTAGATGCCTGCGGTAGCACCGCAGAAGAAGTGGGGAACCATGCCCGGGATGATGAAGATGCCCAGGGTAGCGCCCACGATGAACATACCGACCACGCCACCGATGAAGGATGCGACAAAGCCGAGGATGACGGCGGTGGGAGCATAGGGGAAGAAGACAGCGCAGTCGACGGCGGGGATGGCACCGGGGATCAGCTTGTTGGAGATGCCCTGGAAAGCCGGGACCAGGTCGGCAAGGATCATACGAACGCCGTTATAGACGATGGTGACACCAACGGCGAAAGACAGAGCGCAGGTCAGGGCATAGACAATCACGTTGTCGCCGCCAGCGGTCTTGGTAACGACCGCAGGATCTGCGATGTAAGCGGCGAAAGCGGTAACCAGGTAGAAGAAGGCCATGGTAAGAGCCGTGGAGATGGTAGTGTCGCGCAGGAAGGCGAACTTCTCGGGAACCTCGATCTTCTCGGTGCTGTTTTCCTCGGCGTCCTTAGCAAAAAGCGTACCGACTGCAGCGGAGATGTAATAGGCGAGTGAACCGAAGTGGCCCATGGCGATTTCATCGCCATCGGTAACCTTCTCGGTGAAACGCTGACCAACGGCGGGAAGCATAGCGCTCACGAGGCCCAGGAACATGCCACCCACGATGACAAGCTGGACATCCTGGAAGCCAGATGCCTGCAGAACGGCAGACAGCAGGCAGGCCATAAACATGCTGTGATGGCCCGTCAGGAAGATGTACTTAAACTTGGTAAAGCGGGCAATGATAATGTTCACGACATAGCCGAGAATCAGGATCATCATGGTCTGAACGCCGAGGACGCTCTGAGCCATCGAAACGACGACCTCGTTGTTGGGCACGACGCCGGTGATGTGGAAACCGGTCTCGATGAAGGTACCCAGCGGAGCAAGGTTCTCCTGAACAACAGCGGCGCCGGCGGACAGCATGATGTAACCAAGAATGGGCTTCAGGGTGCCCGTCATCACCTTGTGGGCAGGACGCTTAAGCGCGACAAGGCCCACAAAGGCAAATAGACCCATAATCCACGCTGGCTTGGTCAGAATCGATTGGATAAACTCAAGTATGGGAAGGATGGCTTGCATCTGCGCTTCCTTTCTCTCTAACGTGGGCGCGTTTCCCTCTTCCACAGGGAACCGCCCTTTTTTGTGCCGCTTTAGGCGTTAGCGGCGGCCGCCTTGATTGCCTCGAGGGCGTCTTCGCGGATCTTCTTCTTGTTCACATAGCTGCGAACGATCACAACGTTGCCGTGGAGCTCGGGGGCGAGTTCCTTAACGGTGATGAACAGATCCGGATTTGCGGAAGAAGCACCGTTCAGGTCCATAGACTCAACGTCGGCCTTGATGCCCTCCTCCTCGCAAAGCTCCTCGACTTTGCCAGCGAGCATCAGGCTGGACCCGATGCCGTTTCCGCATACGGTGATGATATGCATGGCAACCTTCCTCTCCTACACGTGACGGTTTTCCGTCTATCCAAAAGCGGCGACGCATCGCCGTGCCATTAAGGCCTAAAAGAATGAACGCATGGTCTCCAAAACCTGCTCGGGCGTATCGCATGCGCTGAGCTTGGCAACGCAGTCCTCGTCCTCGAACATCTGCGAAAGCTCCGCCAAGCAGCCAAGATGAGCCTTGGGGTCGGGTGCGCAAATACCCACGAGCACGTGAACCGGATCGAAATCCTCGTGTCCAAACGCAATGGCAGGGTCAAGCGTGACGATACAGATCCCCGCTTCACTCACATTGCCATCTGCCTGAGCGTGGGGCATGGCGATGCCCTCTTCCAAGACCATATAGGGGCCGAATTTGTGAACCGATGAAATCATGGCGTCGACATAGCTCTGGTCGCATTTGCCAGCGCCTACGAGCAACTTACCGCATGCCCTGATCGCTTCCTCCCAGTCGGAGGCCTCGACGTGGCAGGCAACAAGCTCGGGCTTAAGAAGATCGGTCAGCATGCTCGTCCCCTACTCCTCGGGCAGGATATGAAAACCAAGCGCCTGAATGTCGCGGGCAAAGCCCTTGACCGTATCAAGCGAGTACTCAAGCAAATCTTTCCCGAAATTCTTGCGCTTGGCAAGAAGGGCATTGGGGACCGTAATGATCTGGCATCCAACGGACTCCGCCTGGAAGATATTGAGGACCTCGCGCGTAGACGCCCAGAGAACCTCGGCAGCAGGCTTAACGGCAGCTTTCTTTACGGACTCCGCCATGAGGGGCAGCGGATCGACGCCGGTATCGGCAATGCGACCGGCAAAGATGGACAGAATAGAGGGGGTCTCGGCAGAGACGGCATCGACAAACTCGTCGACCTGCTCGGGCGTGAAGATAGTGGTGACATTCACCTTGATGCCGTCGGCAGAAAGGCGCTTGACCAGCGCGGCAGTGGACTCGCCCTTGGTGTTGAGCGCCGGGATCTTAACGTAGACGTTGTCAGCCCAGGTTGCGATCTCGCGAGCCTCGGCTTCCATACCCGCCTCGTCGTCGGCGAATACCTCAAAAGAGACCGACACATCGGTAATGTGCTCAAGAACCGTCTTGGCAAAAGCGCGGTAGTCGGTCACGCCGCCGGCCTTCATAAGGGAAGGATTGGTCGTGAAGCCCTGAACGTTGCCATTGTCATGCATGTCAAGCATGCCTTCGAGGTTAGCGCCGTCGGCAAACACCTTAATCGCCATGTTCGGTCCTTTCTCATCTAGCACTATTGCTATCGAAAGCCTTCATCTTTGTTTCAAAAGCTTTTCGGTTTTCTTTTATAAACCATTTCAAAAGCTATCGAAAGCTCAATTGTCAACTTTCCGTGAACGGTCGAATATCGGGTGTGAACGTACTTCTTTTGGGCGGCACCTTCAGAATGAGACTCTTTATAACCCGTCTACGTGCGAACTATCTGCTACGCATGCATTTGTGACATGCCATTCCGTTCTTTTGGTTCATTCGAATTTGCCTTGTTCTTTTCATATCGATACGTTATATTTCGATTACGAAAGGCGCATTTTTTTCCCTTTTGTTCAAAAGGAGCGGCATATGGCATCTACTTCAGACCTTTCACCGGCCGAGCGTCAGCGATTTATCATGAATTGGCTGGCCGAAAAGCCAAATATCTCGGTATCCGACATCGTTCGCCGTTTTTCGGTTTCGGAAGTCACCGCACGACACGACCTCATCTCGTTGGAATCCGAAGGCAAGCTGCGTCGCGTACGCGGCGGAGCGGTATCGCTTTCTCGCTCCAACGCAATCTCGTATCCCGAGGAGCGCATCAATGTCCAAGTCGAAGCCAAGGAGGCCATCGCCGCAACCGCAGCAACTCTTGTTGATGATGGCGATGTTCTGGTAATTGACATCGGCACCACAGGCTTCTACTTCGCTAAGGCCCTCATGGACAAGCGTGAGATCACCATTATCACCGGCGATCTTGCAATCGCGAACTACGCCAGCTTCAATCTCCCCAATGCTTCGGTAGTGCTGCTGGGCGGCTCTGTGCGCAAGGGCCACCTCTATCTCGCGGGCGCACTAACGCTCGACTGCATGAGCAAACTACATGCCGACAAGGCGTTTGTCAGTGCCGACGGATTCCACCCCGACCACGGTTTTACCGTCGAGCACGACTTCTCGGCCATGATCAAGCATGTGTACCTTACCAACTCAAACCAGGGCTACATGATGGTTGACCAGGGAAAGTTCAACAAGACCAGTTTTTATCAGTCCGCGCAGATCGATGACCTCGACGGCATCATCGTTGATGGAGACGACGAGGGCATCATGACGGCGGCGATCGAGAGCAGTCGCAGTCATCCCAAGCTCTATATTGCAAAATAGCTCAAATGGCCGGGTCGCCCCCACTGCGGGCGACCCGGCCATTTATTAAATCAACCCAAAGTGACGCATGGCGGTGACGGTACCGTCGTGCGCGACATCGTCGGTCACGTAGTCGGCGACCGCTTTGACCTCGGACATGGCGTTGCCCATGGCGACAGCCGTCTCGACGGCAGCGAGCATGCCCAGGTCGTTGCCCGAATCGCCAAAGCCAAAGGTGCGCGCATTTCCCTCGCGGCCCAGATACGTCAGCGCTCGCGCCACGCCCACTCCCTTGTTGATGCCCTTGGGGCTCAGCTCGCGATTCTGGCCACCGGTGTTGCACAGCTCAAACTCGCGATCGATAAAGCCGTCATCGTTGGCAACGCGAGCCAAACTGGGCACATTGAGGCATACCTTGCCCACGCGCAGACTGCCGTCGACGCGCATCTCCTCGGCGCTGTGCACCACAGAAGTGCCGATCAGAGACGACTGCTCAACACCCGCGGGTTCCAGGGCAAAAGTAGCCACGTTGGTCTCGAAAAAGGCCTCAATCCCTGCCGCGGCCATACGGCGTGCAAGCTCCTCGATAACGTCCTCGCCAAAGCAGTCCTCATGCACCACGCGGCCCTCGACCTCGAGCGTGGCGCCCGCCATGGCAACGACACCCGCGGGGTCGAGCGCACGCAAGCTATCCGCGATGAGCCACAGGGGGCGACCCGTGCAGATAAACGCCTTGTGCCCCGCGTCGCGCAGACGATGAAACGCCTCGACGACCATCTGCGAGGGGCGAACCGCCGAAAAGTCCTTATCGGTCATATCGTCGGGATCGAACGACGTCAGTGTGCCGTCCACGTCAAAAAAGAGCACAGCGGGTTCGGGACACGCATCAATCATATGGGTTCCTTTCGAGGATAAGGGCAAACGAAGCATCCATCATATAATGGAGCGACGCAACCAGAGAGGTCACCCATGGAATTTTACGCAAGCTGCCCCGAAGGCTTTGAGTCCGCACTCGCCGATGAGCTTAAACGCCTCGGGCTTTCGCATGTTCGCCGGCTGAAGGGCCGCACTACATTTGAGGGCGAGCTCGAGCAAGGCTACCGAGCATGCCTGTGTTCGCGCCTGGCGAGCCGCGTGTTCGTGGTGCTCGGGCGCTTTGAGGCGCAGAATGCCGATGAACTGTACGATAGCGTTTACGACATCGCCTGGGAGAGCATCGTCCGCCCCGGCGCCACCATCGCCATCACAGCCCGCGGCGTGACCGAGCAGCTACGCAACACGCGTTTCTCGGCCCTGCGCGCCAAGGACGCATTGTGCGACCGCCTGGCCGAGACCACGGGCCGTCGCGCCGATGTCGACGCCGCCGATCCCGATGTTCACCTGCTGCTTTCGCTGCGCCAGCGCCGCGCGAGCATCAGCCTGGACCTTTCAGGCGACCCGCTGTTCAAACGCCTGCCGCCCGCAGCGACCCGCGCCGGCGAGGGCGCGCACGTGCTGCGCCCCGACTACGCCGCCCTGGTGCTGGCGCAGGTCGGCTGGACCGCACTGTGCGAGCGCGAGCTAACGGCCGACGATTACGAGAACGAGGCCCTGCCCACGCTGGTCGATGCCTCGTGCGCCGGCGGCGGCCTGCTGCTGGAGGCCGTGAACATTCTGACTGACCGCGCCCCGGGCGCCGCACGCGAGCGCTGGGGCTTTGAGGGCTGGCAGCTGCACGACGCCGCCCTGTGGGAGCAGCTGCTTGCCGAGGCGCGCGAGCGCGAGACCGCGGCGCGTGAGCGCCAGGCGCGCATCGTCGCCGTGGACATTGACCCCGCCGCCCGCAAGACTGCCGAGCGCATGGTCAAGTGCGCCGGCTACAAGCGTTTTGTCGACTTTTGCGCTGCCAAGCCAGCCACCGTGCTGGACCACGCGGGCGCCGTCGCCGGTGCCGCCGTGGTCGCGGACACCACCGAGACCCCGCTTTCGCTCATGCACGACGCCATGACGCTGGTCGGTGAGCTGCGCCGCGCGCCCGAGCTTTCCGCGGCGCCGGTCGCCGCGCTCACCCGCGATGGATTGCTGGCCCGCGCGCTCCACGCCGAGCCCGAGCGCTCGATCGCCGTCATGCCCAATAACGAGGAGGCAACTATTGAGATTTGGCCCTCGCTCGACCACGCCGCCGCGGCGTTTGAGGCTTCGACCAGCGCGGATGCCGAGGCCGAGGTTGCGGATGCCAACGAAGTCAACGACAACGCCGCCGGCACTCCCATGCCCGAGCCTGCCGCCATGCTCGACCTGGGCGACGGCAAGCCGCTGCCCGTGCTCATCCCCGAGTCCGAGCAGTTCGCCAACCGCCTGCGTAAGAATGCCCGTCTGCGTCGCAAGTGGGCCAAGCGCGAGGGCGTGAGCTGCTACCGCGTCTACGATGCCGACCTACCCGACTACTCCGCCGCCATCGATCTGTACGAGGGCTGCCCGCAGACGCCGGGCCGCTGGCTCGTCATCGCCGAGTACGCCGCGCCTAAGACCATCGACCCCGCACTGGCCCAGGCCCGTATGCTCGACATTCTGGCCATCGCGCCGCGCATCCTGGATGTTCCGGCCGAGCATGTGCACGCCAAGGCCCGCATGCGTTCGCGCGGCGGCTCGCAGTACGGCAAACAGGGCGCCGGCAAGGGCGGCTCGAGCGAGCGCGCTAACATCGCACGTCGCCGTCTGCCGCTCATCGAAGAGGGCGGCCTCACCTTTGCCGTCAACTTTGACGACTATCTGGATGTGGGCATCTTCCTGGATCACCGCGTCACCCGCAACCTGGTGCGTGAGCACGCCAAGCAGGCGCGCCGCTTCCTCAACCTGTTTGCCTATACCGGCACCGCCACCTGCTACGCGGCGGACGGCGGCGTCGAGGAGACCGTGACGGTCGACCTCTCCAACACCTACCTGGACTGGGCCGAGCGCAACATGCGCCAGAACGGCTTTGTTGGCCCGCAGCATCACTTTGTGCGCGATGACGTGCTCGCCTGGATTCGCGACCAGCGCCAGACGCGCAACCGTTGGGATCTGATCTTTGTCGACCCGCCCACGTTCTCGAACTCGTCCAAGATGGGCCACCGCACTTGGGATGTCCAGCGCGACCATGTTGAGCTATTG
>DBFBKG010000143.1:0-4860 GCA_048203815.1 Collinsella sp. | reverse complement strand
AAACGAACCATATACCGTTGCTTTGGGGCATAGCCCCGCTTCATCTTCTCTCGCGCAGCCAACTGAATGATGCGATTTGGGTGCTGGAAGATGGGGAGAGCTCATGGCTTCTTCTGATGCAACACAACGAGCAGTCCTTGCTGGACTTTCCTGCGGAATCGGCCTTGCCGCTCCCGTGGTGATGTATGCTGCCACGCTGCCGTTTTCGTCGGTGAACGAGACGGTCGTCGCGGGCGCTGTTCCCTTTGCCGTGGGTGCGGTGGCGGGCGTGGGTATCTATGCCGCCTCGCTCGGCATTTCTGAATATCGCGCGCAGCATGCCGAGCGCCTGTTCGAGCCCGACGCCATGGGTGGCGCCGCGAACGTCAACCAGCATCAAAATGAGTTCCAGACCGCCTCTATGCCCGCCCAACAGCGGTGGGCTGCCCCTCAGGGCGTTGCTACTGCGGCTCCTGCCGTTCAGGCAAACGCTGCGCAGCCCTCTTCGGTTTTCTCCGGTCTGACCGGTGCCTTCCAGCGCCGTCGTGCCGACGATGGCGTCCCCACCATCGCCCGCGCCGCAGACGCCATGAGCGAGGCCGACGCCTGGTCCATGATCGATAGCATGCTCGACGACGATTCGCCAGTCAGCTGCGACCCCACGCGCTCACGCGACGTCTACCAGGTCGCTATCGACGAACTCACCTACGGCGGACAGACCGGCTCCTATAACCGCGATGACATCGCTGCCGCTGCGCGCGCCGTCTCGGGCTCTCATGCCGCCCCTGCGGGCAGCACAGCCGCCTTTGTGGCTGCCGTGGCTAACGCCGCCAACAACGCCGCCACGGCTCAACCCGTTACGTATGACACTGCCGTGCCCGTGACTCCGGCTACCGCCACCGCCGTGGACCCCTACGCCGACGAGCCGCTGGCCGTCGACGAGGAGACTATTGCCGCCCGCCGTGCTGCCGAAAGCTCGCTGTGGGGCGCTCCTGCACAGCAGCAGGCGGCGGAGTCGGTGCCGTACAACGCGAACCTTGCCAACATGCCGATCATCAGCGACGCCTCTGTCGCGGCTATCGACCTCGATGACCTTGACGAGCCGGTCATCTCGAACGACATGCCGTATGTGGTCGCTGCCCCGGTCGATGTCCCGGCCTCTGCGTCCCAGTCCGTCGCTGTCGACGAGCCTGTCGATGCGACTTCCGAGGAAGACGTCCCCATGGCCGATTATTCGGGCCACGAGGGCATGTGGGCCGCCGCTGCCGCAATTTTGGACGAGGTCGTCGAGCCTGCTCCCGTTGCCGCTCCGGTGTTTACGCCTGCTCCTCAGCCCGCTGCCCCCGCTTACGTTGGTCGCCACAGTGCCGTGTTCCCTGAGGATACCGCTCGCATCTCGCGCGAAGGTATCGAGCGCGCCGAGGCCATCGCTGCTGGCATCATGGAGAACCGTCGTCACGAGCGCGTCAATCAGATTCTCGAGGAGGAGATTGACCGTCTGCAGTCTGCGGCGGTGAGGCGCACGGGCCGTGCCTATCTGAGCGTTATCGAGGGCGGCACCGCCAGCTTTGAGCCGCTCTGTGCGGAGGCATAACTTCTGCATGCTTAAACTTGATCGAAAATGGGCGGTCGCAACCTGCCTGATGGTGCTGCTCATCTGGGGCAATTCGATGGTTCCCGGCACGGGGTCCGGTTCATTGAGCTTGTCGATTATGGAGGCCGTTCGCGGCTTTCTGAACGGCATGGGGCTTCCGTATGAGTGGGTGACCAACTTCGTCGTACGCAAGTGCGCGCATTTTACCGAGTACATGGTGCTCGGCATTCTGGCGACGCACGCTTTCGATATCGAGGGTCGTCGCACCTTTGACGTATTGCTTCCCACGGCGGTTTTCCTACTGCTGATCCCCTCGATTGACGAGACGATTCAGCTCTTTGTGCCCGGTCGCGCCGGCATGATCACCGACGTGATGATCGACTGCTGCGGAGCGATGACGGGCGTTGTGCTTCGATATCTTCTACGATCGCTCATATGTGCCAAAAAGGCCGCCTAGGACACATTGTTTGGTCCCAGGCGGCCTTTCTTTGTTTGGGGGCTTATGCGAGGCGTGGCGGCGTTATCCCGTAGGATGGGATTGCTGGACGTTGCGGCGCCCCTTTGGCGCGCCTACTGCTGAAGCGCGGCGGCACCCAAGGCCAGGCAGCCCATGATGCCCTGCTTGCCCTCGAGGCTATTGTTGACGATGTAGGTGTCGATATCGTTGACCTCGGGCGTGACGATGTAGCCGTTGAGCATCTCGGCGCACTTTTTGCGTGCGAGCGGCACGATGGGGGTGTGGTCGGCAACGCCGCCGCCGATGATGATCTTTTGCGGGGCATAGCACAGCGTGTAGGTCATGAGCGCCTGTGCCAGATAGCCTGCGAGCAGGTCCATGGCCTCCGGGTCATCGGCCATGTCTCCGGCGCTCTTGCCGCCCCAGCGCTTTTTAACGCCGGGACCGGCAATGAGGCCCTCGAGGCAGTTGTCGTGGAAGGGGCATGCGCTATGCTCGCCAATGGTGTCGCGCGGGTCGCGCGTGACCAGGATGTGGCCGGCCTCGGGATGCATCATGCCATGCACGAGCTGACCGCCCGAGAGCACGCCGGCACCCACGCCGGTACCGATCGTCAGGTACACCACGTCGGTGAGGCCCTGAGCGCAACCAAAGGTGACCTCGCCCAAGCAGGCGACGTTGACGTCGGTATCGTAGCCGCAGGGGACCTTGAGCTTGTTTTGGATGGTGCCCAGTAGGTCAAAGTAACGCCATGCGGTCTTGGGCGTCTCCAAGATCTTGCCGTACTGGGGCGAGGCAGGGTTGACCGCGGTGGGGCCAAAGGCGCCGATGCCCAGGGCGGCGATGCCCTTGTCTGCAAACCATGCGTTGACGGCCTCGACGGTTTCCTGCGGGGTCGTGGTCGCGATCTGCTCGCGCTCCAGGACCGTACCGTCCGCATAGCCCGTGGCGCAGACCATCTTGGTGCCGCCGGCCTCGAGTGCTCCGATAAGCTGCTGCTCTGCCATAGTATTCCTCTCTCTGGGACGAGTTGCTCCGTGACTAAAGTATAGAGCTCTAAACCATTTAAGAAAGCGCTCTAAAAAGAAGCCCTGCAACGCGGCGGGCGGTGCGGGGCTTCTTTGGTTGCTTTAGTTGCCGGGCCGTCCTTACCCGCGCGGCTTGATTTTATCACGTAGCGACTTGAGGTTCTCCAGCGCCGCGTTAAGCGTCTCGTCTCGCTTGGCGAAGTGGAAACGAATCAGATGGTTGACGGGCTCACGGAAGAAGCTTGAACCAGGCACGGCGCCCACGCCAACCTTGGAGGCCAGGTCCTCGCAGAACTCGAGGTCGCTGTCGTAGCCGAACTCCGAGATATCCATCATCACGTAGTAGGCGCCCTGCGGCACGTTATGCTCAAGACCGATGCTATCGAGCCCCTGGCAGAACAGGTCGCGCTTGGCGGTGTAGAGGTCGAGGACCTCATCGTAATAGCTGTCGTCGAAGTTGAGAGCGGTAACGACGGCCTCCTGCAGGGGAGCGGCGGCGCCCACGGTGAGGAAGTCGTGGACCTTCTTGATGCGCTCGGTAATCTCGGCCGGGGCGATGGTGTAGCCCAGGCGCCAACCGGTGATGGAGTAGGTCTTGGACAGCGAGCTGCAGCTGATGGTGCGCTCGAACATGCCGGGCAGCGTGGCCATATAGACATGCTCGCGGGGCGCATAGACGATGTGCTCGTAGACCTCGTCGGTGATGCAGTAGGCGTCGTATTTTTTGCACAGGTCAGCAATAAAAGTGAGCTCCTCGCGCGTAAAGACCTTGCCACAGGGGTTGGACGGGTTGCACAGGACGATGGCCTTGGGCTCGTTATCGCGGAAGGCCGCCTCGAGGACCTCGCGATCGAAGTCGAACGTGGGCGGGTTGAGCGGCACATAGATGGGCTCAGCGCCCGAGAGAATCGTATCGGCGCCGTAGTTCTCGTAGAACGGCGAGAAGATGACGACCTTGTCTCCGGGGTTCGTAACCGTCATCATGGCGGCCATCATGGCCTCGGTGGAGCCGCAGGTGACCACGATATTCTGGTTGGGGTCGACCGGCATGCCCATAAAGTGCTCCTGCTTGGCCGCGAGCGCCTCGCGCATGGCCTGGGAGCCCCAAGTGATGGAGTACTGGTGATAGAGCGGCCTGGGGTCGGTCGCGATGGTGCTGAGGCTCTCGAGCAGCTGAGCCGGAGGATCGAAGTCAGGGAAGCCCTGGGAGAGATTGACGGCGCCGTACTTATTAGAGATGCGCGTCATGCGGCGGATGACCGAATCGGTAAATCTCGCCGTACGGTTGGAGAGTTCTTTCATGCTGGTCCTTTCGAGCATTTGCAGTGGGGCAAGTTTACTCCTATGAAACCGGTGGGAATTGCTCGAAACGCGCTCGAAAAACTCTTTTCAAAATTCTTGAAAATTGGGGCTTGCATCGCGTGGCGTTCCTTGCAATAATAGTCGAGCGCGAAGCGCACAGGACACGGTGGGTGTAGCTCAGTTGGCTAGAGCGACGGGTTGTGGTCCCGTAGGTCGAGGGTTCGAGTCCCTTTACCCACCCCAGTTCTTGCTTTGTGTTGATATCGGGTCGTTAGCTCAGTTGGTAGAGCAGTTGACTTTTAATCAATTGGTCGCAGGTTCGAATCCTGCACGACCCACCAATCGCTAAGGTGGAAGCGGTAGTAAAACGTGAAGGATAACGTTGCGTCAGCAACGGCCCGAAGGGCGAGACGAAGTCGAGTCATCCTGCACGACCCACCACTAACATCGTTAGTTGTAGTATCCAGCGCAGTATCGGGTGATTAGCTCAGCTGGGAGAG
>DBFBKG010000142.1:0-6253 GCA_048203815.1 Collinsella sp. | reverse complement strand
GTAGGACTGGGCCGATTTGGACAGGACGATGAGGCCGTCGGCCTTGGCGGCAGCGGCCTTCTCCCCCATCTTGATGTAGGTGCTGGCGAGCTTCCCCCACTTGGCGCGCTGCCAGTCCAGGCCGTGGATGGTGGCCACGGTCCGGATACCGGCGCGCTTTGCCAGGGGAAGCGGCACGCAGGGGCCCTCGGCGTGGTAGTGGATCACGTCGGGACGGTCCTTGATAGCAACCTTGGTAGCAAAGTATGAAGACGAGAGGGCAGCGAGGCCCTTTTTGTCGATTGTTCTCACGGGAATGACGCGCACGCCGTCGACGACGCGCGCGCGACAATCCGCGGCATCTCCGGTCATGACGTCCGCACCGGAACGGTCGTAGCAGGTGACCTCGTGGCCGAGCGCCGCCATGCGGCGGGCGAGCTCGGTCACGACGACCTCCACGCCGCCCTCGCGGGAGCCGTATCTCTTATGTCCAATCATCGCGATGCGCATCTAGCACGCACCCTTGCCGGTGATGACCTCAATCACTGTGAGCACGACGATCTTCAGATCCGTTATGGGGCCGCGCTTGGCGATGTACTCCAGGTCTCGGCGGACCATGCCGTCGAACCCGGTAGAGTTGCGCTCCGTCACCTGCCACCAGCCGGTGATGCCCGGCTTCACGGCCAGGCGCTGCAGGTCGTACTCCGTGTACTCTGCCACCTCGTTCGGCAGAGGCGGGCGCGGGCCCACGACGGACATCTGGCCAAGGAACACATTGAGGAACTGCGGGAACTCGTCGATGGAGTGCTTGCGGATGAATCTGCCGATCTTGGTGACTCGAGGGTCGTCCTTCATCTTGAACATGGCGCCGGCGATCTCGTTCTGGCCCTTGAGCTCGGCGAGGCGCTCGTCGGCGTCCCTGTACATGGAGCGGAACTTCCACATGCGGAAGGTGGACAGGCTGCCGTCGCGGTGGGTCTGGCCGACGCGGATCTGACTGTAGAACGGGTTGCCCTCGCTCTCCAGGCGGATTGCCGCGGCCAGCACCAGGCTCGGCACGGCGATGACGGCCAGCACGCAGCCACTGAACGCGATATCGAAGGCGCGCTTGACGGTGCGGTAGGCCAGGCGTGTGCGGTCCCAGTCCTTCACGGCCTGCATGGCCTTGTAGCGCACGGTCACGTCGCCACCGCTCATTGCCTGGGCAACAAGCGCGGCCCCCCACCGGCGCGTTTTTCCTGTTGCTTCTTTAGTAGTCAAGTTCAAATCCACATCCCTGTCCCCAGGGATTCCCCCATCGATGAATTCAAAATGCGAACGAATTGCCAGTGCAACGCCCCTTACGTTTTGATCGGCACGTCAAGCGGAAGAACTTCCCTAAAGCGGGAATCGCCATCGCCCACGTCTACCAAGCACCAGCGTTTGCGACGATCGATCTTGTGCACGCGAGCCTCTTGCCCCACCAAGGGTCCTTGCTCTATGTGCAGAACGCCGTCTTCTATGCGCGCAACGCTGTTGCGCACCACGCCGTCGTCGTCGAGCACGCTGCGGTACCAATCCTGTGCATCGTCCGGCATAGGCGCATAGGCCCGCTCCTTGCTACCGGCAATGCGGCAGCCAAAGCTCAACTGGGCCAAAGCCCTATCGAGCAGGGCGGCATCGCGCGTGGCGACGAAGAAGTATTCCTTGTACATGGGTTTGGTTTGGAGCGACCAGGCACCGTCCCGCTTAAACCAGAACTCCTTTTGCATCACAAAAGCGTCCTGCATCAGCTCGTGCGGGATAATGCGGCGGACCTTTTCACAGGTCTCGCGCTCTTTACCGTTGGGGGTGTGGACCAGATACCAGCGGACGCGACCGCGCTGGCTGTTGGTAGTAGTGCCACTAAAAGCGCCGGGCAGCTGCTCTTGGCGCCGCTTTGTCTGTTCCATCTCTCGCCCCCTTTTCTTATCTCCGCGACACACGCGGATGCAGGGCGTTAAGAACAGGCTTCTCGCTCGCAGCTAGGCGCAGTCGCAAAAGTACAGGTTTTTGTAGAGGGGTATGGAGATGCGCCCATTCGCGGCGCATTTTGTACAATCTGGGAAAACGCGAGCAGTTTGCTCGTATAATGAGCAACGTCGAAAGATACAAAAACCTGTACCTTTTTGCACAACAAAAAAGACGCTCTAACCAGCGGCTTTTCTTCTATAGACAACAAAAAAGGCGACCGCCCGCGAGGACGATCGCCTTTATTAATTCTTGTATAGTTTGTGCTAGGCGCGAGTCTTGATCTCCTCGAGCACCTTAGCCACAAACTCGTCAATGCTCATCTGAACGGTCTCGTTGGAACGATCGCGGACGGAGATGTTGCCGGCCTCGACCTCCTTCTCGCCCAGGATGAGCATGTAGGGCACGCGGTCAATGGAGCGGGCCTCGCGGATCTTGTAGCCGATCTTCTCGTCGCGGTCGTCGCAGACCACGCGAATGCCGGCCTCCTCCAGCTTGGCGCACACCTCGTGGGCGTAGTCGCGGCTCTTCTCGGAAACCGGAAGTGCCTTGACCTGCACGGGAGCCAGCCAGGTGGGGAACTTGCCCGCAAAGTGCTCAATCAGAATACCGATGAAGCGCTCGATGGAGCCAAAGCACACGCGGTGCAGCATGATGGGGCGCTTCTTGGTGCCGTCGGCGTCCACGTACTCCAGGTCAAAGTTGAGCGGCATCTGGAAGTCGAGCTGGACGGTGCCGCACTGCCAGGTACGGCCGAGCGAGTCCTCCAGGTGGAAGTCGATCTTGGGGCCGTAGAAGGCACCGTCGCCCTCGTTGACCTCGTAGTCCATGCCCAGCTGCTCCAGAGCGGTGCGCAGGCCCTCCTCGGCGCGAGCCCAGTCCTCGTCGGAACCCATGGAGTCCTCAGGGCGGGTGGAAAGCTCAACGTGGTACTTAAAGCCAAACTTCTGGTACACGGAGTCGATGAGGTTGACCACGCCCACGATCTCGTCAGTCAGCTGGTCGGGACGCACAAACAGGTGCGCGTCGTCCTGGTAAAAGCAGCGCACGCGGAACAGGCCGTGCAGGGCGCCGCGCAGCTCGTGGCGGTGCACCAGGCCAATCTCGCCGGCGCGGATGGGCAGCTCGCGGTAAGAGTGCGGCTTGGAGGCGTACACCAGCACGCCGCCCGGGCAGTTCATGGGCTTAATGCAGTACTCTTCGTCGTCGATGACGGTGGAGTACATGTTGTCCTTGTAGTGGTCCCAGTGGCCCGAGGTCTTCCACAGCTGCTTGTTCATGATGAGCGGCGTGGAGATCTCCACGTAGCCGGCCTTGTGGTGGATCTCGCGCCAGTAGTCCAGCAGCGTGTTCTTAAGGATCATGCCGTTGGGCAGGAAGAACGGGAAGCCGGGGGCTTCGTCGCGCATCATAAAGAGGTCCATCTCGCGGCCGATCTTGCGGTGGTCGCGCTTCTTGGCCTCCTCCAGCATGTGCATGTGCTCGTCGAGCTCTTCCTTGGTGGCAAAGGCGACGCCGTTGATGCGGGTGAGCATCTTGTTGTCCTTGTCGCCCTTCCAGTAGGCGCCCGAGACGCCGGTGAGCTTAAAGGCCTTCAGAGCCTTGGTGTAGCAGATGTGGGGGCCGACGCACATGTCGATGTAGTCGCCCTGCTGGTAGAAGGTGATGCGGGCGTCGTCGTCCAGGTCGCCGATGTGCTCGACCTTGTACTTCTCGCCGCGCTCCTCCATAAGGGCGATGGCCTCGGCGCGGGGCTTCTCGTACACGGTGAACTTGAGGTTCTCCTTGACGATCTTTTTCATCTCGGTCTCGATCGCGGGGAAGTCGTCCTCGCTGATCTTGACGCCCTCGGGCAGGTCGACGTCGTAGTAGAAGCCGTTGTCGGTCGCGGGGCCGTAGGCAAAGTCGGCCTCGGGATAGAGACGCTTGATGGCCTGCGCCATGATGTGCGCGGCAGAGTGGCGGATGACATGCGTGACCTCGTCCTGCGGGAGCTCGGCCACCGAACCGTCATTGTAGAGTGCCTTCATGGGTATGTTTTCTCCTCTCGGATGCCTGATGCAAGTGCGTGCGATGCGCTCGGCGTTTTTGACTTGCATCATTATAGGCAGGTTGCCTTGGTATACAAGCGCCCGCCGCACCTTAATGGCACGGCGGGCGATTTTCTACGCATGCTTCATCGTGTGGGGCGGGGCCGCAGGGCGCGCGTGCGGCTTGCGCGCGACGCGCGGCGCCCGTGGCTTACGACCGGCCCGACGATGGATGCGTTACTGAATGCGAGTTCGGCAGTAGGGGCAGACCTTCCAGTGCGCGTCGAGCGGGCGATGGCAGCTGGGGCACACGTTGCGAACCTGTGTGTCGCACACCGGGCAGACGACGAAGTCCTTCTCGATGGGCGCGCCGCACTGCGGGCAGGTGCCGTACTGGGCAAGCTGGCGCTCGCGCAGGGCCATGTCCAGCTCCTGCTCCTCGCGGTCGGCCGCGTAGGAGTGCGGACGCAGAACCAGGTAGGCGATGAGACCCACAAACGGGATGAGGGCGATGATGCCCCATGCCACGTAGGCGCTGGCGCCGCGGCGGCGAGCGTCGATGAACACATAGACGACCGACAGCACGTACAGGGCGATGATAAAGCCAACAAAGGCATAGATGACGCCCATAAGCTGCGGCGACATGAGCTCGGAGATGTACTTGGACATTGGGATGTACCTTTCGGAATATTTACAGTCCGGTCAAGTTTACCACGGGGTTTGTTTATATGGGACTACGGCTGGGCACAGGGCTGGCGCGGACACAAACATCTCAATCTGTAACAGGTGGAAGCGGAATCCGGGTCTAGATGTTACAGATCGAGACATAGGGGTCCCTCCCCGACTTCAATCTCAATCTGTAACATCTTGACTCCAAAATCAGTCCTTACTGTTACAGATCAAGATAAACGGTGAGCCCTCCGTTAAATATCTCAATCTGTAACAACTAGGGGTCAGAAACCCTTCTATCTGTTACAGATCAAGACAAAGGAAAACGTCCAATCTCAATATCTCAATCTGTAACAACAACTCGGCAAAAACAGGTCTAACCGTTACAGATTTAGACATTCGAAACCGACTAACAGGTTTATCTAAATCTGTAACATCTAGACCCCAAAACGGTCCCTAGATGTTACAGATCGAGACAGAAGAATCTCTCCCCGGCTTCAATCTCAATCTGTAACATCTTGGACCTCAAAAACCTGCTTACTGTTACAGAACGAGACAAACCTCTGACGCCAGAGGCGGCAGACGAGGTCACCGATGGTCCTGAGTCTCCCCTCGCCTGCCGTTGGCGGATGCAGTTGGGGCTGTTCACCGCATTGCCGCCGCACCGGGGGTGTGCAGACCGTAGGATAGTCCTATTGACAGCCTGTCAACTCGTCTGGGAGGCACTGTGGCAGAAACGTTTGATATCGCAATTGTGGGCGCGGGCATTACCGGGTGCGCCATCGCGCGGCAGCTCGCGCGCTATGACCTGTCCATTTGTGTGGTCGAAGCGGCCAACGATGTCGCCCTAGGTGCGTCGAAGGCCAACGGCGGCCTGGTGCACGCCGGCTACGATCCGGCACCGGGCACGGTTAAGGCGCAGGTCAACGCCCGTGGTTGCGAGCTATATGGCACATGGGCCCAGGAGCTAGGCTTTTTGTTCCGCCGCACCGGGTCGATGGCGCTGGGCTTCAACGACGAAGACTGCGCGCACCTGGAGAAACTGCGCCAGAATGGCCTGGCCAACGGCGTGCCCGAGCTGTTGATCGTCGGCCCCGACCGCATCCACGAGCTGGAACCGCGCGCGAGTGCCCAGGCCTCGTGCGCGCTGTGGTGCCCTTCGACCGGTTACGTTGACCCATTTGAAGTGGCCATCGCCGCGCTGGAGAACGCGGTCGCCAACGGCGTGACGTTTATGCGCTCCTCACCGGTGGAGGCCATTGAGGTCGCCGACTCGGATGACGGAGCCGTGCGCTTTACGCTGGCGACCCCCGCTGGCAACGTGCGCTGCCGCTATCTGATCAACGCAGCGGGCAACGGCGCCGCCGACATCTCGCATAGGGCGGGTGCCGAGGAGTTCCAGATGGTCTGGCGTCAGGGCAACATCGTGGTGCTGGACAAGGAGCCGCGCACGCTCATGCCGCTCTACCCCGTTCCCACGCCGGTTTCCAAGGGCGTTATCGTGACGGGCACCGTACACGGCAACACCGTGATCACCGCAACCGCCGCTGTGCGCGAGCCGGGTGACACGCAGACCTATGCAAGCG
>DBFBKG010000141.1:0-4102 GCA_048203815.1 Collinsella sp. | reverse complement strand
GGTCTGGCCGGGCTGCGCCTCGCAGCTAAAGTCGTGGATGATGGTCTTGTCGGGCGTATAGCCAAACTTCACATGGTCAAACTCCACGTGGCCGGGGCGCTTCTCAGGGATCTGCGCGTCGGCCTTCTGCTCCTCCTCGGGTGCGGCCAAAAACTCAAACACACGCTCGGTGGCAGCTGCCATCGACTGCATCGTGTTGCTCACGTTGCCCAGCTGCTGCACGGGCTGCGTAAAGTTGCGCACGTACTGGATAAAGCTCTGGATGTCGCCGGGCGTGGCATTGCCGGTCAGCGCGAGCTGCGCGCCCACCACGACAACGCCCACGTAACCCATGTTGCCCACCAGGCTCATAAGCGGCATCATCAGGCCCGACAGGAACTGCGAACGCCAGCCACTAATAAACAGGCGGTCGTTTTGACGGTCGAACTCCTCGATTGAGGCCTCGGCGCGGTCGAACACCTGAATGACGTTTTGACCGGCAAAGTCCTCCTCGATAATGCCGTTGACGGCGCCCAGAACCTGCTGTTGCTCGCGGAAGTACGGCTGCGAGAAGTGAATCATCACCATCAAGATAATTGCGGCTGCCGGCAGCGTGAGCACGGTGACGCCGGTGAGCGGCAGGCTGATCGACAGCATCATGACGAGCACGCCGATAATCTGCGTCACCGACGTGATGAGCTGCGTCACGCTCTGGTTGAGCGACTGACCCAGCGTATCGACGTCGTTGGTGATGCGGCTGAGCACGTCGCCCTTGCTGTGGCCGTTGAAGTAGCTCATCGGCACGACGGCAATCTTGGCGGCAATCTCCTTGCGCATGCGGTAGCAGATCTTTTGCGTGACACCGGTCATGAGCCAGCCCTGGATCAGGCTGCAGGCAGAGCTCGCCAGATACAGGCAGAGCAAAAAGCCGAGCGTCTTGGCGATCCAGTTAAAGTCGACATCGCCGGTGCCGTTGACCTTGGCAACCAGGCCCTCGAACAGCTTGGTCGTAACCTGGCCGAGTACCTTGGGTCCCACAATGTTAAAGATGACCGAGCATACGGCAAAGGCGACGGCGACAAACACGGCAACCTTGTGCTGGCCGATATAGCCGAGCAGCTGCCTCATGGTGCCCTTAAAGTCCTTGGCCTTTTCGCCGCGACGCATGCCGCCCATGCGGCCCATGGGTCCACGCTGACGGGTGGGCTTGGGAATTTGGGTCTTGGTCTCGTCTGCCATTAGCGCTCGCCTCCTTCCATGACGGCTGCAATCTCTTCTTGGGTAAGTCCCAGCTCCTTGGCGGAAAGCTGCGACTGTGCGATTTCCAGGTACGCCGGGCAGCTGCGCAGCAGCTCCTCGTGCGTACCGGTGCCCACCACGTGGCCGTCGTCGAGCACGATGATTTGGTCGGCGTGCATGATGGTCGCGATGCGCTGGGCCACGACCACGAGCGCGGCGTCGGTGACGTTTTTGGCGAGCTCCTCGCGCAGGCGCGCGTCGGTCTTGTAGTCAAGCGCGCTAAACGAGTCATCGAACACCACGACCTCGGGCTTCTTGGCCAGGGCGCGGGCGATGGCCAGACGCTGGCGCTGACCGCCCGAAACATTGGAGCCACCCTGGCTGATGGGGGAGTCGTAACCGCCCTCGCGCTCGGCGATAAAGTCCTCGGCTTGGGCGATGCGCGCGGCCTGGCGCATGTCATCATCGCTTACCATGTCGCCGGCAAACTTGAGGTTGCTCTCGACGGTACCCGAGAATAGGCGCCCCTGCTGCGGGATGTAACCAATGCGGCGGCGCAGCTCGGAAAGGGTCATGTCGCGCACATCGATGCCGTCGAGCGAAATGCTGCCGCCCGTGACGTCGTACAGGCGCGGAATCAGCTGCACGAGCGTGGACTTGCCCGAGCCCGTGGAGCCAATGATGCCGAGCATCTGACCGGCGTGCGTGGTGAAGTTCACGCCGCTGATGACGTCGGCGCGGGCATCGGGATACTGGAAGCTTACGTCGCGGAAAGTGAGCTCACCGCGCGGCGCGCTGGCGGCAGGCAGTTTGGGCGAGGCGGGGTCGTTGATGCTGGTGGGGCAGGTGATGACCTCTTCCACGCGCTCGGCCGCGACCTCGGCACGGGGCAGGATGACCGAAACCATGGTGAGGATCATAAACGCCATAACGATCTGCATGGTGTAGGAGATAAACGCCATCATGTTGCCGACCTGCATCACGCCGTCGGACACGCCCTGCGCGCCAAACCAGACGATAAGCACGGTGATGCAGTTCATGACGAGCATCATGAGCGGCATCATAAAGCTCATGGCGCGGTTGGTGTAGAGCTGCGTGGTCATCAGGTCGAGCGACGCCTTGTCAAAACGCTCGAGCTCATGCTCCTCGCGGTTGAACGAGCGGATGGGCATAAGGCCGTCGAGTAGCTCGCGGGCGGTAAGGTTCACGCGGTCCACGAAGCTCTGCATCTTTTTGAACTTGGGCATGGTGAGGCCCATGAGCACGCCGACGACGGCCGAGACCGCGATGATGGCCACGGCGATGGTCCACTCCAGGCCGGTGTGGTTGGCCAGGACGCGCATGACGGCGACGATGCCCATGACGGGAGCCATCAGGCACATGCGGATAAACAGGGTTGCGGCCATCTGGATCTGCTGAATATCGTTGGTGCAGCGGGTGATGAGCGAGGCCTGGCTAAACTTGCCCACCTCGGCCGGCGAGAAGTGCATAACCTTGTTGAAGGTCTCGCGGCGCAGGTCGCGGGCGATGGAGCAGGCGGTGCGCGACGCCACGGCACCGGTCAGAATGGTGGCGACGAGCGACACCAGGCACAGCCCAAACATCGTGGTCGCCATGTGGCTCAGGTAGGCGTTCTGCACGTCGGCGGGGTCGATGCCCTGTGCCTTGTACTCGTCCTGTACATAGCTCACGGCGCGCTGGGTGACGATGGAGCCCGACATGGAGCCCATTTTGTCCGCCATTTGGTTGGCGCCCTCGACGAGCTTGCCCTGATCGATAAGACCGCCTTCAACGCCTAGGCGCAGGCTCTTCATGGTGATCTTGCCGCCGTCGGCGTCGATCTGCTTTTGCATGCTCTGCGCGGCTGCGGCCTTCTGCTGCATCTCGGCGAGCTGCTCGGGCGTCATAGCTGCCATTTGCTCGGGGGTGGGCATGGCCTGGGCAGCGTTGTTGTCTTTCTCGCTGGACGAGCCCATCATGTCGCCCATGGAGTCGGCGTCAATGCCCTGGTCGAGCGAAAGGACGACAGTCTCGGGCAGGCTCATAATGTCGGCAATCTTGCCTCCATCGGCACGCTCTTCCTCGGTACCCTTATACGTTCGAATGCCATTTTTGTCAGCCTTGCTAAACACGGCCTCCACAGCTTTGGCGTCCTTGGTGCTCATAAAGAGTTCAAGGTCGTCGAGCGATTCGGCGCGGATGGTGTCGGGTACGGGCGAGGCGATGCCGCCTTGCTGCACACCCACGTCGACGATGTCGCTCATATAGGTAGGCAGCGCCAGATCGGCGTTGCAGCTGATTACGATAAGCACGATAGCTGCGAACAGTGCCAGGATATGCTTTTTAAAGAGCTTGAGAATCCTCACTCGGCATCTCTCCTTTCTTGATTGCGGTCGATAATTTCGTTGGCGCGCCTTAGAAGACGCACCATCTCTTGGGTATCTGTTTCGCCGAGCTGCTCGAGGAAAGCCGCAGTGCGGGCCTCGAATTCCCGACGTTTGATTTCGAGATCCTGGAATCCCTTGTCGGTCACTATGACGTGTACGCGACGACGGTCAGTCTTTGAGTGCTCGCGCTCGACCCAGCCCTTGGCTTCGAGAGCGCGTAGGATATTGGCGATGCGGGCACTCGAGACCCAGGCGCGATCAGCGAGTTCGCTCGGCGTGAGCGAACCGCCGGCGAGTATGAGGGCGCGCATAACGGCCATCTCGCCGCCGAGGGCTTTGTCCGCAAAGCGCGAGATGCGCTGGTGTATGCTGCCAAACTCGGTAAAGAGCTGACGCCCAAGCTCATGGAAATCGGTATCTTCCACCGAAAACCCCTAACACTAGAAACTATTTTCGGTGGAAGATGATACCCCCATACGCGGGCCTCATACAGTAGG
>DBFBKG010000140.1:0-5408 GCA_048203815.1 Collinsella sp. | reverse complement strand
CTGTTACAGATCAAGACAAACAGACGAATCAAGCCACCGCAAAGGTACCTTTGTGGTGGCTTGGGGTCGCGCTACTCACCGAGCATCTCTTTGAGCTTGGCTGCCACGGCATGTCCCAAGCTCTCATGGCTTTCGGGCATCATATGCAGATAGTCGATATCGCCCGGCTCGGCAAACTCGGCGGCATTCAAAAAGTCGCAGCCAAACTGCTCGGCCACGTGCGCATAGTACTCGCCAAAATGCTCAGATGCCTCAACGGAATGCTCGTCAAAGTCGGTCATATACACATCGGCGATCTGCGGCTTGATCTTGATAGGAGCCATCAGCAGAATGCGCGGACAAGGCGCAGCGTCGGTCCACGGAAACGCGCGGACGGCGCGAATCAGTGCCATGGCGCCACGGGCGATATCGGAAGCTGTCACGTTAAAGACCGTCTTACAGTCGTTGGTGCCCAGCATGATCACAATGGCGTCCAGCGGCTTATGGGCCTCGAGCAGCATCGGAAGCGCGCGAATGCCGTTGAGGTTAGTGTCCAGATGGCACATATCGTCGCGCACCGTCGTGCGGCCGTTAAGCCCCTCCTCAATCACATGCCAGCCCTCGCCCAGGTCACGCTGCGCCACGCCGCACCAGCGCACATCCTGCGCATAGCGCACTGCGGTGCCGTCGCGCATACCCGCCGGATCATAGCCATAGGTGTTGCTGTCACCAAAGCACAGAACGTTTTTCATCTTGAGTTCCCCATTCCGTAAAAAGCCGACGGGAGCAATCCCTCCCGTCGGCTTGGCATATCACATCGCGCGCACCGCTTACAGGTACTTGCGCCAGTCGTCCTCGTCCTCATCGTCCTCGGCTGCTGCCTGGGCCTGCTCGGCGGCACGAGCGGCTGCGGCGCGGGCGGCAACCTGGGCATAGGACTCCTCGTTGCGCTCGGGGAAGTTTGCCAGCACGTGCTCGAACTTGGCAAAATCCTCGTCCCAGCGCGTAGAGGGCACGGCAAAGAAGACCTGCTTGACCTTGAAGTCGCCCGATGCGAGCTCCTTGCGGAAGAGCTCGGCCACGGCCTCGGTGTCAAAGCCGTTGTTCTCGCAGCCCCAAGCACCCAGTACGAGCTTCTCGCGGCCCAGCTCATCGCAGATAGCAAGCACAAAGCGAATGCGGTCGCGCAGGGCGTCAAGCAAGGCATCGTCGCTCACGCGGTACTCCTGGCGAGCACGCTTGGCGTTGGGTGCAGCGGCGACGATTACGTCGGCATAGGCGTGCACATGCTTGCGGTCGAAGCGCACCGCGGGCACCACCAGCGCACGGTTGCGGTACAGCTCACAGTTGATGTTGCGGCGACGGTTCTCGCCGTACCATTTACACTGCTTATCGAGGACATTGTACAGGTACGAATCGGCGCACAGCGTGGCCTCCTGGCCCAGATAGCCCTGGATGTAGCCACCGCCCGGATTGGTGAACGAGGCAAAGGCAAGCACAGCCATGTCGCAGAACTGCGCGTAGCCTCGACCGTTATCCAGAATGGCCTGCGTGGCAGAGGCGTCGAGCACGGTGACCTCGGGCAGGACCGGAGCGGGCTCCTCGGCGGCAGGCGCGGACTCGGCTTCGGTGGCCTCCTCGACGGGCTCGGGCGCCACCTCGGCATCGACCGCAGCCTCGACCTCAGCAGCCTCAGTAACCTCGACCTCGGCAGCCTCGACGTCCTCGGCAGCTTGCTCCTCAGCAGCCGCTGCCTTCTGGACCCTGGCCTTCATCGCCGCGACAAAACCGGCAGGCATACCATCGAACTCGCGCACGCCGGCAAGCGAACGCTCGATGTCCTTGGCGCAGGCCTCGGACACAGCCGTCACATGGCGCTCGGCGGCCATGGCACGCGCCTCACGCTTGGGATTGGGCTGACCCGCTCGGTTGGACCTGCGGTTACGGTTCCTGCTGTCGACGTCTGCCATACATGGCCACCTTTCCTGTCGCTGCCGCTATCGGCTTTTCCCATCCATGATACCCCGCCGCGCACAAAAAAGACGGTCCCGAAGGACCGCCTTTCGCATCGTTTTACCGTGTCCGGCAGGAAGCATCGCAATGTCGCGCTTTAATCGCGACGGCCGAGGATGTTCAGAATGCGCAGGAACACGTTGATAATATCCACGAACAGGTTGGATGCCATAAGCACGGCGTTGGGCAGCGTGGGTGGCACCGTCGTTGCCACATAGGTGTCGTAGCCGATGAAGCCGGCGAACACCACAATCACGATCAGGTCGGTGATGGACTGCGAAACGCCCATGAACATCAGCACGATCTCGACCAGAATCGTGGCAAGCAGGATGCCAAAACCAATGCCATACACACGCTGGAAGAACTTGGGGAAGGTCACGCCCAGCGCACCAAAGACAAAGGTGATGGCAGCCGTGGCGATAAAGGCGGTGTTAATGGTAGGCAGGTCGTAGTTGGCAAGACCAAACGACGCCGTCAGACCAAAGGTGCTCGCAAAGACCACGTAGCCCACGAGTGACAGGCCCACGGACTGTTTGCTGGCAGCAGCCGACATCATGACCATGCCGACGATGGTCAAAATAAATGAGCCAAAGACCAGCGGCAAAGCGGCGCCGCTCATCATCATGCGCGCAAACGACATGGTGCTCGTAAAATAGGCGCCGGCGCCCATGGCGCAAAAGCCCAAGAAGATGAGGGCAGACATGACAAGGTTGTACGCGCGCGGCGACATCTCCTTGGCGCGGCTTGCGCCGGTCTCGATGGGGCCGTTCTGATAGCCCTGGATATCGTTCATAATTTCGTCCTTTCAAAAGCACCGCGACGGCGCCGTAGTTGACAAGTTTCCTGCCATTGTACCCGAACGCCACGCGTTCTTACCTGCGACGCTCGCTCTCGAGTGTTCGGTCGAATGCCCACACCCACCAACGCATCAGATGAGTCTGCGAGCCATCCGGTCGCTCGCGTGCCTGTTCTTCCAGATACAGTTCGGTCGCATGTCCGCCAAAACGAACCTTATAAGTCGCCGTACGAATGCCGTGAACCGTCAGGCCAAAACCGGTGGACGAGACAATCTCGTCAATCGTAAAGCAGCGACCGTCAACCCAGCAGACGGTAACCGGCACAACCTGTCCGCCCGCGAGGATGCGAGCCACGACGTCCACATACTGCTTGTGTACGCGCCGAGTTTTGCCGTCTGTCTGTCGATATTCCATGCCTCCTATTATCGAACGCATGTTTGCATGTTGTAAAGCGAACAGGCTGTGGTTTTGGGGTGTCGTAGTAATCGCACGTGTCCGCATGGCGTGTTAGCAAAAAGAACACCCGCGGTCAACAGGGCAAATATTCAATTTTAGTGCCAAAAAGTTCACTTCTCCCATCAGAACTCGGTAAAGAGACCCGCAGGAGGTGATACGATTTATCATGTTTTTGTAACGTGCCTGCAAACTTCGAGAAAGCCCATATATGGACGTAACGTTCTCAACCTTCCTCGGCCAAATTGTGTCGAACCCAGTCCTTGCCGTCACCGTGATCCTCGCGTTGGGCGCCATCTTCGTCAATGGATGGACCGACGCGCCCAACGCCATCGCGACCTGCGTCACTACGCGTTGCATGCCCGCCCGTGCCGCCATTCTCATGAGTGCCGCATTCAACTTCCTCGGCGTACTCATCATGACGCACTTTAACGCGAGCGTCGCCAACACCATCTCACATATCGTCGACTTTGGCGGAAATAGCACCATGGCGCTCGCCTGCCTATGCGCGGCGCTGTTCTCCATCGTCGTCTACGGCGCCACAGCGTCGCGTTTTGGCATCCCCACTTCGCAAAGCCACAGCCTCATCGCCGGCCTGACCGGTGCCGCTATCGCCCTCGGCGGCGCGAGCAGCGTCAACGTCCACGAGTGGATGAAGGTTATCTACGGTCTGGCGCTCTCCATCGGCTTGGGCTTTGTCATGGGCTGGGTCCTGTGCAAGCTCGTCTCGATTCTTTTCGCCGCCGCCAACAGGCGACGTGCCAATGTCTTCTTTAAATACGCTCAGATCGCGAGCGCTGCGGCCATGAGCTTTATGCACGGCGCGCAGGATGGACAGAAGTTCATCGGCGTGCTCTTTTTAGGCGTGGCCTTTGCCAGCGGCCAGACGAGCGTCGGCGATGCAGGCATCCCCATCTGGATTATGCTGCTGTGCTCGGCCACTATGGGTATCGGCACCAGCGTGGGCGGCGAGCGCATCATCAAGTCCGTCGGCCAGAGCATGGTCAAGCTCGAAAAGTACCAGGGCTTCTCCGCCGACCTCGCAGGCGCCGCAAACCTGCTGCTTGCCACCCTTACCGGCATCCCCGTGTCCTCCACCCACATCAAGACCTGCGCCATCATGGGCGTCGGTGCCGTCAAGCGCCTTTCGGCCATCAACTTTGGCGTGGTCAAGGACATGATGTTCACCTGGTTCTTTACCTTCCCCGCCTGCGGACTCATCAGCTTTGTCATGGCCAAGCTGTTCATGATGTTCATCTAGTCAAACCGAGCGTCCATCCGGACCGTAATACTTCGCCCACCCGTCTTCGCCTCGAAAGGACCCACTCATGGCAAAGAAACCCGATTCGTTCTACTTCGACAACTACGTCGCCTGCGCCGACCTTGCCGTCCAGGCCGCCGAGCTGCTCACCAAGATTTTCGAGAACTTCGACCCCGCAAAGATTCACGATATGCTCAACAAGATGCACGCGATCGAGCATGCGGCCGACAAGAAGCACCATGAGCTTGAGGACGCCCTGCTCACGGCCTTTATTACCCCGCTTGAGCGTGAGGATTTGGATCTGATGAGCTGCTCGCTCGACACGGTGCTCGACCGTATCGAGGGCGTCGTGCAGCGCGTCTACTTCACCAACATCCAGAGCATCCATCCCGATGCCATCGTGATCGCCCACAAGGTGACCGACGCCTGCCGCGCCATGAAGGACCTGATGGTCGAGCTGCCCAACTACCGCAAGTCCAAGGCCCTGCGCGAACTCGTCATCCAGATCAACACGATCGAGTCCGAGGCCGACGAGCTCTACATCAATGCTATGCGCAACCTGCATGTCAACGGCAAGGACCCACTCGAGGTCATCGCCTGGCGTGACGTCTACGCCTTCCTGGAGTACTGCGCCGACTGCTGTGAAAATGTGGCTGATGTCGTGGATTCGATTGTCATGAAGAACAGTTAATTGGGGGTACGTGTCCCGGCGGCGAAGGGCCGGCCACGGTTTGCTTTCTCACTCCGGCTGCGTAGCAGAGTCGTTCGAAAGTAAACCGTGGCCGGCCCTTCGCCTTACGTATCACCATTGGAACTTTGGCTGATAGTTTTAGCGCAATGGGGGGTTTGGCTGAAGGGACCTTTGGTACCCGTTCGGACACTTTGGCCCTTGATGAGCGTTTGGC
>DBFBKG010000139.1:0-3084 GCA_048203815.1 Collinsella sp. | reverse complement strand
ATCCCCGCAGCGCACGCGAGCGGAAACAAACGCGAACGACTGCCTGGGGAGTTAGCTCAGTTTGGTTAGAGCGCCGGCCTGTCACGTCGGAGGTCGCGGGTTCGAGCCCCGTACTTCCCGCCAACGCAATTAAAGCCACGTCTTCGGACGTGGCTTTTTGCGTTTAATAGCCATCGATCTCATATGCCTCTTTATCCAAATCACCGCATTTGCAACGAGCGAGCCAAGCCCGACTGATATATGTGTTCAAACAGGGGGTTTGTTGCGCAACATCTGTTCAATGAAGCAGGGGGTTCGGTTATACTAAATTGCACTTTAGGCCGTACCTGATTCAGCCAGTCTTCAAGTGCGGCATTCAGTGGACACCCATTATGTAATTTGGATGTCCTGGCGGTCATTTAGCGTCTCGACACAAGCTCGGCCCCGGAGCTCGTTCGAGCTGTTCGTATTCCTTGAAAGGGGAAAAATGGACATATCGAGGAAGACTGATTACGCCCTTCGCATGCTGGCGATGCTTGCCGAGGATCCGGAGCGTTTGCTTTCTGTTCGCACCGCTGCCGAAGAGGTCAATGTCCCGTATTCGTTTGCCCGCTCGATTCAGCACGGTTTGGTCCAGGCCGGTATTGTGGAGAGCCTGCGTGGCGTCCACGGTGGCATGCGTCTCAAGGTCAGTCCGGACGACGTCACTATCCGCCAGGTCGTCGAGGCCGTTCAGGGTCCTATGGTTATGAACGATTGCACCGCGCCCGATGGTGACTGTGCGCGCATGGGCGCGTGCTGCTATCATCCCCTGTGGGCCGGAGCCCAGGCGTTGATGCGCGACTACCTCGATTCCGTTTCGCTCGGCGACATCGTCGCTCACCGCCAGTTCCCGGCCGTCGATCCCAAGTTCGCCGACCGCGAAGCGTTTCCCGAGTACGCCACCTGCGCGTGCGCTTACCGGGAGGAATAGCGCCGCATAAGGAGCATAGCCATGATTCAGGACCCCTTTCGTTCGATGATTCGTTCGGAAGGGGTCCTGCGTTATCGCGACCTTCCGTGGCGCCGCACACGCGATCCGTACATCATTTGGCTTTCTGAGGTCATGCTGCAGCAAACGCAGGTGCCGCGTGTGGAGGCGCGCATGCCGGTGTGGCTCGATCGTTTTCCGACTGTGCAGGCGCTTGCCCAGGCCGCGCCTTCCGATGTTTTGGACGCTTGGCAGGGCATGGGCTACAACCGACGCGCTCTGGCGCTTCATGGGGCCGCTCAGCGCGTTGTAGAGGACTGGGACGGGGAGTTTCCGCGTGAGACGCGTGACTTGGTCGCTCTGCCCGGCATTGGCCCGGCAACGGCGCAGGGCATCCGTTCGTTTGCGTTTGATCTTCCAGGCGTGTATCTAGAGACCAATGTGCGCACGGTCTTTTTGCATCATTTCTTTCCCGATGTGCCGGCCGTTCCCGATCGCGAGCTGGTGCCGCTGATTCAAGCCGCCTGTCCGGCGGCCCCTGGTGCGGCGGCGGATGAGATTGCGCCCTTTGCCGTGCCTCAAGACGATGCCGACACGCCGCGCGCATGGTATTACGCGTTGCTGGATTACGGCGCGTATCTTAAAAAGACGCTGCCCAATCCGTCCAGGCGGTCGGCGGGCTATAGTCGTCAGTCCAAGTTTGAGGGCTCGCGTCGCCAAAAGCGCGCCCACATTGTGCGCATGCTGCTGGCGGCGCGCGATGGGCAACCGGCAGGTATTACGCTCGATGAAGCCGTTGCAGGCGTTAACGAGATGGAGACGGCAGCCGGCCGAGAGCCGGTCGAGCGCGAGCTGGTCGCAAGCATTCTTGCCGATCTGGAGCGCGAGGGCTTTTGCGGCTCCGAGGGCGATCGTTGGCTGAGTGTGTAGCTCACTCGAATCTGAAGAACGGGATTGTAAGGTTTAAATTCTCGGCATGAGGGCATCCTTAAAGCAAGGCCGCTCAAAGTCTGTGGGCGGCATGCGTTGAAGGGAAGTACACCTATGGATTTTGAGAATTCCCAAACCAAGAAGAACCTCGAGACCGCTTTTGCCGGTGAGTCCCAGGCACACACCAAGTATCGCTACTATGCATCCAAGGCCAAAAAGGACGGCTACGTTCAGATCTCGAATATTTTTGCCGAGACGGCGGGCAACGAGTCCGAGCACGCCAAGCTGTGGTTTAAGTATCTGCACGACGGCGCCGTTCCGGGCACTCTGGACAACCTGCGCGACGCCGCTGCGGGCGAGAACTACGAGTGGACCACGATGTACGACGAGTTCGCCAAGACCGCCGAGGAGGAGGGCTTTGTCGAGATCGCCGAGAAGTTCCGTGGCGTCGCCGCCGTCGAGAAGGCCCACGAGGAGCGCTACAACAAGCTCGTCGAGCGCATCGAGTCGGGCGAAGTGTTTGAGCGTGAGGGCGTGAAGGTGTGGAAGTGCCTGAACTGCGGGCACCTGCACGTTGGTGCCGAGGCGCCTGAGGTGTGCCCGGTGTGTAACCACCCGAAGGCGTACTTTGAGGAGCAGGTGGTGAACTACTAGCGCTTGGCCCCGGCGTTGGGTCGTCGCGTGCTCGTTACTGAAAAGCTGATTAGAAGTTTGTGTGCCGCCCCTTTTGGGCGGCACTTTTTGTGTGGGGTCCCGGTCTTCACAATTTCCGTCAAGCTTTTGGTCAGCTTTTGGTTAGTTGGCGGGTTGGTGGAAGGGCAAAAGATCATTCGATAAAAAAGCTCAGAGAAAGTGCTGGTAGGGGAGTTGTTGAGGTTTTCGACAGCTTTTGTCAACAAGAAACTTTGCGGCTATTGCTACGGATTGCGTTGCCGTGGCCTTGGCGGTGCGGGATGCTGGGCGTAAGCGTCGAATGCTCCGATTTTGGAGGCCAGCATGGACCTGTTTCTTGAGACTCCGCAGCAACAAGCTGAGCGCATGTTGCGTCAGCAGCAACGGCTCATGGAGATGCAAATGCAAGGGGTAGCCGCCCAGCCCCCTGCGCAAAATGCCACGCCTGCGGTTTCGCCTGCGGGCAGATCGGCGCCAGAGAGCTATTTCGTACAACAAGATTCATATGCGCAGGAGCTTGCGTTCGACAAGCG
>DBFBKG010000138.1:0-15935 GCA_048203815.1 Collinsella sp. | reverse complement strand
CCAACTGAGCTAATGGAGCAAATAACCGCACGCCAAGCAAGCGCGAGCCCGCCAAGCGCAAATAAGTATAACCTACTTGAACTGTTCGCGGTATGCCTTGCATACCTCATCGACCGGGCCGTCCATACGAAGGTCGCCCTTGTCAATCCAAACGCACGCTGGCAGATGCGCTCAACCTGCTCCATGGAATGCGACACGAACAAAACCGTCACGTCACCGCTCTGGATAAAGTGCTGAATACGGGCCTCGCACTTTTGCTGGAAAAACACGTCGCCGACGGAAAGCATCTCATCTACGATCAGGATATCGGGCTCGATAATGGTGGCGATTGCAAAAGCAATGCGCGTAACCATACCCGAAGAGAAGTTCTTGAGCGGCATGTCGACAAAGTTCTGCAGCTCAACGAACTCGATAATGCCATCAAAGTCGGCATCGATAAATTCCTTGGTATAGCCGACTAGCGCAACGTTCAAATAAATGTTCTCGCGTGCCGTCAGCTCGGGATCAAAGCCAGCTCCAAGTTCAATCAGAGGTGCAATGTTGCCATGAACCTTAACGCTGCCCTCGCTAAGCTCGAGCGCACCAGCGATAATCTTGAGCATCGTGGACTTGCCGGAACCATTAGTACCGACCAAGCCCACGACCTCACCGCGGTGAATATCAAACGAGATGTGCCTAAGCGCCCTAAACTCCTCAAAGAACAACTCATGCTTAGCGAGCTTAATAAAACATTCTTTGAGGCAGGTCAGCGAGTCAGACGCCATGTTAAAGATCATGGTGGTGGCGTCGACCTCGACAGCCAGAGGCTGCTCGTTGTAATCAACAACAGATTCAGTCATCACAGCATTCCTTTAGATGTAGAAGATGAATTTGCGCTCGGACTTGTGGAAGACGGCTACATCTCAGGATGCCAGGGCCAAACGGCTATACTTTCTACGATTGAATGTATAAGGAGCATTGAATGTATAAGGAGCATTGATTGAATCCTGAATCTATTGCCGTCATTATCCCCTGCTACAACGAAGCCCTCACGATCGGCAAAGTCATTGACGACTTCCACCGCGAGCTTCCGCAGGCGACGGTCTATGTATACGATAACAACTCGTCAGACGATACCTCGCGCATCGCAACGGAACACGGCGCCACGGTGCGCTTTGAGCCCCGGCAGGGAAAGGGCAATGTCTGCCGTCAGATGCTCCGCGATATCGACGCCGATTGCTACCTCATGGTCGACGGCGACGACACCTACCCCGCCGAAGCGGCAAAAGCCCTCTGCGAGCCCATTCTTAATGGTACAGCCGATATGACCGTCGGCGATCGCCTGTCCAACGGCACCTACGCCGAGGAAAACAAGCGCGCCTTCCACGGCTTTGGCAACAATCTGGTTCGTGCCATGATCAAATGGATTTACGGATACAGCTTCGATGACGTCATGACGGGCTATCGCGCCATGAGCCGCCCCTTTGTCAAAACGTTCCCCGTGCTTTCCGAGGGCTTTCAGATTGAAACCGAGCTCTCCATCCATGCCGTCGACCACCGCTGGCGCATCAAAGATGTGCCTATTGAGTACCGTGACCGCCCCGAGGGTTCCGAGTCCAAACTCAACACCGTCAGCGACGGCATCAAAGTTGTCGCCATGATCGGCACGCTGTTCAAGGACTACCGCCCGCTCAAATTTTTCAGCCTCGTTGCGCTCCTGTTTGCAATAATCGGTCTTGCCCTGGGCATTCCCATCATTGTCGAGTATTTCCAGACCGGTCTTGTTCCGCGTTTCCCAGCCGCCCTGCTCGCCGCATCGTTTATGTTCCTGTGTGGCTTAAGTCTCGCGACTGGTTTTATCCTCGACTCCGTGGCAAAGGTCGAAAAAAAGCAGTGGGAAGTCAACGTGTATAACAAATACACCTTCGGTGACTATCGCAACGACAACACGAACGCGAGGTAAACCGCCCCTACGCCGTGCGTTGGCACTCCTTCTCACGCAACTTTGGCAAAGAAGTAGGCCTATTTGCCGGCCTCCAGCATGCACTCCGCCTCGCGCACGAGCAGACGCGTGCGGTTTACTTCGAGCGCTCGGCAATCAAACTCCGAATAAGGTCGACGGTCGCCTCGTAGGAATGCGGACGGTCGAACTGGGCCACGGCGAGCTCGCGCGCCACATGACCCATGCGCGCACGCCCCGCTTCGTCCTCCACCAGCTCGCAGATCACCTTCGCGAGTCCCTCGGCATCGCCGGGAACCACGTTCACGCCAAAACCTTCACGCTCCACCTTCTCGCGGAACTCCGCGTTCATGGACGTGTTGACCATGGGACGGCCCGAGGCAAGGTAGTCGCCAATCTTGGTGGGCACGCTCTGCGGCGCGTTGGCCACCAGCGAGTTCACCACCATGTCGGACGCCTTGAGCCAGGCGGCCATGGTGCGGTACGGCATATAACCCAGAAGCTCGGCGGGAGCGCCGGTGCGCATGACGGCGGCCTCGACGGATCCACGCTCCGGTCCATCGCCCAAGATCTTGAGCTTGAGCTCGGGATGAGCCTTGGCGGCGATGGCCACCGCCTCGACGAGCGTTTCCAGGTCGTAGAGCGCCGAGATGTTGCCGGCATAGGAAACCCAGACCTCACCGGCGGGCTTCACCACCGAAGCGGCATTTTCCGCAGCTCCGGCGTCGAACTCCGCGAGATCGTTGCCCACGTACACCACGAGCTTGGGAATGTCCTCCGCGCGATCGCGGAAGGGTCGCGCCGCGTACTCGTCGGAGGTTCCCACCACGGCGTCTGCCAACGCGTAGGCACGGCGCGCCTGGCGTTCAAACGGTGCGAACAGCAGGTCCGACACAACGGGCACATCGAGCGCGATGCGGAAGGCCTCGGGCCACAAGTCGTTCACGTCCACCACGAAGGGGATACCATAGCGCTTGGCCGCCCGTCCCGCGGCAAGCGTCACATCGTTGGGAGGAATCTGGCAGTAGATGAGGTCGTAGTCGTGGTTGGCGTCAAAATACGCGCTCACGCGCTTGGCCATCACATGATGCGCCCAGATGCGCTGCGGGCACATGTTGGCCGGGTAGCTCGGCTCGGAAATGAACTTGACGTTGAACGGATGCGCGCTCGCATCGAACGAATCCAAATCGCGTTGGCGCTTCTCCCAGTGCTGGAAACCGCTCGTGATGAAATCAACGTCGAAACCACGCTCCACGAGCAGGCTCGCGAGAAACGTGTAGCGCGTAGCGCCCTTGACCTCGTGGCCAAGCTTGGCGTCGGCGCTGAATATGGCGATGCGCGGTTTGCGACTCATGGAGTATCCCCTGTTGGCTTGCTAGTGACGGCGCCTGGCAACCAGGCGCTTGATGGAATTATACGAGAGGCTCAGGCGGTTAAGCAGCATGGCCATTCGGTAGCGTTGCTCTCCGCGCGTCCACTGGTCGATGTCGGCGCGGCGAAGCTCGCGACGGAACTCCTTTGCGCGCGCACGGCCGCGGCTGCGGTCCTCGTCGAACAGAAGCGCGATGTTATAGTGCGTGTCCACGATGAGATGGACTTTCTCACGGACGTAGTAGACGGCTTCGTTCGAGAGCTTCTCACCGGTGGCCGCGCGGACCTCATCGTGCTCGCAACGCTCGAGATAGGCCAAAAGCTCGGTCACCACGCGGGAATGGTCGTCCCAGCGACGCACGTAGTTGTCGTGGTTCACGGACTGGTTGGCGTTGCCCACGAGGTACTGGTACACCTCGACATCCAGATAGCAGATGGTCGAGGCCGGCACGCTCGCCTTGACGACGTACTCGTAGTCCTCGTAGAACGTGTGCTCGAGCAGCTTGATACCGATACCGCGCAGGTAGTCCGTGCGCGCGGTGAGCGTATGGATCATGATCTGGAAGACGGTGTCGCCGTTGGTGAGTACGGTCGAGAAATCGAGCACGCGGCCGGGAACGACACCCTTCGCCAGCGGGAATGCACGCTCCTCGCCTGTGGTCATATCGACCTCGCGCTTCTTATCCACCACAAGATCGCAGTCGAGGTCGGCCAGGCGATCGAGCAGCTCGGCCATGCCGTCGGCGTTCACCCAGTCGTCGCCGTCGATCACACGGAAGTAACGGCCGCGCGCGTGCTCGATGCCGGCGTTCACGGCCGAACCGTGCCCGCCGTTCTCCTTGGAGATAACGCGGATCACGCCGTTGCTGCGAGCCGCGAAGTCCTCCGCGAGCGCGCGGGTGCCGTCGGTGGAGCCATCGTCCACAACGATAACCTCGAGATTGCCCACGAAGCGCGGGTCGAGGTAGGACTCGAGGCCGCGCGCGAGGTAGGACTCGACGTTGTACGCGGGAACAGCGACGGTGAGCTGTGGTGCAGATGTGTCGAACGCGTTCTTGGGCACGGGAGCTCCTAACGGGAAAACGTGGCTTTACGGTACGCGAGGCCGGCGCGCGACCTCACGAGGTGGATGATGCGACCGACGGCGCACCACACCAGGGCGCTGCGCGTCTTGAGAAGGCCCACGCACACGCGGGCTCCCCTGCCCTGTGGGCGCGCATCCAGGACGAGCACGCGGAAGAGTCCGTCGTCCATGACGCTGCGGCAGAAGGCCACGCGGTCCGCATGGTTCAGCCCCGCGCGCGCATCGCAGTTGCGCTCGAGCGCGGACAAGATGTAGCGCGCATAACGAGCCCCGAGGCGGGAGCGGACATCGGCGGAATCGAGGCCCCACGACACCTGCTGGCGGTACACATCGTCGATGCGACGGCGATGCACCTCGTAGTACTCGGGCACGAATTTGGCCGTCAGGTTGGCGGCCGCGCGCTTCTCGTAGCGGTACAAAGGACGCGCCACGAGCACGAGGTTCTCAACGCGATTAAAGACCGCAACGTTGAAGACGACGTCCTCGATGAGGGGGACGGTCTCGAACGCGATACCGTCCAGCACCTCCGCACGGTAGACCTTGTTCCACGCATAGCCCAGAAGCGTACGGTCCTCGAGGTCGAGAACCTGCGCGTGCGCATCGGAGCCCGAAAAAGCCCCGTCGAGCGCCGGCACGATGTCGTGCGCACCGCATACGGAACCGTCCGCATCGAAGAGTTCCTCGGTAAGCCCGAACACCACGACGTCGGTCCTGACCCCCGCATCGGCCTGGAAATAGATCTTCTCGGCACAGCGCTCGAGTAGGTCGGGAGCGTACGCATCATCCGGGTCGGGCATCCAGACGTAAGAGCCGCGCGCCGCCGCGATGCCGGTATTGCGCGCGCCGGACAGGCCTTGGTTCTCCTCGTGGCGCACAAGGCGAATGCGCGGATCCTCGGCAGCGGCATGCTCGACGAGCTCCGCGACGTTATCGGGAGAGGCGTCGTCAACGCAGATGAGCTCCCAGTCCGCACACGTTTGGGCATGGACACACGCTACGGCATCGGGCAGATAGGCCGCCACGCCATAGCAGGGCATGATGATGGAAAAGAAGGGGCGGCGCTCACTCGCGGCCGCCTCGTCGCACGCGTCGGACATGTTAGTCGAACTGCGCCTTGTAAGCCGCGCAGACCTCGTCCACCGGGCCGATCATGCGCTCGTGACCCTTCTCGATCCACACCGCGGAGGTGCAGATGCGCTCCACCTGCTCGATGGAATGGCTCACGAACAGCACGGTCACGTTGCCGGAATCTATGAAGCTCTGGATGCGGCGCTCGCACTTCTGCTGGAAAAACACGTCGCCCACGGAGAGCGTCTCATCGACGATGAGGATGTCGGGCTCCACCACGGTGGCGATGGCGAACGCGATGCGCGCGACCATACCGGATGAGTAATTCTTCATGGGCATGTCGAGGAAGTCGCGCAGCTCGGCGAAGTCCACGATCTCGTCCAGGTGCTCATTCATGAACTGCTTGGAGTAACCCAAAAGCGCACCGTTGAGGAAAATGTTCTCACGCGCGGTGAGCTCGAGGTCGAAACCAGCGCCCAGCTCGATGAGGGGCGCGATGTTGCCACGAACCGTCACGGTGCCCTTCGTGGGCTCGAGCACGCCGGCGATGATCTTGAGCATGGTGGACTTACCGGAACCGTTGGTTCCCACCAGGCCGATGACCTCGCCCTTATTAACCTTAAAGCTCACGTGCTCCAGAGCATGGAACTCCTTGAAGAACAACTCGTGGCGCACGAGCTTGATGAAGTACTCCTTGAGGGAGTTGAGCTGCTCGCTGGCCATGTTGAAGACCATCGTGACGTCGTCGACCTCGATGGCGTACTCGGTGTTGTTAGCGTCTGCCATGGTGCCGCCTTAGACGTAGAGGATGAACTTGTGCTCGGTCTTCTTGAACACGAAGATACCGATGATGAGCGCGATGATGGCCCACGCGATGCACATAAGGAGCACCGTGGGCGTGGGGTTCTGCTGCCACAGGAAAATATCACGCATGAACTCGAGGTAGTTGTACATGGGGTTTATCTTCACCAGCATGATGATCCAGTGCGGGGCGCCCTTGTCGATAAGCAGGGAGAGGTCCCAGAAGATGGGCGTGAGGTAGGTCCACGCGATGATGACGACACTCCACAGGTGGATGATGTCGCGGAAGAAGACGGAGAGCGCGCCGATGGCCATGCCCACGCCGATGCAGAAGAGCATCAGCAAGAACAGGCACAGGGGCAGCCAGATGAAGTGCCACGTGGGCATAACCTGGAAGAACAGCATGACGATGGCCACGGCGATGAGCGAGAAAGCAAAGTTCACGAGCGCGAACAAGACCTTCTGCACCGGGAAGATATACCGGTTGACCTTGACCTTCTTCAGCAGCGGCGCGGCGTTGATGATACTCGTAAGCGCTGCGTTGGTGGAGTCGCTCATGAGCGAGAACGTGACGTTGCCCACGATGAGGTAGAGTGGGAAGTTGGGGACGTTGCTGCCAAACATGTAAGAGAACACGATGGACATGACGACCATCATGAGCAATGGGTTGAGAACGCTCCACAACACACCGAGGAAACTACGACGGTACTTGAGCTTGAAGTCCTTGGTGACGAGCTGCTCGAGGATGAGCAGATCCTTCTTATACGGACGCGGGGCCTTTTCGGTTGCAAGAGTCTGTGAGGACACCGACGACGCCTCCCTATTGATTGCACGTTAGCGGCAGATGCCGCCCTTGCCGAAGAACATATGTTAACACAGGGGCGCTTGCGCGATTTCTCGCCCCGGCGAGCTGCACACAATCAGGAGAGTCGGGGGCCCTGCAGGCCATTTCCATCATGTCCCTGCGAACAGTTAAACCGCAGTCGAAGAATCTCGCACCGGGCCGCAGCGCCTCCGGATATCCTTCGTCTTCACCGTCTTCGTCGGCTTCGCTCATGAAAACAAAAGCAGGACCCCCTACCCCTTTGCGTTCTCCTTCGCACGGGCGCGGGCAATCTGCTTGCCGTTCACAAAGCCGCCCACTTTACGCACCAGGCCGCCAACGCCGTTGGTTCGCACGAAGAATGCCGTCTCGCTTGCGAAGTATTTCACGCGCGGCCACACCGGCACGTGGCGGCCGGTAATGCCCATCTGCTCCAGGTAGAAGCGCTTGCGCTTAAGTGAAAGCTTGGGATGCCCGAGCACGATGTCGGTATCCATGCGCGAGAACACACGGCGCGTGCCGTCGTGCACGATGGGGTTCTCCCAGCCATCGTCCACGATTGCGCCGTGGATGTAGTTAAAGCCGCGCATATAGTGCGCCTCGAGGATACCGAGGTCGGTCACGTGCAGGCGCTCGAGGATGTCCGTCATGTTACACCAGCGGTCGAAGGGCAGGGCCACGGCACTGTCCTTCTTGTGGTTGTACGTAGCGCCGGGAAGGTCACAGCGGTAGTGGTAGAAGGCCTCATCGAACGTCATGATGGCCTTGGCCTGGCAGAACGCCTCGATGAGGAACGGGTTGTCCGCCCAGCCAGCGCCCGGGTACGGGACAAAGCGGATGCCGCACTCGTTCAAGAAGTCGCGGCGGTAGATGGCGCTCCAAATGCTCGGGTGTTGCTCCACCATGATGGGCAGGTCGACCAGAGTCACGGGGCGCGTGGTGTTGGGCAGGCGGTGCGCCAGAACGCACTGCTGCTCGTACTGCATGTCCGGGTCGTCCCAATCGTGCACGTCGATCCACGGGCACTTGACGATGTCCACGGGACCATCCACCATGGCCGCGCGCGCGAGCATGCGCTCGTACATGGCCGAGTCGATCCAGTCGTCCGGCTCAATGACGGAAACCCACGCGCCGTGAGCCATCTCTAAGCCACGGTTGCACGTGGCGCCGTAGCCCTCGTTGGGTTTGTCAACAACGATCACGCGCGGGTCGCGCGTCTCAAACTCGCGAAGAATAGCTAGGGAGCCGTCCTTCGAGCCATCGTTCAAACAGATGATCTCCAGCTCACGGTGCGTTTGGGAGCAGATGCTCTCCAGGCACTGGGCGAGATACTTTTCCACGTTGCACACGGGAATGATGACGGAAACGAGCGCGGAAGCGTCGGATTTCATGCAAGACGACCTTTCAGGGACACGACGGCAAAGTGCATTAAGCGCCGGGCTGCATTCTTATCTGAACAAGGATACCAAGGAAGCCCCGCACACTCTCCCTTTTGCTATCATTTGACCCGAATCACAAAACCTCTCGCCGCGGACTAACACCGAAGCCCCGGCTCTTCTGGCACATTTGCAGATCGGATATCCACATGGCCGCTTCGTCCATCACCGCAACCATCGACCAAGTATTCGAGGCCGATGGAGACCGGGTTGTCTACCGGGCAGAGCTGAAGGGCTGCGGAAACGCGCTGCCCAACCCCGCGGACTTTGCCCTTACCGCCAAGAGCGGTACGCCCCTTAACGCGCACGCGGAATTCTTCATCCTGGAGCCCCAGGCCAAAGGAGCCAACCCCGTCCTCTCCGTCAAGGCCGATGGCTTCACCGCCAACTTCAACCTCACCTACCAGGACATGTCGCTCGATACCATGACGGGCAGGCGCCGCGAGCGCATGCGTATCCGCCGCGACCTCGACATGGTGAATCCCAGCATCGACGGCGCGTACGCGAGCTATCCCAAGCCCCAGCCCCTGCCGGAAGGCTCCATTCCCGCAGACTTCCACCCGCTCGTGAGCATCATCTGCCCGCTCTACAACACGCCGCTGCCCTACCTGCGCGACATGATCGACTCGGTGCTCGCGCAGACCTATACGATCTGGGAGCTCGTGCTGGTAAATGCGAGCCCGGACAACGAGGGCATGCAGGAAGTACTGGCCACCTACGCGGACCCGCGCATCAAGACCATTGACTTCCCCGAGAACTTAGGCATCGCCGGCAATACCAACATAGGCATTCGCGCCGCCACGGGCGACTATGTGGCCTTTGCCGACCATGACGACACGCTCTCCCCCTACGTGCTCGAGCGCTACATGGCCTTCGCCGCCAAGCACCCCGATGCGGACCTCTTCTATTGCGACGAGGACAACTTCGAGGAAGACGACGCCGCCGGCTACGCCCCGCGCTTCAAGCCCGACTTCAACCGTGACCTACTCTACTCGCACAACTACATAGTGCACATGCTCATGGTGAACCGCTACATCCTCGACCGCGTGGAGCTGTCGCCCGACGAAGTCTCCGGAGCTCAGGACTACGACCTCTCCCTCAAGGCCGTGGAGCACGCCCGCTGCATCTGCCACATTCCCGAGGTCCTCTACCACTGGCGCGTGCACGCCGGCTCCACCAACGGCGGCGTCATGGAGTCCAAGCCCTACGCCGTTCTTGCCGGAGCCACGGCGCTGGAGAACCATTTCTCACGCCGAGGCATTGAAACTCACGTTTCAGAAACCCATAATTCCTGCGTGTACCACGTGGATTACAAGAAGGCATCGCGCCCTCCACGCGTGGGCTTAGCCATTCTGAGCAACAACACGCAAGACACGACGCGCTTGTTCAAATCTGTTGGTAATGCGCACGGCATCTCGAATACAAGCATCATCCTGAACCCCGCGAGCCTCAGGGCGGCGACGCGAGAGGCACTCGAAACCCTGGATACAGACCTCATCGCCTTCGCAACCGACATGATCGAACTCGACGACGAGAGCTGCATCGCAACCACTGCGGCCTACTTCTGCCGAGCCGAGGTAGGCATTGTCTCGCCCAAGCTTTTCTACCCCGATGGTCTCATCGCACAAGCGGGCACCGTGCTCCTCGCGGACGGAACCCCCGTTGCCCCCAACCGCAACTTCACGGACAACATGGGCGGCGGTTACAACGGCCTCGCAGAGGCAACGTGCAACTTCTCGGCCGCAAGCCCCGACCTCTTCATGATCCGGCGCAGCGATCTTGAAACGATTGCCGGTCAGCTCCACGAATACGGGAACCTCCAAACCGAGGTAATGGAGCTCTCGTTCCTCCTGCGTCAGCAAGACAAGCTCGTCCTCGGCACCCCTCATGCGCGCGCCACCACCCACGGCAGCGCCTACGTAGCGGCCGCAAACCTCAACGCCATCTATGGAAGCGCCACGGGCCTTGCCGAGCTCTGGCGCCGCTTCCCCGCCATGCGCCAAGACGTGCTCGCCAACCCCAACGTAGAGTACACGAGCGGCTACCCGCGTCTCGATATCAAGCGCGATGAGGACGCCCAAGCCAAGCGAATCTACACTAGGGGCATTCTCTCTAGCATCAAGCACCGCATCTTGGGATAAACGTCTCGATATTCAGCATGGCGAACATTCGATGCGCTACTGATACGATATTCATAATATTTCATGCATCATCTATTGAAGACGCTGCATGAAGCCCTCCCGCACGTATACTATTGGACTGGAACAAAACTATAGGAGGGCACATGGGGTCTCATTTCTCCAACAGCAACGAATACCACAATTCCAGCGATACTGAGAACAACAACGAAATACCATGGCAAACGCTTCAAGCCTCTTGACGACACGGGGACAATACCGCAGGCACAGGAGGCGCCCCGGGCTTTCGAAGCATATAATTCTCCCAGCGATACCGCCCAATACGCTCACTTTCCGTATCTTGATCTTCACTACGATGAAGAACCACTCGAGCGCAAAAGGATTCGCAGGAAGAAGCGCTGGCCCATCGTCGTAGGCATCGTCGTTGCTCTGCTCGTCGCTTGCGGCGCCTCCGGAGCTGTCCTCCTCAGGCAAGTCAAGGACGTTAAAACGGATGCAGACTCCATTATTGCCAGCGCGCAAAGTGCCTCAGAAAGCGTAAAAACCGGAAACATGGACGGCGTGCTCGATGCTGCTCAGAACATCGATGCCGCGGCCGGGCGCATGCACTCGACCACCTCGAGTGCACTCTGGAATATCGCGAGTTTTATTCCGGTTCTCGGGAGCGATGTGAAGTCCGTTCAGACCATCTCGGCAACGCTCGATACGCTTGCAAACGACGCGCTCACGCCCGTTGCGGAGGCGCTCAAGGGTCAGGGCCTCAACACCCTCTTTACCGAAAACGGATCCATCAACATCAACCTGCTAACCAACGTGTGCACCGTTCTCTCAAATTCCAAGCCATCTATAAACAAGGCCGCGAAAGAGATGAGCGCTCTCCCCGACGCGCACATCGCCCAGCTACAGACAGCTCTTGAAAAAGCCAAGCCCCTCGTAGCCACCCTCAACGACACCGTAAACGCCGCATCGGCAGTCGCTCCGTACCTGCCGCAGATGCTCGGCGCAAATGGCCAAACACGTACGTATGTCGTAGTTGCCCAGAACAACTCCGAGCTGCGCGCCACGGGCGGCTTCCCCGGCTCCACCGGTCTACTCACCGTCACGAACGGCAAGATCGAGCTCGGTGAATTCTCCGGCATTTCAAAGCTCAACGGTGGCGAGGGAACGCTTCCCACCACCGAGGTCGAACAGACGATGTATCCCAACGGCTACACCAAGATTCCCCAGCTCATCACCACGAACCCCGATTGGTCTTCTACCGGAATGCACGTACGCGACCTCTGGGCGGACCGCGTGGGAGATGTGGCCAACGGAGCGATAGCGGTCGATCCCGTGTTCCTGCAGCACCTGCTTGCACTCACCGGCGGGGTTACGCTCAGCGATGGCTCCACCATCGATGGCACCAATGCCGCAACAATTCTCCTCCACAACGTGTACCTCGAAAAAGCCGTTCCGGATCAAGACCCATACTTTGCAGAAGCTGCTGGCGCAGCTGCTAAGCAGGTAATGAGCAATCTGGGCAAGGTCGATCTTACCGCCCTCATAGAAACCGTGGCCAAGGACGCCAAAGCCGGCCGCGTGATGGTATGGATGGAAAACGCAGACGAAGAGAATGCGATCGCTAAACTCGGTCTCGAGGGTGCTGTCTCGCAAGATAGCACCGTTCCCGAGCTCGGCGTCTATATTGATGACAACACCTGGGCAAAGATGAGCTGGTATCTAAGCCCCCATATCGAGGTTGGCCGGGGCACTGCAAATGCAGACGGGTCGAAGACGTACGACGTTACCGTTCGCGTAAAGAACAACTGCACGACCGAAGAGGCCCAGACGCTTACGCATTACATCTCCGGCTACAACCCGGAGCTCAAGGCGCTCGGCAACATGATCTACGGTGTAACGCTGTACGCGCCGGCCAACGGAACCATTTCAAACATCCAGTCCAGCGCCGGCACTACGTATGCCGAGACCAAGTACGGTAATTGCCAGGTCTGGCAATACGGCGGACAGGTCCAGCTCGCCCCGCAGGAAGAGGAGACCTTGACGTTTACGGTAACCACGTCCACGGATGCCCAGACGGAGCTTGCCGTACGCACCACCCCCACGGCCCAGGAAGTTGCTGGCTGGCAGTAGGCTTTTTGCGCGATCAGGTTAGGCCGCTCCAACATATTCCACACGCAAAGGGGAGGGTGCTCTATTGGGCACCCTCCCCTTATAGCAGAAATCTAAAGCATGCCTTGTAAGCTATTAACGACACTACAGGAATAGCGTACTCCCGAAGGTTAAACGTGCAAGCAAGCTTAACAAGAATGAGAAACAGCTTACTCAGCCAACAACTCGTCCATATACACGTCGAGTTCCTCGTGCCAGTCTGCGGGCGCAAAGCCCGTGGCATCGAGCTTGGAGAGGTCCAGCGCGGAGTGCTCCGGGCGCGGGGCGATGGGGCCGGCGGCGTTGGCGTAATAATCCGCCGTGGAGACCGGCACCACCCTGCCGCCGTTGCCGTTGGCGCGATCGAACACCGCCGCGGCGATCTTGGCCCAGCTGGCGGCGTCGCCGGAGTTGGTGCAGTTGTACAGGCCGTAGGGCGCCGGGGCCGTGGGCTCCATGTCGCCCTCGCGGTAGCCGAGCAGATGGAAGATGGCGCCGGCCATGGTCTCGGTGAAGGTGAGGCGGCCCACCTGGTCGTCCACCACGGTGACCCGCTCGAGGGCGTCCCCGGCGTCGGCGCAGCGGTCGGAGAGAGCGCGCATGGTCTTCACGAAGTTGTGGCCGCGGCCAATGACCCAGCTGGAGCGCAGGATGTAGTGCGCGGGGCAGGACTCGACGGCGAGGTCACCGGCGGCCTTGGACTGGCCGTAGACGGAGAGGGGCGAGAGCGCCTCGTCCTCGGAGTGCAGCTCCGCGGTGCCGTCGAACACGTAGTCCGAGCTCACGTGCACGAGCGCGATGCCGTGCTCGGCGCACGTGCGGGCGAGCAGCGCCGGTCCCGTGGCGTTGGCGGCCCAGCACGCCTTGCGGCCCTCGGGGGTCTCCGCCCTGTCCACCGCGGTGTAGGCGCCGCAGTTGATGACGGTGCCGTAGAGCGACCAGTCGAACTTGCCGTAGGCCGCCGGGTCGGACATGTCGAAGGTGTCGATGTCGCAGTAGTCGAAGGAGCCGTTAAGGCCGCGCTCCTCGGCCATGGCGCGCACGGCGCGGCCCAGCTGGCCGTTGCAGCCGGTCACGAGCGTGCGGCGCGGGGCCATGGGCAGGGCGTCGGCGAGCATCGGGTGCGCCCTGTCGGCCTCGGAGAGCTCGCACTCCTCCAGAGGGATGGGCCACTGGATGGCGAGCTCGGGGTCGGCCAGGTTCACGAAGGTGTAGGTCTTCTTGAGCTCGAGCGACCAGTGAGCGTCCACCAGGTAGGTGTAGGCCGTGCCGTCCTCCAGGGCCTGGTAGGAGTTGCCCACGCCGCGCGGCACGAAGATGGCGCGCGAGGGGTCCAGCGTGCAGGTGAAGACCTTGCCGAAGCCCGCGCCGGGGCGGAGGTCCACCCACGCGCCGAAGACCGAGCCGGTGGCCACGGAGATGAACTTGTCCCAGGGCTCGGCGTGGATGCCGCGCGTGACGCCCTTGTTGTCGTTGAAGGAGATGTTGTTCTGCACGAATCGCAGGTCGGGGATGCCCGCGGCCACCATCTTCTCGCGCTGCCAGTTCTCCTTGAACCAGCCGCGGTTGTCGCCGTGGACGGGGAGGTCCACCACCTTGAGGCCGGGGATGCCGGTCTCCGTTACGGTGAGCTGTTTCTCGAATTCAAATTCTGCCATAGGGTCCGTTCCTTTCCAAAGTCCCGACCCGTGCGCGGCGAGCTCCCCCGGGATCATCCCCATGTCCGCAAGGGAGCTCGCCGTGCACGGGCCGAGAAGGCGTCTCGCGTACTCGGGCGCCGCCGCGAGTAGTTCGCGACAGCGCCCTCGATCAGTGTGGTAACTTACTGGCCCTGCGCGCGGTAGCGGGCCTCGGTGGCCTCCTTGGCCGGGCGCCACCAGGACTCGTTCTCGACGTACCAGTCGATGGTGGCCTTGAGCCCCTCGGCGAAGTCGGTGTGGGCCGGCCTCCAGCCCAGCTCGCGCTGGAGCTTGGTGCTGTCGATGGCGTAGCGGCGGTCGTGGCCGGGGCGGTCGGCGACCCAGTCGAAGTCCTCGGGGTCGCGTCCCATCGCCTCCAGGATCATGCGCAGGACCGTGATGTTGTTCTTCTCGCCGTCGGCGCCGATGAGGTAGGTCTCCCCCGTGCGGCCTTTCGTGAGGATGTCCCAGACGGCCGAGCTGTGGTCCTCGGTGTGGATCCAGTCGCGCACGTTCTCGCCGCGGCCGTAGAGCTTGGGGCGCTGCCCATCGATGATGTTCGTGATCTGCCTGGGGATGAACTTCTCCACGTGCTGGTAGGGGCCGTAGTTGTTGGAGCAGTTGGAGATCGTGGTGCGAAGCCCGTAGGTTCGGGTCCAGGCGCGCACGAGCATGTCGGAGGACGCCTTGGTGCTCGAGTAAGGAGAGCTCGGCCTGTACGGCGTCTCCTCAGTGAACTTCGCGGGGTCGTCGAGCGCCAGGTCGCCGTAGACCTCGTCGGTGGAGACGTGGTGGTAGCGGATGCCGTACTTCCTCACGGCCTCCAGCAGGCGGAAGGTGCCCTCCACGTTCGTGCGCAGGAAGGGCTCCGGGTCGGCGATGGAGTTGTCGTTGTGGCTCTCGGCGGCGTAGTGCACGATCGCGTCGTGGCCCGGGACGATCCTATCGAGCAACTCGGCGTCGCAGATGTCGCCCACGACGAGCTCCACGCGGTCGGAGCGCAGCCCCGCGATGTTCTCGGGGTTGCCGGCGTAGGTCAGCTTGTCCAGGACGGTGACGTGGACGCCCGGGTGGTTGTCCACGACGTAGTGCACGAAGTTGCTGCCGATGAAGCCGCAGCCGCCCGTGACGATGATGTTCTTAGGTTCAAAAATCTCAGACATTATTCTCCTTATTTACGCAGCCTGCTGCTCAAGGCGTTCCACAAGCTGCTCTTCGGAATGAACAAACTCAAACGGTTCGTACTCGCCGTATGCAGAAGGACGACTGATGGTAACGAGCTGAAGGTCAGACGTGCCAAAACGACCCTGTACCCTTCGCATCATCTCAACAAGCTCCTTGCCTGGTTTAACGGCCATTACCAGCGAACCTTGCTTAGAAAACCACTTAGCAACCAGATAGCGCATCAGCCAACTCCCTTCTGAACTCAGCTTCATCATGAATCAAAC
>DBFBKG010000137.1:0-6564 GCA_048203815.1 Collinsella sp. | reverse complement strand
TCGGGACCCTACAGGGTAAAGCTCTGAAAACGTCCTCAGGCATGCGAGAAGCCCCGCTGCGCACTACGTGCGGCGGGGCCTCCTTCTGTCCTGCGGAAAGATTCTGGGGCTAACGGGCGGGGCCCGCCGGCTCGTTGTCGTGGCGGGCGCTGCTCTGAGAAGCTCGATGGGTCATCTCGCTAGGTAAAAAGATGGTTCGCGGTGGTATCGTTGCTGTGGGTTTAATTCGATATGAAAGGGTGACTTTGGTGTCCAAGATGGATTCTACGCTCTCCTATATTACTGACCAGTTGAAGGCGCTTACCTCGATTGCTTCGCCTACGGGCTATACCCGTGCGGCGACTGATTATCTGATGGAGACGTTGCGCGATATGGGCTTTGGGCCCGAGCGCTCCAATAAGGGCAATGTGCTCGTTGAGCTTGGTGGTGAGGGTGAGCCGCTCGTGTTGGCGAGCCATGTCGATACCCTGGGCGCCATGGTGCGCTCCATTAAGGACAATGGTCGCCTGCGCCCCACGACCCTCGGCGGGCACCAGTGGTCCACGGCCGATGGCGAGAACTGCACCGTCTACACGCGTGACGGCAATGTCTACACGGGCGTGGTCCTTAACACCGAGCCTTCGGCGCATGTGGCCGATGAGCCGGTCAAGACCATCGAGAAGAACATGGAGATCCTGCTCGATGAGAATGTCGACAGCAAGGACGATGTGCTCGAGCTGGGTATTCAGACCGGCGACATCATCGCTATGGACCCGCGCACCACAGTGACGGAGAGCGGCTACATTAAGAGCCGCTTCTTGGACGACAAGCTGTCCGCGGCGATTCTACTGGGTCTCGCCCGCGCCGTCGCCGCTGGCGAGGTGACGCTTTCGCGTAAGGTTTCGCTGCTCTTTACCGTGTACGAGGAGGTCGGCCATGGCGGTGCCTTTGTGCCGGCCGACACGCGCGAGATGATCAGCGTGGACATGGGCTGCGTGGGCGACGACCTGGGCTGCACCGAGCGCATGGTGTCGATTTGCGCCAAGGATTCGGGCGGCCCCTACAACTACGATCTGGTGACCACGCTGTCCAATATCGCGCGCGAGTTTGAGCTCGATTACGCCATCGACGTGTACCCGCATTACGGCTCGGACGTTGAGGCCACGCTCTCGGCCGGCTACGACATTCGCCATGGTCTGATCGGCCCCGGCGTGTACGCGAGCCACAACTACGAGCGCAGCCACATCGACGGCGTGCGCAATACCTACGAGCTGGTCCGCGCCTACGTACAACGCTAGAGGAGCAGCTTGCGACTCGGCTGACCAATTGCTCTAAGGCCCGATTGCTCGGGCCTTTTTTCGCTTCAGTCTGTTTAGTATTATGCTGTATGTAACTAATTAACTTTACGTTTGGAATACTTAACGAGGTGATGCGGCATATGAATACATCTGAGTACTTGTCTATGGGTGATGCGGCCCGCTTGCTGGGCGTTACAAAAGCCCGCATATCGCAACTTGCCGCATCGGGGACGCTTGCGTGCGATATTGTGGGCGGTCGGAAGATGGTCGAGTACAATTCTGCGATTGCCTATCAAAAGGTCCGCAAACGAGGGCGCCGTCCTGCAGCCGATGTGGGACGCAAGTTTACGCTGATGTCGGCCGACCATGAGGTCGCGCATGTCTCATTTGATCCGACGCGCGAGTTTCCCTTCGAAATCGCCGAGGTCCTCGATGCGCAACGAATGCCGTTTGGCACATGCTCGAGTTCTTCTCCAACGGTGAATAAGCGGGAGCTCAACGCGTGGTGGGGGCATCGGTCGGTGCCCGATGTTCGCCCTGGGCTTATCTCGCGCTACCGCGAGCTAGGGATTGTCAACGGCGTTGAGGTGCCGGTTCAGTGCCTGGGCCTCTCGCTTTCGGATTGCTATTGGCTGCGGCCGGCAGAATGCGACGGGCTCGAATGGCGAAACCTCAATTACTTCGAGAACGAATTTGAGCGATCGGCGCCCGAAGAGCGTTCGGGTTGGTTGGAAGGCATCGGTCTTAAAAATCCGGATAACACGTCCGAGGGTGAGCTCCCTAAATCGTGGATGATTCGCAACGGCGTTCGCGTTCTGGTCAAGGGATGCGGCATGGACGATCAACGTCCCTTTAACGAGGCGGTTGCAACGGCTCTACATCGTCGCTTGCTGTCAGAGGGTGAGTTTGTTCCTTATGCGGTTGAGCGGATGTTCGATGGCCCTGTGTGTCTGTGCGACGACTTTCTTGACGGCCGCGAGGAATATGTTCCGGCTGTTTACGTTAAGAACGCCCTTGGCGGCCAGCGAGGAAACTCGACGTACGACCGGTACTGCCGCTTCCTTGGTAAGCATGGAGCAGACGAGGTTGCCGTGAGAAGGTCTATGTCGCAGATGATCGTTTGCGACGCCCTTTTGGCCAACAGCGATCGCCATTGGCGAAACTTCGGCATCATCCGCAATGTCGATACCTTGGAGATAAGGCATGCACCGCTGTTCGATAGCGGCAACTGTCTGTGGTATAACGTGCCAACTGCTGTGCTCGCAGCTGGGGAGTTTGGGTTTGCCGCTAAGCCGTTTGGACCCAATCCTTCCGTCCAACTGGCGCTTGCGGACTCGCTCGATTGGTTCGACTCATCGCGGCTCAACGGATTTGTTGATGAAGCGATAATGATTCTTTCGCAGAGCAAGTGGGCCACGGCGGAGGGTCGGCTCGAGTCCATTCGCCGCGGCCTGGAGCGTCGCGTTATCGAGGTGAATGCTGCTGTTGGAGTGCTTCGACACGTGCGGCGATAATCCCGCGGCTACCTGATGGCTGCCGTAACGGTGCCGCCGCCGAGGACGACGTCGCCGCGGTAGACGACGACAGCCTGGCCGGGGGCGATGGCTCGCTGCGGCTCGTCAAAAGTCAGCAGCATTTGCCCGTCTTCGCCGCGCGTAAGGGTCGCTGCCTGGTCTTTCTGACGGTAGCGGTGCTTGGCGCCCACGCGAATGCCGCCGGCATCGAGCCCTGCTTCCATGCGGTCGGCGGGGGCGCTCCAGATCCAGTCGTTGGCCGTGAGCGCTGTGGCCGTCAGGTCCTCGGTCTCGCCCAGGTGCACAGTGTTGTTGGCGGCATCGACGCCCGTTACGTACACGGGATGCGCCATCGCGACGCCCAGGCCCTTGCGCTGGCCGATGGTATAGCGCAACGCGCCGTTGTGACGTCCGACCACGCTGCCGTCGCGCCATACAATGTCGCCCGGTGCAGCGGCATGTCCGCAGCGGCGCTCGATATAGCCCGCGTAGTCGCCGTCCGCGATAAAGCAGATATCCTCGCTCTCGGCCTTCTTGGCGTTTATGAAGCCCTGCTCGGCGGCAATGCGGCGAACGTCGCGCTCCTTGTCCAGCCCGGCCAGCGGAAAGATCGTGCGCGCCAGGCGTTCCTGCGTAAGCGAATACAAAAAGTAACTCTGGTCCTTTTTGGGGTCTTCTCCGCGATGCAGCTGCCAGGTGCCGTCGGATGCCTGGCTTGTTTTGGCGTAATGGCCCGTGGCGATGTAGTCGCAGCCCATATCCAGCGCCGCATCGAGCAGCGCGCCAAACTTAATATGGCGGTTGCAGATGATGCACGGGTTGGGCGTCAACCCCTCCTGGTAGGCGGTCACGAAGCGCTCGATAACATTGCGGTCGAAGGTCTGCTGCAGATCGAGCACATGGTGGGGTATCCCCAGGCGCTCGGCGACGGCCTTTGCATCGGCGATGTCGCGGTCGACTTTGCTCATGCCCGTGACGGGATCGGGCGCGGGGCAGGTGAGGCGCATGGTGGCACCGACACATTCGTAGCCCTGGCTTTTGAGCAGGTACGCGGTCACGCTGGAATCGACGCCGCCGCTCATGGCGACGAGCACGCGCTTGTTGTGCATGGGGAGGTTCTCCTTGGTGGCATATGGCCAAAAAAGAAAAGCGGCGCGGGAGGCTGGTTCCGCGCCGCAGACATTGTAGCAAGTTCGGACGACTCGTGGGACACCCTGATGGGATGGGCTCAGACTGCCGGGAGAGAGGAGACCGGTTCGTCCTGGGCTCAACCTATGGGCGACGGGCCCTAGTCCTGGAAGAGTGCCGTGGACAGGTAGCGCTCACCGGTATCGGCGAGCAGCGCCACGATGGTCTTGCCCTCGTTCTCGGGGCGCTTGGCCAGCTGTAGCGCGGCCCACACGGCGGCGCCGGACGAAATGCCCACGAGCACGCCCTCCTTGTGGCCCACGGCGCGGCCGGTGGCAAAGGCGTCGTCGTTCTCGACGGGGATGATCTCGTCGTAGATCTGGGTGTCGAGGACGTCGGGCACAAAGCCGGCACCGATACCCTGAATCTTGTGCGGGCCGGCCTGGCCCTTAGAGAGCACCGGGGAGGTGGCGGGCTCGACGGCGACAACCTGAATCTCGGGGTTCTGCTCCTTGAGGAACTCACCCACGCCGGTCACGGTACCGCCGGTGCCGACGCCGGCGACGAAGATGTCGACCTTGCCGTCGGTGTCGTCCCAGATTTCGGGGCCGGTCGTGGCCTTGTGGATGGCGGGGTTGGCGGGGTTCACAAACTGGCCGGCGATGATGCTGTTGGGAGTCTCCTTCTGCAGCTCCTCGGCCTTGGCGATAGCGCCCTTCATGCCCTTGGAGCCGTCGGTGAGCACGAGCTGTGCGCCATATGCCTGCATAAGCTTGCGGCGCTCGACGGACATGGTCTCGGGCATGGTGATGATCACCTTATAGCCGCGAGCCGCCGCCACCGAGGCGATGCCGACGCCGGTATTGCCACTCGTGGGCTCGATGATGGTGTAGTCGCCGCCGCGCACGAGCTTGTCGGCCTTCTCGGCCTCGTCGATCATGTTCTTGGCGACGCGGTCTTTGACGGACCCGGCGGGGTTGAAGTATTCCAGCTTGACGAGCACGCGGGCCTTGAGGTCCTCATCGGCCTCAAAGTGAGCGAGCTCCAGAAGCGGAGTGTGGCCGATAAGCTGATCGATGGACGTGTAAACATTGCTCATGGTGAACCTCCAAAGTGTTCAAATGACTGGATACCGTGTGGTTTTACGGTGTGTGTGGCAGCGAAACCCACAAACCTTATGGGTTGTTCGTTTTGCTGTTGGCAAGCATAGTAGACAGTAAAGCCTAGTAACACAATAGGAAATAGAAGATTATTACGAGTCGATTAACCAGCTTGACGGGAATAGGTATTTTCAAAACCAATTTTTCGGCTAGAATTTCTACGAATTAAAAGACCGAAAGGCAGCTATATATATGTTGGTTTCCACAAAGGGCAGATATGCCCTGCGCGTTATGGTCGACCTGGCCGAGCACCAGGCGGCGGGCCGTATTCCCCTCAAAGAGATCGCCGCGCGTCAGGGGATTTCGGAGAAATATCTGGAGAACATTTTGGCTACGCTCGTCCGCGCCAATATGCTCTCGGGCATGCGCGGCAAAGGCGGCGGCTATGTGCTCACGCGCCCGCCCGAGCAGTACACGGTGGGCGAGATCTTGCGCCTGACCGAAGGCAGCCTGGCACCGGTCGCATGCCTGGACGGCGACTGCAAGGGCTGCTCGCGTTCGGACGAGTGCCCCACGCTCGACGTGTGGAAGAACCTGGACAAGCTCATTAACGACTACCTCGACGGCGTGACGCTCGATACGCTCGTCGCCCCCAACGAGGGCTACGACTACGTCATCTAGCCGCACCTGCCATTTGGGGACGGGGTAGAAATGGTCGATTTTCTTGCCCTCTGAGGATTGACAAATAAGAAGGCCGCCCATTTTTGCGATGGGCGGCCTTCGTTTTGGGCTGTTGAGACGGACACGGTCGGAATGGCCGTTTTAGTCCTCGGCGATGCTGTCGAGGATGCTGCGCGTGATGGACACCAGGATGCTGCCCATAAAGGCCGATCCAAAGCTGGCGATGGAGATGCCGACGCCCAGCAGGTTGACCGACAGGTAGCTCGCGAGCTCAAGCATAAAGCTGTTGACGACAAGCTGGAAAATGCCCAGCGTAATGATCGTGAGCGGCAGCGAGATGACCGTCAGGAACGGTTTGACGAACGAATCGACAATGTTCAGGAACAGTCCCACAAAGGCAAAGCAGACCCAGGTCTCGGCAAAGCCGAAGGGTTGGATACCGGGGACGAGGAACGTGGCGATCGCGATGGCGATCGAGGTGAAGAGCCAGTTAAGCATAAAGCGCATGGCGTGAATCCTTTCTTGCGCCGGGGTTGCTGGCGTCGCGTGAAGCGGCTTGCGGCGGCGACCTGGATGGTTGCGCGGGCGCGCCGCGGTGTTTGGGCGCCCATTGTCTCAAATATTCGTGGAGCTTACGTGCGCATTCGGTTTCTAAACGGCGTTCGTCCTGTAAAACGCGCCGCTGGCAGAGAGTCTTGTCGCTTTAGTTTGGTGGTGTGCTACACTGCTACGGGCAAAAGCCACAGGCGTTGCCCTATTGCATAGAACGGGCGAACGATGCCCGATGTCAGTATCAACTTCGATGCCTTTTGGCGGGTTTGGCGGTGATCGATGAATATCGAGAACATGTTTGACAAGCCTGAT
>DBFBKG010000136.1:0-5746 GCA_048203815.1 Collinsella sp. | reverse complement strand
GTATGAGCGCTCATATAGCCATCGTAAAATATACGTTTATAACAGTTTGATATAGATGCTTCCTATATCAGTTGGGACTGCCATGAAGAGATTTGACCCGTGCAGGACGCAGCAGTCTAGATATGCTGACGGATCGCGTCGATATAGGCTTGGCCATAGCGCGTGAGCGTCGTGTTTTTGCGCGTGATGATACCAATCTCCATGTACTCGTCCACATCGAGCGGAATGGAGATAATACCTGGACCGTTGAGCTCGTGGCTGATCACGCCCGAACACACCGTGTAGCCGTTGAGGCCCATGGCCAGGTTGAACAGCGTCGCACGGTCGCGCACGCGGATATTCTTGCGGCGCTCAAACGTCGAGGTCAGTTCCTCGGAATAGTAAAACGAGTTGTAGCTGCCCTGCTCGTAGGACAGGAAGGGATAGTCCTCCAGGTCCTCGAGCGTCACGCTGGAGCGGCCCGCCAGCGGATGGTCGGCGCATACAAAGACATGCGGCGCGGCGCAGAAGAGCCCCTCGAATACGAGCTCGTTGGCGGCGAGCATACGCTCGATAACCTCGCGGTTATGCTCGGACAGGTACAAGATGCCGAGCTCGCTTTTCATATGCGCGACGTCCTCGATAATCTCGTGAGTCTGCTCCTCGCGCAGGGTAAAGTCGTAGCGCGCGGCATCGAACTCGCGGATCACATCGACAAACGCATTAACGGCAAAGGAATAATGCTGGCAGCTCACACTAAAGTGCGGCACTTGCTCGGACGCGCCCTTGTACTTGCCTTCGAGCAGATCGGCCTGGTCGAGCACCTGTCGCGCGTAGCCCAAGAAGGTCTCGCCCTCCTCGGACACAATGACGCCCTTGTTGGTGCGCTCAAAGATGTGCACACCCATCTCGTTTTCGAGATCGCGGATCGACGCGGTAATCGAAGGCTGCGACACAAAGAGCCGGCGCGAGGCCTCGGTGATGCTGCCGCATTCGGCAACTTTGACGACATATCTGAGCTGCTGAAGCTTCATGGCTTTCTCCCTAGACGTTCGTGATGCCAAGACCCGCCGTGTCCATCTGACGCATAAACGGCGGCATTTCCCCCGTCGCGGCGCAGGCGGCAATCTGATGCAGAGCCCCGGCGACCGCATCGTCTGCCGCAGCGCCGATATGCCAGCGCGCGGCAGCCGTGACAGCCTCGTTGGCATTGGCGACTGCAACGGAGTTGGGAACGGCATCGATCATGGGCAGATCGTTATCGGAATCGCCAAATACGGCCACCTCATCGGGCGTCAGGCCCAAAGCGCGCGCCAGCTCCAGCGCAGCGCAACCCTTGTCCCAACCTGCTGGAAGGATGTCAAACAGTCGCACTCGGTTGTTGGGAAACACAAGCGAGAGTTCCGGCACCTCAGCGGCAACGCGCTCGCGTAGCTCCGCGAGTCCCTCACGTGAGCGGGCACTCCAGATATTCGCCTTAAAAACCGGCGCGTCATCGACGACGGGGCGGCACGGGGCCTCTTCGCCTTTGAGCCACGCATTACCGCCCGACTCCATGGCGCGACGAACGCGCTCGGGATCACTCGTCACGCAATAGGCATCGTTGCCCCAAAAGTCATCGCCCAGGCTATAGACTTTTAGAAATGTATCGTCGGTCTCTTGCTCCAGGTAGTCGGCCAAACGCATCAGAGCATCGTTGCCAATTGCGTGCGAGGCGACTGCTTCGCCGCCGACAAACATCACCTGACCGTTACAGAACGCGCCAGTCGAGAAGCACTCGGAACGATTTTTGAACATCCAGCCCATCGCGGACGGCTGGCGACCCGAAACCGGGCCAAAGTGCAGACCCGCCGCCTGCATGGCATGAATGCCCTCAATGGCGTAGTCGCTGGCGCCGTCATGCCCGGCCGGAATCAGCGTATCGTCCATATCGGTCAGCACAAGTTTGATCATGAGGTCCCCATTCGTATCGGTCCTACCTATTGTAACGACCTGCCAAAATAAACCTGTCCCTTTTTGGCAGGTGCGTTAGTATAAGGAACAACAGATTCGATGCGGGAGTGCCGGCGGTGCAAACCACAAGGCTGAGAGGGCATGGGGCCCAATCCTTTGAACCTGTCAGTTAATGCTGGCGTAGGGAGCATGCCGCCTTTACAGGGGCGCTGTCTATGCACAGCGCCCCTTTTCTATGCCAAGGAGGCATGTGCAGTGATTGATTCGGAACAGCTTAAGCAACATGTGGTCAAGGCCGTGGAGGAGATTCGCGCCACCAATCCGATGGCCGGCTCCATCACCAACACGGTGACGATCGACTTTGTCGCCAACGCGCAGCTCGCCGTGGGCGGATCGGCCGCCATGGTCTATCTGCCTGACGAGGGCGAGGCACTCGTTGCCGGCGGCGGCGCCATCTATCTCAACATGGGCACGCTCTTCCCCATCTACGAGCAGACAATTCCCCGCGCGGCCAAGGCGGCACACGACGCCGGCAAGCCCTGGGTGCTCGATCCGGTGGGCCTGGGCATCGGCAGCCTGCGCACCCAGCTGGTAAACGAGCTCAAGCAGTACAAGCCCGCCATCGTACGCGGCAACGCCTCCGAGATCATCGCGCTCGCCGGCCTGTGGGGCCTTGAGGGCGAGGCGGCTGATCTGAGCCGCGTGCGCGGTGTCGATACCACCGACACGGTCGACGCCGCCCGCGATGCTGCCGTGGCGCTCGCTCGCTACACCGGCGGCGCCGTAGTGGTCTCGGGCGAAGTCGACCTGATCACCGACGGCACGACGGTGGCCAAGTCCCACGGCGGCAGCCCGCTCATGTCCAAGATCACCGGCTGCGGCTGCTCGCAGGGCGGCGTGCTGGCCGTGTACGCCTGCGCCGCCGACCCGTTTACGGCAGCCGTCTGCGGCACCGCCGTCTACAACGTAGCCGGCACGCGTGCCGCCGCCGTCGCCGATGCCCCGGCGAGCTTTAAGGTCGCCTTTATCGACGAGCTCTACCGCGCAACCGCCCAAGACATCGCCGATAACCAACTCGAGCTCGAGGAGGCATAAGCCATGTCCGAGCCTGCAACCAATACCGGCATGAACACGCTCGTCGCTGTGGCCATCGCCCCGTGCGGCACCGGCGATGAGCTGTCCGCCGAGGTCGCCGAGGTCGTGCGCGTCATTCGCGAGAGCGGCCTTCCCAACCGCACCACCTCGATGTTCACCGAGATCGAGGGCGACTGGGATGAGGTCATGCAGGTCGTGCGCGACGCAACCTTTGTGTTGGCGAGCAAGGGCATCCGCACCGAAGTCGTGCTCAAGGCCGATATTCGACCCGGATTTACCGACACCATGACCGGCAAACTCGAGCGCATGGAAGCACAGATCAAGAAGCAGGAGGAAGCACGATGAGCATCCGCGACAACCTTGATATCTCGGCCTATCTGGTACTCGGCCCCGAAAACACGCTGGGACGTCCCGTGGGCGATGTGGTGGCCCAGGCGCTCGACGCAGGCTTTACCTGCATCCAGGTGCGCTCCAAGGTGGCAAGCGCCCGCGAGATCATCGCACTGACCGGCGACGCCGCGCAGGCAATCGCACAGGCCGGCAAGACCGGTCAGGTCGCCCTGTTGATCGACGACCGCCTGGACTGCGTACTCGCCGCGCGCGAGCAGGGTATTGCTGTCGATGGCGTGCATGTAGGCCAGAGCGATATTCCCGTCGAGGTCTGCCGCAAACTATTGGGCCCCGATGCCATCGTGGGCCTTTCGGCCCGCTGCGAGGAGATGCTCGAGTACGTCAAGACCGCCGACATGAGTCTGGTCGACTACCTGGGCATCGGCCCGCTCCACGAGACCGAGACCAAGCGCGATTGCGGACGCGCGGCCGACGGCTCCATCATCACCAAAAGCTTTGAGGACCTGGCCGCACTCCACGCGGCAAGCCCCGTGCCCATCGTGGTAGGCGGCGGCGTTAAGACGGCCGACCTGCCGCAGCTCAAGGCCACCGGCGTCGACGGCTTCTTTGTGGTGAGCGCCGTCTGCAGTGCCGACGACCCCCACGCCGCCGCCAAGGAGCTCGTCGATACCTGGCAGCAGGCATAGGCATAAGCCGAGCAGCCGATTCGCAGTCTCATATCTTCTAGAACGGAAAGCGCAGTCCCACGTCCATTCTGGGATGCGCTTCCCGCCACAGCCTCTACCCCGCCAGATACGTTTCCAACGCGGGCAAAGACGACTCCGCATCTCGACGACCGATCTGATAGATGCGCTCGAGCTCATCCGGTTCGCGGCACAGCGACGGCACCTTCACCGATTCGCTCGGCCGCACCACAAAGATTTCGCCGGCAGCCTCGCGACGTGCCAAGTCATCGAGCGTGGCATTGTAGACCTCATGCCGATGCTCAAGCGCTGCGACAAACTCCGGATAGTGACGGAACACGCGACGCAGCATGGGCATTACGCTGTTGGGCTGCTTCACAAAGCCCGCCGGCTGCGTGAGCACCACGATATTGCGGTCATACCCCTGCGCAAACAGCCATGCACTGGGAATAGAATCAGCCACGCCACCATCCAGATACTTATGCCCGTCAATAGCAACGGGACGCGTCGCCACGGGAATCGCCGACGATGCCCGAATCCACTCGATATCCCTCTCGTCGCCATAGGGCAGGTCGTGGTAGACGGCCTTGCCCGTCTCGATATCGGTGCACACGCACGTAAACCGCATGGGACAGGCGCGATACGCCTCCAAGTCAATGGGATCGCGCTCGATAGGCACCTCGTGATAGGCAAAATCGGCATTGAACATATCAGCGGTCCGCAGCCAGCTTGCTACACCCGCATAGCGCTTATCGGCACAATAGGCCTTGTTATAGCGAATGGCACGGCCGATCTGGCGCGATTTAAAGTTGTAGCCAAACGCCGCGCCCGCCGAGACACCCACCATATGGTCGCAGGTCAAGCCGTGCTCCATCCAAACGTCGAGCACGCCCGCCGTATACATACCGCGGTAGCCGCCTCCCTCGAGTGCCAGCCCCACCGTGCGCGTCGTATCCGGCTGTGCCATGCGACCATCTCCGTTCCTGCGTTTAAAACCGGAACAAGTATACCCGTCAACATATATCGTCTCAGTCGCATTTTCATCGAACATCGCGTCGTCGCGCTACCGCCTGTCGAATAATAGCCGCCCACAGCATGTGCACCCATATATAATTCTGCACTGTTGTTTATACTACTCAGCAGTTATCAACAGCGAACATTAGCCGGTAAATTAACCCAACAACGCAGCAAGGCGGGGGCCTGGATACACGCAAAGCGCCGAACAACAACGCGTGTGCACAACGAGCTCGCCCGACGCAATTCGCCCGACCTCAGAAAGCCGCTTACGACATGGATACTGTCAGCAATTACACCGAAACGCTCGAAAAGACCGTCCGCGACCTTCTCAAGCGTCAGGAGGATCTGATCAGGACTGCCTTTACCGACCAGCTTACCGGGCTTGGTAACCGTTGCGGGTTTGCCCGTTCCCTCAAGGAGCTCTGGGAGCAGGACACCCCCGTTACCATGGCGTTCATCGATATCGACAATCTCAAGCACTGCAACGACGTCTTTGGCCATGACGAGGGCAACCGCTATATCTTGCAGGTAAGCCTCTATCTTAAGCTATATATGAAAGTGGACGAGGCGGCGTTTCGCATAGGCGGCGACGAGTTTGCCATCCTGTCTACGATTGCAACCGAGGACGACCTCGCCGAACGTCTGGAACACTGCCGAACGATCCTGCT
>DBFBKG010000135.1:0-25690 GCA_048203815.1 Collinsella sp. | reverse complement strand
ATCCATAACTTGCGGTGAAATACGGACTGATTAGCCGTTCTGGGACGCTAAACAGTCCGTATTTCACCGCAAGTTATGAAGAGTCCTCCGGGATAGAAAAGGCTCCCAGCCAAGATGACTGGGAGCCTCATCACATGCTATATCGAGCGAAGATTTAGCAGACGCCCTGGGCGAGCATGGCGTCGGCGACCTTCAGGAAGCCGGCGATGTTGGCGCCCATGACAAAGTTGCCCTCCTGGCCATACTCCTTGGCGGTGTCGTCCACGTTGTGGAACATGCCGCGCATGAGCTGCTCGAGCTTGCCGTCGACCTCCTCGAAGGTCCAGGACAGATGCTCGGCGTTCTGGCTCATCTCCAGGCCGGACACGAGCACGCCGCCGGCGTTGGCAGCCTTACCGGGCATAAAGGCAACGCCGTTCTCCTGGAAGTAAGTCGTGGCCTCGATGGTCGTGGGCATGTTCGCGCCCTCGCCGACCACCTTGCAGCCGTTGGCGACGAGCGCCTGGGCGTCCTCGAGCAGCAGCGTGTTCTCGCGAGCGCAGGGCAGCGCGATGTCGCAGGGCAGCTGCCACACGCCGCGGCCGTCGCCCTCGTGCCACGTGGCATTGGGCTTCTCGTCAACGTACATGGCGAGCGTAACGCCCTTGTCGTGGCCGGAACGCTTCTTGTTGTAGACATGCTCGAGCACGGTGTAGTCAATGCCGTCGGGATCCTCGACCCAGCCGTGAGTATCGGAGCAGGCGAGCACCTTGCCGCCGAGCTGGGAGACCTTCTGGACCGCGTAGATGGCGACGTTACCGGAGCCGTGAACGACGACGTTCTTGCCCTCGAAGGAATCGCCACGGCTCTTGAGGTACTCGTCCACAAAGTAGACCAGGCCGTAGCCGGTGGCCTCAGTACGGGCGAGCGAGCCGCCAAAGGAGAGGCCCTTGCCGGTAAGGACGCCGGTCCACTCGTTGGTCAGGCGCTTGTACTGACCGAACAGGTAGGCAACCTCGCGGCCGCCAACGCCCAGGTCGCCGGCAGGAACGTCGGTGTTGGGGCCGATGTGGCGATAGAGCTCGGTCATGAAGGACTGGCAGAAGTGCATGATCTCGTTGTTGGACTTGCCCTTGGGGTCAAAGTCGGAGCCGCCCTTGCCGCCGCCCATGGGAAGGGTGGTCAGGCTGTTCTTGAGAATCTGCTCCAAGCCCAGGAACTTGAGCATACCCAGGGTGACCGTCGGGTTAAAGCGCAGGCCGCCCTTGTAGGGTCCAATGGCAGAGTTGAACTCGACGCGATAGCCGCGGTTGACCTGAACCTTGCCCTGATCGTCGACCCAGGGAACACGGAACATGACGATGCGCTCGGGCTCGACGAGGCGCTCCAGCAGGGCGGCCTCCTCGTACTCGGGGTGGGCGTCGAGCGCCGGCTGAATGGTGCCGAGGATCTCGGTTGCGGCCTGGATGAACTCAGGCTGCTCGGGATAGCGGGCCTTGAGCTCTTCGAGAACTTTCTGCGTGTAGCTCATGCTTCCTCCAATGATGGGAAACGAAAATGTTGGTCGCGGCACCCTATGCGCCGCGAGCTTTATCGAGTATGGATAATATCGCACTGTTGCGGCAAAGTTTCGCATAAGCCGACGAGCAGATGTTTCTTTTTGATTACGATGCAGGTAGAAGCGTTTTTGAGTGCCTGACGTGCAAAACCCGTGTTTCAAACCTGTTTCGTCCACGTGTTCCAAACCACCACATTGGGGACAGGCACCTTTGTGGTGGTGTTGGTGGTTAGAGGACGAGCTGGTGGTAGTCGGCGGGGGTTACGCGGCCCTCGGTGGCGGCGCGGAAGGCGGCGAGGGCATCGCCCGAGAACGGCATGGCCCAGCACAGTCCGCAGCCGGCGGTGATGGAGCCGGGCAGCGGCATGATGCGCCCAGGAACACCGGCGGCAAGGCACAGCTGTTCGCATTCCATCACATCGAAGGTGCTGTCGAACGACACGATGATTTTGCGTTCGTGATCAGAGGCATCGCCAAACGAGGCCTCGCGGTGCGACTCGCGATACGCAGCCGCCGCTGCCTCTTCCTCGGCCGTATGTCCACAGCCGCCACAGCCGCAGGCGCAAGGTTCGGACCCATCGCAAGTGCAAGGTTCCCCGGTATCGGGGCAAATATCATGTGACACGGCATCTCCCGTCATTGATGTGTGCAGATCTAGGCGAGCAACTCGGCCGCCGCAAACTCCTCGGGCGTATTAACGTTCTCGAAGCAGAGCGTCGAGCCCGCGGCCTTAACGATCTGCGGCTCATCCATATAACCGGCCTGAACGCGATTGATCAGGCAGCGAATGCGCTGGCGGTCGCAGGCGAGCAGCTCTTGGGCAACCGGCGCACACGCGTCACGGCGCCAGACGGCGCAAAGCGGCTCAATCCCCCGCTCCTCGCGCGGCACGCACACGTCGAGCGCCTCGGCCTCAACACGATCGGCAAGCGCGCCGATGAGTTCCGGCGAGACAAACGGCATATCACAGGCGACGATAGCCGCATGAGGAAGCCGAGCCGCAGCCAGCGAGCTCGCGATGCCGCGCATGGCGCCCGCCGACCCCTCAAGGTCCGGCACTATTCGCGGCACCAGGCCGCCAAACGTGCGCTCCTCAAGGTAGGCAAGCTCGCTGGGACGCGACGTCGTCACGACCAACTCACCGGCAACTGGCGCCAACCGACCCAGTACGCGCTCGATGAGCGGCTCGCCGCAAAACGCCATGCGCGCCTTATCGCAGCCCATGCGCGAGGACAGCCCGCCCGCCTGGACGACACAAGAAAGATCGGTACGTCTTACGGTAGTCATACGGCAAAACACCTCCATCGGCATGCTCGAAACCCGGTGCACGATGCTAACTACAGCCGCCGAAATAACGGCGCTACGAAAAACTCGTGCAAAAACAAAACAGCGCCTTTGCGGCACGCAGCAAGACCGCGAGCACAAAAGCGCTGGTAGCGTGTGGCGGGAACGTATGTGAATCGAACACATCCAAGACGTTTTGCACGCCTCGCAACGGTTTTGAGGACCGCGGAGCCCACCGGAGCCCATCCGTTCCCAAGTGCGGCGGTATTTTACCAAACCGACAGGCCCCATCCCAAAATGACAAACAAGAAGTTGCGGTGGAATAGTTCCTGGTTTGGCGTTAGATGCCGAAAACAGGAACTATTTCACCGCAACTGATAAGGGTGGCCTAGCGCAGGGAGCGCAGGCCGCCGACTTCTTTGTCGAGGGATGTGAAGCGCACGGCATCCAGGTGCTCCAAGATGCTGATAGCGCGCTTGCGCGACACACCCAGGGCCTCGCGCAATACACTCGTGGTTGCAGCGCCGCCAGCATCGGCGATGGCGGCGGCAACAAGCTCGCGCGCATGGGCCTCGGCGGCGGCGGATAGGGCAACGTCGCGCTCGACCTTAACGATCGAGCGATTGAGCGAAAGCTCACGCAGGGCACGCGTCATGGTGTCGCGATCGAGCTGCAACTGCTCGCCCACTTCGGGCAACGTCGGTGCATCGAGGCCGGCTTCGTTCAGCAAGGCAACGATACGTTCGCAGGCCTCGCGCACCACACGCGCCGCGGCGGCAGCGGAGTGCGGGTCGAATACCTCGGCACCCTCGGCGGCACACACGCCACGCGAGCAGCCCTCGGCAATCAGAGCCGCGGCAACGCCATCATCAGCGGCAGGCCACGCAGCATGGGCAACGGCGCCGGGCGTAAAGCCCGTCTCCTTGGGAGACGCCGCGTGCATGGCTGACAGGGTCGCCGCCAGTGCATCCATCGCAGCGTCGAGCACCACGGCGTCCGCCAAGTAGTCCGCATCACCCATAGCAAGCTTGCGAACAGAGCCCTGCGACACCAACCCGCGCAGTGCGGCATCGACCTCGCCGACACCAAGATCCAAAGCGTCAGTAACATCAACAGCCGTAACTGGCAGCATCTGCAGCGCCAGCCAAGCGCCCACGCTGCCCGCGGTATCGCCGGACTCAAGCGCCGCAAACAGTGCGCGCTCACCGGCAGAAAGCTCGCGCGAGCGACGGCAGCGCGAAAGCAGCACGCGCCCGCCGCCGATGAGCATAACGGGCGAATACGACAGCACCACGGCATGGTCTCCGGCACACAGCGGCAGCGGCTCCTCCAGGCGCACCTGCACGGTACGGGTCTCGCCCACCGCCATGGGGGCCTCGCCCTCCAAAAGCATGATGCGGCCGACGACCTCGGCCGTGCCGGCCATCACATGCGCGCGCGCGCCCGACTCGAGCACGCGCGGCTTGGTGCCCTCGCGGCCCAAATACGTAAACGCCATCATAAATCGCATCGTCTGGCCAAAGCGGTCCGCCACGCCCAGCATCTCGCCACGGTCAAGCGCCGCGACACCGTCACCAACTAGGTTGAGCGCCACACGCTGACCAGGCAGCGCGCGCGGCGTATCGCCATGCACCTGAATCCCGCGCACGCGGCAGACCGTACGCGACGGCAAAGCCATCAGCTCGTCGCCCACCGCAACCGGCGCATCGTGCAGCGTTCCCGTTACGACAGTGCCGACGCCCTTAATCGTAAAGCAGCGGTCAATCGGCAGGCGCGGCGCGGCATCGGTGCGCTCGGCACGGTCGCGGCAGGCATCCCAGCAGGCACTTACCTGCTCGTCGAGCACCGCAAGCAGCCCATCGACCCCCTCGCCCGTCTTAGACGACACGGGCACAATCGGCGCGCCCGCAAACACGGTACCCGACAAAAAGTCATCGACATCGAGCTCGGCAAGCTCGGTCATCTCGGCGTCGGCCAGGTCACACATCGTCAGCGCCACCACCATATGCGTGACGCCCAGCATCTCCAGCACGTGCACGTGCTCGCGGGTCTGCGGCATCACGCCCTCGACGGCCGAAACCACCAGCACGGCCACGTCGATGCCCGTGGCGCCCTGCACCATGGCGCGCAGGTAATGCGCGTGGCCCGGCACGTCGACCAGGCCGACGATCTTGCCACTCGGCAGCGCCAGCTCACCAAAGCCAAGCTCCACCGTCATGCCGCGACGACGCTCGACCTCAAGGCGATCGGGATTCTTGCCGGTCAGTGCCTCGATCAGCGCCGACTTACCGTGGTCGACGTGGCCCGCCGTGCCAACGATAACGGGACACTCCACCAGCGCTTTAACCTCACTCATCGAGCAATCGCCTTCTTAACGCACGCGACGAGCGTCGTTGCCGCCGTCTCGATATCGCGGTCACCCACGAGTGTACGCACGTCAAACAGGACGCGATCGTGCGAGGCGCGTGTGACGACCGGCGTGTCGAAATCTTGGACGAGCGAGCGCTTGAGTGCGTCAACGGAAAGACGCTCATCGACGAGGCGCACGGCAACGCACATGGTGGGCAGCTCGACGGTAGGCAGCGAACCGCCACCGGGGGTCGACGATTCCTCGACAATCTCCAACTCAACGGCACACGGGCAACCAGCCTTATCGAGCCCGGCGACCATACGATCACGCAGCTTACGGGCACGTCGCTCCAAATGGGCCTGCGGCAGCGTAAGCATGCTGAGCACAGGAATATCGCGATGGGCAACATCGGCGCCATCCATGTAGATACGCAGCGTGGCCTCGAGCGCCGACAGAGCCAGTTTGCCCGGACGCAGAGCGCGCATGAGCGGATGTGCGCCGCAGGCCTGGACCAGATCGCGACGGCCCATGATAATGCCCGCCTGCGCGGCACCAAGCAGTTTATCGCCCGAGCACGACACCAGATCGAGCCCTGCCGAAACCGAAGCCGGCGTGGTTTCTTCGCCGCCGCGCACCAAGATGTCGTCGGGCAACAGCGCGCCCGAGCCCTGGTCCTCGTAGAACAGCAGGCCATGCTTGTGAGCAAGCGCCGCAAGCTCCCGAGAATCCACCTCCTCGTGAAAGCCCTCGATGCGATAGTTGGAAGGATGGACCTTGAGGATCATGGCCGTATCGGGTGTGATGGCTTGCTCATAATCTGCCAGGTGCGTGCGGTTGGTGGCGCCGACCTCGACGAGCTTGGCGCCCGAAGCCTCCATGACATCAGGGATGCGGAAGCTGCCGCCGATCTCGACAAGCTCGCCGCGGCTGACGATGACCTCTTTGCCTGCGGCATGGGTCGCCAGCACCAGCAGCACAGCGGCGGCGTTGTTATTAACGACCAGCGCGTCCTCGGCACCGGTAAGCGAGCGGATCAGCTGCGCGGCATGTTCCTTGCGCGACCCACGCGAGCAGGTGTCCACGCTGTACTCGAGTGTGCTGTACCCGCGCGCGACCTCGGCCACGGCCTTTGCCGCCGACTCCGCGAGCGGGGCGCGGCCCAAGTTGGTATGGATGACCACGCCCGTAGCGTTGACGGCGGGGCGCAGGCTCGGCAACGCGGAGCGGTGCGCACGCCACTCGATGGCCGAGGCCAGGTCGCGCTTAGAGCGCGGGGCGGCACCGGCGCGAATGGCGGCGCGCTCCTCGTCGAGCTCGGCCGTGACGGCGGCATGCGCCACCGCGTCGCAGGTCTCCCCCGCCGCCTTCACAACCGGCCACTCGGCAAGCAGCTCGTTGACGGAAGGAATGGCGCGCAGGCGGGCGCGTACCTCATCGGACATGTTCTGGCAATCGCTCATGTGCGGCCTTTCAAAAGAAACGTGGATCAGTCGAATACATCAGCTGAGTCAATTACTCGTTATTATCCTCGCGCGCCGCGATCTTTTCCACGCGAACGGCGTTTTCCTGAGTGAGCGCGGCGCCCGTCAACGGGTCCCAACGCAACGGTGTATGGTCGAGCGGGCCGACGCCCAAGGCTTGAGCGCCGCCGGCATCGGCGCCAAACGAACGTCCGCCGGGGGCGGCCGACGTAAAGATACACGCCGGATGCAGATACGGCGTCGTCTCCACGCGCACGCGGTCGCGGCCCATATCGCTCACGAGCTCGACGATCTCGCCGTCGGCGATGCCCATGTGCGCAGCAGCATCGGCATTCATCTGCACGGCATCCAGGTCCGATCCAGCCTCAGCGGCACCTTGGGCCGCGAGCCTGCGCGAAGTATGCGACTCAAAGGGACGGTTGCCGCTAATGAGGCGAAACATCCCCGGGCCGGGCTCCACCATCGGCGCAATCCAGCCTGGCACGCGTCCCAGACCGGCTCGTTCCCACACGTCGCTTGCCAGCGCAATTTTGCCGCCATCCAAGGGAATCACCGGCTCGCCTGTACGCGACGGCAACGCAACACCCGTGTCGGCCCAGCCGCGCTCCTTGAGCTCGTCCAGATTGATCCCAAACGGCGCCACCTGGGCAGCCGCTAGATCGTCGGACGTAAACTGGAAGTACTCGCCCGCGCCACACGCCTGCGCCAGACAGGCAAAAATCTCCCGACCGGGACGTGTGTCGTCGTGCTGCACGGGCAGCACGGCGTTGCGGTAGAACACGCGCGCATCGTTGACGCCCGCCACCGTTCCCACGCCGCGGTCGGCCTCCAGATACGTCACGTCGGGCAGCACGAAGTCAGAAGCACGTGCCGTCTCGGACCAGCGAATATCAATCGTCACAAGCAAGTCGAGCCGCTGCAAAATACTCAACCAAGCCTGTGCATTGCCATAGCCCGCACCAGGGTTACTGGCATAGACGATGAGCCCACGCAAATCGCCGGCAAGAATCGACTGACCGATGGTCGTGCACAGGCCGCGCTCGGGATCGACGAGCGGATAGCGCTCGGACCCCAGCTTGGGCCCACGCGGCACCGGCGGCGTCGCAAAGCGCGTGGGATCGAGGTCGCCCAACACAAGCGGCGTGGGCGGATTGAGCGCGCCGCCCGCATGCCCGATGCAGCCCAGCAGCACATCGACCAAGCAGATAGCGCGCGCGGTCTGGGTGCTATTGGCATACGCGATACCGATGCCACCATGAAAGCCCGCATCCACCACAGCGGCAGGCGCGGCGGCAGCGAGATCGCGCGCCGTGGCGACAATCTCTGCGGCCGGCACGTCGCACATCGACTCGGCCCACTCGGGCGTCCAAGCACGGGCCGCCTGCGCCAGCTCGTCAAAACCCGTGGTATAGCGGTCCACGAACTCGTGATCGTACAGGCCCTCGGCAATCAACACGTGGGCAATACCCAACAGCAGCGCCAAGTCGCAGCCCGGGCGCACGCGGAGCCAGCGATCGGCAAGCGCGGCCGAGCCGCTGCGCCGGGGGTCGACCACGATAATCTTCGCCCCACGCCGGCGCGCATCGTTGAGCGCGTCAACGGCCCCCATCGTCGACGAATCGACAATGGAACGCCCCAGATACATGATGCAGTCGGTATGTGACAGGTCGGAGGCGGGACTATAACCCAGGCTGTGCTCCCAACCGGTAAGCCGGCTTACCTCGCAGGCGCCATCGGCACCGTATACGTTAGGCGAACCCAGCGCATGCATAAAACGATACGCCCAGTAGCGGTCGAACGAGGGCACACCAAGTGTCATGCCCAGCGCACGGGGCCCGCGCTCGTCAACAATCCCCAAAAGGCGCTCGGCAATCTGAGCAAACGCCTCGTCCCAGGTAATCGCATCAAACCCCGAGCCATCCCGGCGGCGTCGCATGGGGTGCAAAATGCAGTCGCGCTCGTCAAACGGCATTGCCAGACGATGCCGTCCGCGGGCGCACAGGGCTCGCGCCGCGCACGGGTGCCCCGGCACCGGCAACTCGGCCACCACGCGACCGTCCTCAACGCGTGCCGCAAAGGCGCAATCGGCATAGCATCCCCCGCATGTGGTCACCACGGCGCGACCGTCACGCTCCACAGCAGATGCCATCTCGATTACCCCTTTCACAAGTCAAACACAACGCGCCAACAGACCGGCAACGAGCCCCAGACCCAAAAAGCCTCCCGCACGGCAACGCCCCGCGGGAGGCCCAACGTCAAACAGACGGTACCTTACGCCTCGGACTTCTTGGCGTAGATAAACCAGTAGCCGAGCGCGATCAGAACCGCACCGCCCACGATGTTGCCCAGCGTGGCGGCGGATAGGTTAAACGCAATGCCCGCGACGTTGAGTGCATCGGCCCCGGCAACCTTGGCACCATAACCGCATGCATGCATCACGGCGCCCATGGGCAAAAAGTACATGTTGGCAACGCAGTGCTCAAAACCGCAGGCCACAAAGGCTGCGATGGGCAGCAGAATGCCCACGACCTTATCGACCACGGTCTTGCCGGCGGTACCGATCCACACGGCCAGGCACACAAAGATGTTGCACAGGATGCCGCGGAAGAAGATCGTCACCCAGTCGATCGTCACCTTGCCGGCGGCGACGCTCACCATGGAGTTGGCGACCGCCTCGCCGTTGAGCTTATAGATGCCGGCCATGTACACCAAAAAGACGATGAACAGGGCACCGACAAAATTGCCGACCCACGCGACGACCCAGGCCTTGAGCATCTGGGCCAGAGTGATCTTTTTGCTCTTGAGCGCGCAGACCATAAGCGAATTGCCGGTAAACAGCTCGGCGCCACACACCAGCACCAGCACCAGGCCCAGGCAAAAGCACAGGCCGCCCACGACACGCTGGGCACCCCAGCCCAGCGTGCTGTCGCTCAAGAACACCGTAAAGAACAGGCCGCCGAAGGCGATAAACGCGCCGGCGAACATTGCCAACAGAAAGGCCTTAGCGACCGGCAGGTTAGCCTTGGTCACGCCGGCGGTCTCGGTCTTGGCCTCGATCGCGGCGGGCGCCAGGCAATCGGGAGCGGGGTACTCCACCTTGGAATCTGCCATGTCAATCACTTCTTTCCTATTCAGCAGGAACAAGCGCTCCTATTGCTCTTGCCCCAAGCGGACAAAGTGGGAAAAGTCGTTGGCGGCCACGGCGTCGTACACGGCGTCGACGGCCTCAAAGACCTCCGGGGACACGGGGTTATAGAACTCCGTATCGCCCGGCTGAATCCCTATGAAGACGATATCATCGCACGATTGCTCAATCTCTTCGATCAGAATCGACAGGGGAAGCGAATGCGTGGTGAACATCGACTTGCGGGCCACATCACGTTTGTCGAGCAAGCGAATGGCGCCGACGGGCAGCGCCATATCGGCGGCATCAACCAAAACCAAACGCGGCGGACGCTCGCGCTTGACCTCGATGATGTCGTCCTCGGGCGTTTGGCCTCCGTCGATGGTGTACCAACCGGCGATGGGCGCGTCCTCCATCTTTTTGGAGAGTACGGGGCCGGCGGCATCGTCGGCACGCAGCACGCTTCCCGCCGTGAGCACGATACCCGCAAACGGGGCGCCGTTCACACGACCATCCACAACGCGACCCATTACTGCAACCTTCCCGTCAGATACACGCCCGACACATCGCGCACGCGCTCAACCAGATCGCGAAACTTCATTAAGAACGCGACCTGCTGGGCATGCAGGCCAAAGTCGTCGTCGAACACCGAGATGCCGGCCTTGACCGACCCGCGAAAACCGCGCTCGTCGAGCAGCGTGTCGCAGGCCTCGAGCAGCGACGGCACCGCCGCCTTGTCGAGCTGGCACTCACCAAAGGAGCGGATGGCCTCGAACTTGGTTTTGGCCTCCCCCTCCGGCAGCGCGTCGACGAGCGAATAGAACACGCTCACCGGCACCGACAGGCGCGGTTCAAAGCAGTCGAGCACGCCGGTGTGGTGGCCCACGGCGAGCGTGTAGTACAGCACGTCGCAGGCCTCCTGGGGAACGTCTTCCTCGGTCTCCACAAACTTACGCGTGAGCTCGTAAAAGACCACCTGGTCGGGCGCGTGGCCCAGGCAGGGGTCGGCGACGCCCTCGGCAGCCTCGTCGCTTGCGCGCGAGGCATCGCCAAAGGAGCCGCCGAGCATGCCGGGGCCCGCAAAGTAACCAGAGCGGTCCGTGAGCTCCATCTAGCGACCTCCGGCCAGCACCAGATCCTGCAGCGCCGAGTACACCTCGACGCGGCGCGGATCATCCTGCTTGTCGATGAGCAGCGCCATGGCACCGCGGATATCGCCCTTGGGCGCGCCCTCGAGCGTATCCATAAACTCGTTGGCCAAGTCGCGGCCGTAACGGTAGCCGCTCATGGCGCGAGCTTCGCGCTCAATGGCAACGCGCAGCTTGTACGGCACGCCGGGGTGCAGGATATCGGCCTGCTCGCCGGCGGCCTCCACCGTGGTCTCGGCATGGAGTTTTTGGTCCAGCAGACCAAGTGCCATGGCAAAGCCGTAGACGGTCTGCGCGGGGCTGGGCGGGCAGCCGGGGATGTAGACATCGACCGGCAGAATCTTGTCCGTGCCGCCCCAGACGCAGTAGTTGTCGTAGAAGATGCCGCCGGTGCAGCCGCACGCGCCATAGGACACTACGATCTTGGGATCGGGTGCGGCCTCAAAGGCGCGCAGGGCCGGCATGCGCATGGCACGCGTCACGGCGCCGGTGTACAGCAGCACATCGGCGTGACGGGGCGAGGGCACGACCTTGATGCCAAAGCGCTCGACATCGAAGACGGGCGTGATGGAACCGAAGATCTCGATCTCGCAGCCGTTGCAGCCGCCGCAGTCAACACGGTAGACATACACCGAGCGCTTGATCTTCTTAAGAAGGGTCGCCTTGGCCTTCTCGATGCTCTCGTCGAGCTCGATCTTGGTCGGGCGGTACTGAAGCCGCTCGGGCAAAAGCGTGGGTTCGGCCATGGTTACTCCTCCTTCGTTTCAAAATCCATGATGATGCCCTCGACCGGCGCCGGACCGGCGGGAATCTCGGGCGCATCGGGGTTGAGCTCGCGGTCGATATACTCCGGGTTCACGCCGTGGCCGCCCAGATACTCCATGCCGGGGCCCTGGGGCTCGCCGGACGCAAGCGTCTCGTTGGCAGCCATGCCGGCAGCGTTGCCGGTCTTTACGGCCGAGGCGGCGCGCAGGGCGTCGAGCTCGCGCTTGCACTCCTGGCACATACCGACGGTACGGGCGGCCTGGATAGCCTCCATGCCGCCGGCCTTTTGCAGCAGGCGCTTGGCGTAGTCGATTTCCTTGTGCGGGGCAAACGGCTTGCCGCAACGCGAGCAGTGCTCGAGCGTGTAGACGCTCTTGCTGGTGAGGTCGTCCTTGCTCATGACGGCCAGCTCAAACTCCTCGGTGAGCTTGATGGCCTCCATGGGGCAGGCCTCCTCGCAACGGCCGCAGAAGATGCAACGGCCGTAGTCGATCGACCAGGTAATGGTATCGGCCGCAAGGTCGGTGTCCATGCGAATGGCATCGGCCGGGCACGCCACGCCGCAGGCACCGCAGGCGATGCAGAGCTCGGCATTGTGCTCGGGCTTGCCGCGCATGTCCTTGTTGGTGGGGAACGGCGCAAACGGGTACTTGACCGTCGCGTCGCCGGCCTTGGCGTTAACCTTCCAAAGCTTCAGCATATTAGAGCGCCTCCTCATCGAGCGGGGCGGCCATGGTGCCCTCGCCCGCAAGCGGCGACTTGTCGCGCCAGACGTTCTCGAACTGCTCCTTGTCGAGCACGTGGTCGCGCTTGGCGGCGACATCGGTCACCGTCACGCGGTCGGTGCAGGAGTAGCACGGGTCGAGCGAGCCGACGATCAGCGCCGCGTCGCCCACGGTGTTGCCGCGGAACATGTAGCGCAGGACCGGCCAGTTGCTGTACGTGGCGGCCTTGGCGCGCCAGCGGTAGCACTTCTGGTTGTTGCCGAGCATGGCCCAGTGCACGTCCTCGCCGCGCGGCGCCTCGGTGGCACCGATGGCGTACTTGTGCGGGGTGTACTCCCAATCCGTGGTGAGGATGGGGCCCGACGGGCAGTTCTCGAGCATGGTCTCGATCATGTCAATCGAATCGTAGACCTCCTGGATGCGGACGGCGGTACGGCCGAAGGCATCGCAGGTGTCGGCCGTGGCGGCATGCATCTTTTGGACATCCGGATCGGCGTAGCCGTCGAACGGATGGTCAAAGCGCACGTCGCGGGCATAGCCCGAACCGCGCATGAGCGGGCCGACCGGCGAGAAGTCGCGAGCGATCTTGCGGTCCAGAATGCCGATGCCACTCGTACGCTCGATAAAGTTGGGCGTGGAGAGCAGCATGTCGACGAGTTCCTGAACCTCGGAGCGCAGCTGGTGGATGGTCGTGAGCGTGGAGAGCTTCTGCTCGGCCAAAATGTCGCGACGCACGCCGCCGATCACGTTGAGGCCGTAGGTCTTGCGGTGACCGGAGAGCTTCTCGGCCAGGTCCATGGACTTCTCGCGGACGCGGAAGAACTGCTGGAAGCCGGAGTCGAAGCCGGTGTAGTGCGATGCGAGGCCAATATTGAGCAGGTGTGAGTGCAGACGCTCGACCTCGAGCATGATGGCGCGGATGTACTGGGCGCGCGGCGGGACATGAATGCCCTGGGCGCGCTCGACGGCCTCGGCATAGGCCACCGAGTGGGCGCAGCCGCAGATGCCGCAGATGCGGTCGGCGAGGAACGTCACGGCGTCATAGTTCAGGCGCGTCTCGGCGACCTTCTCCATGCCGCGGTGCACGTAGAACAGACGGTAGTCGGCATCGACGATCGTCTCGCCCTCAACGAACAGGCGGAAGTGGCCGGGCTCGTCGGAGGTGATGTGCAACGGTCCCATGGGGACGAGCGTGGTCTCCTTGCCCTTGGTGTCGGCCAAGAATTCGTAGTTTTCCATGTCGCTCGCGGGGGCGGGGCGGAAACGGTAATCCATCGAATCCTTGCGCAACGGGTACAGCCCGCCGGGCCAATCGTCGGGAAGCACCAGGCGACGGCGGTCGGGCAGACCCTCGGGAATCAGGCCGAACATATCGCGCAGCTCGCGCTCGCCCCACACGCAGGCGGGGACGAACGGCGTCACGGACGGGAACGTCATCTTGGCGGGGTCGACCTCGGCACGCACGGTAACCCAGCCGGGGTCCTCCCCCTCCATGGAGATGACGTAGTACACGGCGTAACGGCCGCACAGGGAGCGCTCGTCGTTGCCGACAATCACGGGAATCCAGCCGTAGCGCTCGTAGTACAGGTAGTGGACGGCCTCGGGCAGACGGTCCAGCTTGACGGTGATCGTCAGCTGGTCCTCGCACTGCCACTCAACCTTCTCGATAGCGCCCGGCACTGCGGCGCGCAGGGCCTCGACGTGGCTTTCGCAACGACGAGCGTAGTCCTTCTTTTCAGGTTCTGCCATGGTGCTAATTCACCTCGCTTGTCTTGGTCTGGGAACTGAACACCATGCGGTAGAGAGGAGCCTCGTGGAGCTCTTCGACGCTCTGGTTCAAAACGACGGACGTTGCATCCTCGACGCCGCTCGTGATGGCGACCGGGGTGGCGATACCGAACCACATGACCACGATCGCGAGGGCGATCTCGGGGATGATCATGAGGGCGGGCACCTCGTGGCGCTTCATGCCCTCGGGCGCCTTGCCGAAGATGGACTTGAGCGCGATGCCGGTAAGGGCAAAGTACACGCCGGTGAGGCCAATGGCCACGAGCACGACCACCCAGATGGGACCGGACTGGACGCCGGCCACGAAGGTGAGGAACTCGGAGATGAACAGGGCGAACGGCGGGAAGGCGGCAAGCGCGAGCAGGGCGATGATGGTGAGCGCTGCCGTGACGGGAGCGATCTCGACGACGCCCTTGATCTTGTTCAGGTCGCGGGTGTGGTAGATGTGCTGGATGTTACCGGCCATGCAGAAGGCGAGCGCCTTCGTGAAACCGTGGAAGATGCAGTGCAGCAGGCAGGCGGCGATACCGAGCGGACCACCGATACCCAGGCACAGCGCGACCACGCCGACGTTGTCGACGGAGGAGTACGCGAAGCGGCGCTTGATATCGTCCTGCTTAAAGATGCACAGGGCGGCCACCAGGATGGACAGCGTGCCCAGGATGAGCAGGAGCGTACGCGGATAGGTGTCGCCCACCGTGATGATGGACAGGGAGTAGAAGCGGATGATCACCAGCATGGCGCACTTGAGCAGCACGCCCGAGAGCAGCGCGGAGACCGGGCTCGGAGCCTGGGAGTGCGCGTCGGGCAGCCAAGTGTGCATGGGGAACAGGCCCGCCTTGGTGCCGAAGCCGATGACGATGAACGCGAACGCGAGGCGCACGAGCATCGGGTCGAACTGGTCGGCGTAGGGCATGATGGAGGTGAGGAAGGCTGCCTCATGCGCGTTGGACATGATATCGGCGGCGTTCGCGTAGATGAGCAGCGTGCCGAACAGGCCGAAGGCCACGCCGGCGGTGCAGACCATCGCGTACTTCCAAGACGCCTCGAGCGCCTGCTCGTTCTTGTAGATGCCCACGAGGAACACGGTCGACAACGTGGTGGCCTCGACCGCCGCCCAGGTGAGGATGATGTTGTTGGACAGGCAGGCGAGCAGCATCGTGAAAACGAACAGGCTAAACAGCGCGTAGTACTGCTTGGTGCGCTCGGCCGGCATGGTCTTCTCCTCGATATCGATCTTGATATAGGAGATGGAGTACACGCCGGTGATGAACCCGATGATGCCTACCAGAAGGACGAAGATCGACGAGAGCGAATCGAGATGGAGCCACAGGCCCAAAGCGTCGATATTCTGCCCGCTCGAGAGCATGGTTCCCGCGGTGACGACCGAAAGGACGAGGGTCGCCGCGACGGAGATGGTGTTGAGCCCCGCAAAGACGCTGTAGGACGTCGTCTTGGGGAGCGCAGCCATAATCAGGGAGAACACGAGGGGACAAGCGAGCAGGGCGACCGTCAGCATTGAAACATCCATGGCCTACCCCTTCAATTCGGTCAGGTCGTGGGAGTCGAGCGACTTGGTGTCGTTCCAGATCCTCACGACGACGGCGGACATGATGATGACGGCGAAAATGGCGTCGGTGGCGATGCCGATCTCGATGATCTCGGGGGCCGTGGGCGCGAGCAGGGCGAGCGTCACGTGGCTACCGTTCTCCATAAGGCAGTACCCGAAGATTTGCTTGAGGATGTTGCGCTGGGAGATGATGCACGTGAGGCCGACGAAGAAGTGCGCGAAGCTGATGGCGAGGGCCGGAGTAGCCACCTCAGCGGTGGGCAGGCTCAGGCGCGTGACCACCGCGAAGCAGATGGCCACCTCCAGACCGGTGAGGATGATGGTCCAGGCCGGCTTGATGGAGGAGGTCAGCGTGCTATCGGCAGGCGAACCCATCTTTTTGTAGGCACGGTTGAGAATGAACGGAACGAGGATCACCTTGGTGACGAAGGCCGACGCGGCCCACATGAGAAGCTCGGTGGCACCGGTGGTGAGGCCCAGGGTGAGCAGCACGCCCACCAGGACAACCGACTGGATCGCGTACCACTTAATGGCGGACGGGATGGTCTTCGAGACGACCACCATGGTGGAGGTCACGATCAGAAGACCGCCCAGGATATTGACTAACGAATAACCCATGTCCTACCTCCTAACCCATCCAACTAGAGGACAGAGGACCGGCGACGACGACCATGATCATGAGGACGACGAACACGAACGCCATGGCGCGCGGAAGGGGCTGGCCGGCGGCCACGGTCTCGCTCGGCTCACCGGGCAGGACCTTACCCATCCAACGCAGGAACCATGCGAAGGTGGCGACGGTCTCGACGACCATGACGCACACGAGGACGAAGATGACCGTGTTGGAAGCACCAACCGCGAAGCCACCGGAAATAATCTGGAACTTGGAGAAGAACGTGCTCATGGGGGGCACGCCGGCGATAGCGGTCGCGGCGACCGCGAAGCCCACGCCCGTGACCGGGTACTTCTTCATGAGGCCCTGGATCTTGGGCAACATACGGGTTCCCAGCGTGAAGCTGAGGGAGCCGGCGATGAGGAAGAACAGGGTCTTGGTGAACGCGTGGTTGAAGATGTGCTCGACGGCGCCGTTGAACGCCATCTGGCTTCCGAACACGGAGAGGCCCAGGCCGAAGAACACGTAGGCGAGCTGCGCGATCGTCGAGAAGGCGAGCAGGCGCTTCATATCCTTCTGGGGCAGGTACATGAGGAAGCCGAAGAGCATGGTCACGACGGCGTCGATGATGGCGACCCAACCGACGATCTCGGGGATATCGCCGGCACTCGCAAGAGCGCGGGCGAACACGCACACGCCGACCTTCACCATGGACGCGCCATGGAGGTAGGCGGAAACGGGCGTGGGGGCCTCCATTGCGGAGGGCAGCCACATGTAGAGCGGGAACTGGGCGGACTTGGCCCAAGCGGCGAACAGGATGAGCAGCAGCACGACGGTCTTCATACCGGAATCGAGCTGGGAGATCGCGCTCAGCGCGAACGTGCCGGTTCCGGCGAACAGGAAGGCCGCGCCGATGTAGAGTCCCAGAGCGCCGATATGGGTGATGATGAGCGCCTTCATACCGGCCTTCTTGGCCGTGGGCGTCATGTAGTAGCTGATGAGGCCCCAGGAGCACACGCCGGTGATCTCGAAGAAAACGAGCTGGCCGACGATGGTGGAGCTGTAGGCGAGACCGGCCATGGCGCCGATGAACGTGGAGAAGTACACGTAGAAGCGGCGACGGGGCGCGTCGGGATGCTCCTTGTTCTTATCGCTCATGTACGGGAACGAATAGATGACGACGAGCAGGCCGATAGCGACGAACGCGGGTGCGAGCAGCGTGCTCATCCGGTCGAATATGAAGCCCATGACCAAGGTCTGGCCCATACTCGCCCAGGTTACATCGACCGCGTTCATGCCGTTTCCGGCAAACGTCGCGGCCAAGCCAACGGAAGCGACCGTGGCGATGCCGCCGGCAAAGGCGCAGATCCATTTAGCGTAGGGACGCGGCAGCATGACGATGAGCAGGGAGCCCAGCATGGGGACGGCGATCGCCACCATGGCAAAGAGGGACAAGCTCGATTCGATTGACATAGTTTCTCCCTTCTCCCTACACGCCTACGACGACGAAGACGAACGCGAGGACCGCGATGCCGACGACGGCCCAGGTCTGGTTACCGAGCACCTTGAAGCGCGAACGGGAAACGGAGTTCTCGAGCACGCCGCAGACAACGAAATCGACCAGGCACTTGACAAGGAAGACGACGGCGCCCACGAGAGCGGTGACGCCGATGGTCGCGGGCTCTCCCCAGGGGATGAAGATGGAGGTGAACCAAGCGACGACCACGACCTGCTTCATGCCCATGGCGAGCTTCATCATGGCCAGGGACGGGCCGGAGAGCTCGGCGAGCGGGCCCTCCTGGAGCTCCTGCTCGGCTTCGGCCTGATCGAACGGAAGCTTGCCGAGCTCCATATAGCAGGCGGCCGCGAAGGCGACGCCGGCGAGGATGACGGCGACGACGCTCGAGACGTTGCCCGTAACGATGTGCTGACCCATGGTCGCAATGTCCGTGGAGCCGCACACGATGGCGACGGTAAACAGCGCGATGAGCATGGATGGCTCGATGAGCACGCTCATGAGGAGCTCGCGGATACCGCCGAAGCCCGCGTAGGCGTTGGAGGAATCCACGCCGGACAGCGCGAAGAAGAAGCGGGACAGCGCGAGCGCGTACATGATGGTGATGGCGTCACCAAAGACGGGCATGGGGCTCTCGAGCGTGAACATGGGCAGGCCCATGGCGAGCATGAACGACACCGCGAGGAACAGCGGCGGCATGATGCGCAGCACGAAGCTCGAGTCGGAACTCACGGACTCGGGACGCGCCATGAGCTTCGCGAGGTCCCGGTAATCCTGAAGGATGGACGGACCGCGGCGATTGTGCATCTTCGCGCGAATCACACGGGCGAGGCCGGAGAAGAAGGGCGCGACCAGCATGACCACGAGGCCCTGCGCTATCGCAAGAACGATGTTCATAATATCCTCTCCCCTCTCTAGACCATGACCACGGCGAGCACGAGGAAGACCACGAGCGCCGCGACGATGTAGCAGATGTATACGGAGTAGTTGCCGCCCTCGATCTTGGAGGCGAGGCCGGCCAGCTTATCGGCACCCTCGCTCGGTGCATCGACCAGGAAGCGGTCGGGCAGGGGCTCAACGCCCTGGGCGACACCGGTGAGCTTCTGGAACACGTGCGCGATGGACCAGCAGATCTTGGTGCATACCTCGCGCAGGGTGTAGAGCGGGCCCATGAAGAGCTCTACATCTGACGCGAAGCTCGTGGCGACGACGGGCATGTGCTCGTTGGGCTCGTAGCCGCACGCCCAAGGGTCGGTCTTCTTAGCGGGGGCCTTGGTGCCGAGGCAGGACCTCAACACGAACGCGAGGCCGGTGAGGACCACGAGCGCGATGGCGATCGCGGGGGTGGAGGTGGCGGCACCGGAAATCTCGTTCACCAGAGACACGCCCGAGGTGGCTGTGATGGCAGAGCCGGCAAGCACGCTCTGGGCGACGTCGCCCAGAACCGGGGCGATGACGGGAGAGCCGATTCCCAGCACCACGCAGATGGCCGCGAGGAGCATCTGCGAGAACAACATCGGAGCCGGGGACTCCTTGGCGTTCGCGGCCTCCTGGGAACGAGGGCTGCTCGCGAACGAGACGCCGTAGGCCTTCACGAAGCACGTGACGGCCAGGGCACCGGTGATGGCGAGGGCGGCCGCAGAGGCGACGGCGAACACCATGACGACCGGGTCGGAGAGCGTCGAGATGTTGAACAGGGACTGGTAGGTGAACCACTCGGAAACGAAGCCGTTGAGCGGCGGGATAGCCGAGATGGCAAGGGCACCGATGAGGAAGCAGACGGCCGTGACCGGCATACGGCGGAACAGGCCGCCCATCTTCTCCATGTTGCGCGTACCCGTGGCATAGAGCAGGGAGCCCGCGCCGAGGAACAGCTCGCCCTTGAACATGGCGTGGTTGAGCGTGTGGTAGAGGGCGGCCATGAGCGCGATCGTCGCGATGACGTCGTTGCCCAGGGCGTGCGCCGTCATGGACGCGCCGACACCGAGCAAGATGATGCCGATGTTCTCGACGGAGTGGTAGGCCAGCAGGCGCTTAATGTCGTGCTCGTGGAGGGCGTAGACGACGCCCAGGACCGACGAGATGGATCCGAAGACCAGGACCATGAGGCCCCACCAGAGCTGGACGCCCGAACCCGCGAGCAGGTCGAGACCGACCTTGAGGATTCCCAGGATGCCGATCTTGATCATGCCGCCGGACATGAGGGCGGACACGTTGGACGGCGCCTCGGGGTGCGCCTGGGGCAGCCAGGAGTGCAGCGGGATGATACCGGCCTTTGCGCCGAATCCGAAGAACGCGAGGACGAAGCACGCGGAGGAGACGGCGGGTCCAAAGTCATGCGTACGGAAATCACTGAAGCTGAAGGAACCGCCCACGCCGTTGGTCATGAGCAGGAAGCTCGCCATGATAAGGACAAAGCCCACGTGCGCGATGACGAAGTAGAGCCAACCGCCCCTAATGGAGTTCTTGTTCTCCTCGATAACGACAAGGAAGTAGCTCGTAAGGGACATGAGCTCAAAGGCGACCAGGAACCAGAACACGTTGTCGGCGGTGATGACGAGCATCATCGAGGCGACGAAGGTGTTCATGAAGAAACCGGCGCGCCCGACCTTGCCCGGGTACTCATCGAAGTAGGACAGACCGTAGATGAAGCCCGCAAAGGCGAGGATTGAGATGAGGACCACGATCAGGCCCGCAAGGCCGTTGAGCAAGAGCTCGAGACGGGCGAACGGGAAAAAGAAGACCGTGTTGAGGGACGAAACGTCGCCAAGCACGGCCTCGAGGCCCGCGATGAACGACAGCACGGCCGCGACGGCGCCGATCAGGCAGCCGGCGGTCTTGGCGGCGTTATCGGCCTTGATCAGCAGAACCGAGGCGAGCGCACCGATGCACGAGACGGCAAGCGATGCGATGAACAGCGTCATGCTATCCATTGTTTACGCTCCCTTCTGCTTTCTCGGAGAGGCCCTGGGCCACAGCGGTAACGTCGACGACCGGACCGTTTTCGATCGAGCGCAGGCGCTTGGCCTCGTCGAGCTCGCGATCGGCCGCGCCGCCCATGACGGTCAGCGCCTTGGTGGGGCACGCCGCCACACAATGCGGGCCGTCTGGATCGAAGGCGCACAGGTCGCACTTGACAGCGCAGGTATACTGGCCGGGAGCCCACGTAAGCAGGCTGCTCAGGGTCTTAGGATACGAAGGCGTCGGATCGCACATGCCTGCGACACCGGCGATAGACGTGCCATCGGGATGGATGGCTCCGAAGGGGCACGCGATGGCGCACAGCCTGCACCCGATGCACTCCTGCTCCTTGACGTGGATGCGGTCGCCATCGTGCTCGATGGCATTCACCGGGCAAACCTCGGCGCAGGGGGCACCCTCGCAATGGTGGCAGGCAAGGGCGGCCGAAATACCGCCGGTCTTCACGAGCGCCAGGCGCGGCGTATCCTGAAGACCCTGCATCCGGTGGGCGTCAGCACAGGCGGACTGGCATGTTCCGCAGCCGATGCACCTCTCCGGGTTGATGTCGATGAAGCGGTTCATCCCCACTTCCTTTCAAAATAACGGGCCGGGCTCCCGAACGTACGGGACGCCCGGCCCAAAAAGCCAACGAAAACGGGACTACACGATTTGATTCACGTGCGTCTCGTCGTCGAACTTGGCGGCGCCGGTCTCAACATCCTGAGGAGCGGCGGCGTCCACCAGAGCCTGCTTGAGCTCGGTGTACTGACGCTCGACCTCGCCCTCTGCCCAGACCTGGTCGGCAATGGCATCGACCTGGCAGGCGGAGAACTTGTCCTCGGGCGTATGCGAGACCGGGTCGACCTTGTGCATGGTCAGCTCGTTGCACTTGCCGATCCACCACTGGTAGGTCATATAGACCGTGCCCTTGTTGATACGGTCGCTCACGTCGGCGCGGCTGTATACCTGGCCGCGGCGGCTGTGAATCGAGACGATGTCGCCGTTCTTGATGCCGCGCGCCTGGGCGTCCGCGGGATTCATGCGGACAAAGCCGGGCTCGTCGGCAAGCAGCGCCAGCGTCTTGCAGTTGCCGGTCATCGAACGACAGCTGTAGTGGCCGACCTCGCGGACGGTGCACAGGATGAGCGGGTACTCATCGTCGGGAAGCTCGGAGGGCGCCTCCCAGTCGTGCGCCATCAGGTTGGCGCGGCCGTCCTTGGTGGTGAACTTGCCGCCAGCGAACATGTCGGCCGTGCCGTGGTCGTTCACATCGGTGCTCTTGACCGGCCACTGGGCGTAGCCGCCCTCGGGAGCCATCTTCTCGTAGGTCGCGCCCACAAAGTTGGGGCACAGGCTAATGCACTCGTTCCAGATCTGCTCGGTGTTGTCGTAGTGCATGGGATAGCCCATGCGCGTGGACAGGTCCGCGAAGATCTCCCAGTCGTGGCGGCACTCGCCCTTGGGCGGAACGGCCGCGTCAAAGTGCTGGAAGCTACGGTCGGATGCGGTAAAGACACCCTCGTGCTCGCCCCAAGAGGTGGCAGGCAGGATGACGTCGGCGAGCATAGTCGTCTGCGTCATAAAGATGTCCTGGCAAATGAACAGATCCAGCTCGGAGAGCGTCTTGCGCATACCGGCCGAATCGGGCTCGGTCTGCACCGGGTCCTCGCCGTAGTTGTAGAAGCAGTGCACCTTGCCCTCGTCGACCAGGTGGCCCAGGTCGGTGAGCTTGTAGCCCTCCTCGAGCGGGAGCTTTTCCTCGGGCACGCCCCAAGCCTTGGCAAACTTGGCACGCACTGCCGGGTCGGTGACTTTCTGGTAGCCAGGGTACAGGTTGGGCAGCATGCCCATATCGCAGGAGCCCTGGACGTTATTCTGACCGCGCACGGGCGCGAGGCCGGAATTGGGTTTGCCGATCTGGCCGGCAACGCAGGCGATGGAGGCGATGGTGTGCACCGTCTTCAGGTTCTGCTTCTGCTGGCATACGCCCATGCCCCAGCCAATGATGGCAGAGGGCTTCGCCGTGGCGTACATCTCGGCAGCTTGGTGGATCAACGCGGGCTCGACACCCGTGATGTCCTGTACGGATTCGGGAGTGTAGTTCTTGATGGTCTCCCACCACTCGTCAAAGCCGTTCGTATGCTCGGCGACGAATTCCTTGTCGTAGAGGCCATCGTTGACCAGACAGTTGGCAAAGGCGTTGAGGAACGCAACATTGCAACCGTTCTTGATCGGAAGGTAGAGATCGGCGATACGCGCGGTTTCGATATGGCGCGGGTCGGCGACGATGATCTTGCAACCCTTTTCTTTGGCTCGCACGATACGCCTTGCGACGATGGGGTGCGAATCGGCAGGGTTATAGCCGAAGAGGAAAATGCAGCCCGCATCCTCCATACCGGGGATGGAGCATGACATGCAACCTGAACCAACCGTGTCCATCAGACCGAGGACAGTAGGGCCGTGTCAAGTACGGGCGCAGTTGTCCACGCTGTGGGTGCCGATGCACGCACGCGTAAACTTCTGCATGACGTAGTTCGCCTCATTGCCGCCGCCTCGCGAAGAGCCGGTGGTCATGACAGCGTTAGGACCATATTCGTCAATTATGGCCTGCATCTTAGATGCGGTGAAATCCAGTGCCTCGTCCCAGCTTACGCGCTCAAGATCCGCGCCCTTAGTGCGGCGGATCATCGGGTGCAGTACGCGAGGAGTCAAGATCTTGGTGTCGTTGATGAAGTCGTAGCCGCTCATGCCCTTAAGGCACAGCTCGCCCTGATTGGTGATGCCGTTGAGCGGTTCGGTACCCACGACCTGGCCGTTTTGGACCAGGAGGTTAAACTGGCAACCGGCGCCGCAGTACGGGCAGATCACTTTATGCTTCTCCATGACACCCTCCTTCCTTTTTCTGCTACCGAATGCTCGGTATTTTATTTGACAATCATTGGGCCTGTATGGCCACCCGCCTACGCCTCGTTTTCGATGGTGGCGCGGGCACGCTCGGCAGTCAGTTCTGCCAGGCGCTCCTCGTCTACCAGGGTGAGGCCCTTGGTCGGGCACGCCTCGGCGCACGCCGGACCGCCGGGACGGTCCACGCACAGGTCGCACTTGAGCACGAAGCTCTTAGTCTGCGAACCCACGCGCACGTCGCCCATCAAGACGGGGACCTGCGTAGTCGCCACGCTCACGGCGCCAAAGGGGCAGGCCATGACGCAGCTCTTGCAGCCGATGCAGTTGTCCTCGTTGACGCCAATGCGATGGTTCTTTGGATCAAAGAACAAGGCGCCCGTAGGACAGGCCTTCGCGCACGGAGCGTCCTCGCAGTGGTGACATGCCACCGGCGCGGAAATCTCGTAGGTGCGCGTTACGCGCAAGCGAGGTGCGGCGATGTTGCCGGGAATATCGTGTGTCTCGATGCACGCCGCCATACAGGTTTGGCACCCAATGCAGCGTGAAGAATCGGCTACGACTCGTTTATTGCCCATGTTGTTCACTCCCTCCTGAATCCCATGCCGGAGAGGCCCTGTCGACGTTGCCCCAAGCCGCCCGTGGCCTGGCATCGGCGTATCGAGCGCATGCGGCGAAACAGGCGCTTCGATAGAGTTCCTCCAACGATATACAGGCTAAATATACGCAGTTGCAGGTGGCAAACTTGAGCATAGCCCCTGCAATACGGGTGTATTGCAGGGGTTTTGGCAGGTTGGAATTATTCTCTAAAAGCTATAAAGGTGAGTGTATTACATGCGTACGCCCAAGAAAGATTTCACGCTCGCTTTTGAAGGATGTAGTACGTTTGTAATATCGTTTACACTCAGTTACTCTAATGCAATAAAGTAGTGGTTGTAAGATTGGCTATTATTATCCGATACTGTATTTGACTATTCATATTGCACGCTCATTAAGGGAGGCCAGTGATGTCATCGACGCAAAAACGAGCCATCCTGCAGGTGCGCATTCGCGAAGAAGACAAGCAGCATGCCGAGCGTCTCTACGACGCCATGGGCACATCGCTCGCCGAGGCCGTGCGCCTTTTTGTCGCGCAGAGCATTTTGATGCGCAAGCTCCCCTTTCAGCCGGTCGCCGTGCGCTCAAAGGACGGCACCGCCGCCTATGGATCGCTCAAAGCATATGGTGACCCCAATCGCCGCGCCGAGGAGCGCAATGCCTGGATTGAATACCTTGCCACGGAAAGCGACGATTCGATTTTGGGTCCCGAGGAAGTAGATATCCATGAGTAGCACCATCATCGACGAGACCGTCATCCTACGCTACCTGCTTGACGACGACGAAGTTCTGTCCCCGCGCGCCGCCAAGGTCATCGCCACGCGCACCGCTCGCGTCTACCCCGAAATCATCACGCGTGTCGTGGTCACGCTGCGCGACGTCTATAAGGTTCCCCGCGTTGAGATTGCTACGGCCATGAGAAGGCTGCTCGATGACGTCATGGTCGACGAGCCCACCGTTGTCGCCCTTGCCGTCAAACTCTTTGGCAAGACCCATATGGACTTCACCGACTGTCTGCTTGCCGCCCGTACCGCCATCTACAACGATGATGTCGTGAGCTTTGGCAAGCCCATCATCCAAGGCATGATCGATTACCGCCGCCAGCGCCAAACCACAGCCGAAGCCCGCAGCCGCGCCGCCGAAGCCCGCAGCCGAAGCACCGACGCCCGCAGTCACAGCACCGACGCCACCATCGACAAGCTCCGCCACCGCCCCCGCAGCTAACCGACAGACAACGGCATCGCCCGCCCCTCGGCCCCATCCCCTCCTAAGTTGCGGTGAAATAGTTCCTGGATTTAGGCTTATTCGAGCTTTTCAGGAACTATTTCAC
>DBFBKG010000134.1:0-5085 GCA_048203815.1 Collinsella sp. | reverse complement strand
GTGCCGGCACTAAAGGAACGTCTCCAAGTGCCGGCCTCCCAAAAATCTACCTTTAAAAGACAGGCGCCCCAAGCCCATAAGGACCAAGAGCGCCTTTCATCTAGAAAATATCAGCCCAGTTCCGAAAAGCGACCCGCATGCGACAACCAAGTAGCCGCAGGCCCCGGGAGAGTGGGGACACCGGCTTAGGTTTATCGCGAGTTCCGCACGAACAGGAGGCCACTTAATGTGGCCTCCGTCGTGAGCAGGACTGTAGAGCAGGAAACCTAAGCCGGTGTCCCCGCTCTCCCGGGGCCGGCGGAACTAATTATTCAGCATGCGGTCGAAGCTTCCCGAGTCGCCATCCCGATAGTCGGCGGTCATCAGAATCTCCTGCGGAATGCGTCCGCCCTCACGCAGCACGTTGCGGAACTGCACGCGCGTAACCATGGGCAGATCCTTGATCGTCGCCGCCAGGTTCTGCGGCACGCCCTGGTTGGCAGCCGCGGGCTCGCACGCGCCGCCGGCCTTCACGCGGCGCTTATGCTCGGCAAGCATGGCGCGATACATTCCGGCATGCAGGCGAATCTCAACGACGTTGGCGTTGCGGGCCTGCTCGACGATGCGCGCACCCTCGCGATCGATGTCGCCCACGTAGTAGATATAGGTAAAGCGATAGCCGATCTCGGCCAGGTAATCATCCAGTGCGTGCGAGACGCTCGCCTTGCAGCCGCCGCCAAAGATTACGCCGCCCACCTTGGTACCAAAGAGCTTGGCATGTTTACGTCCGCGCAGGAGCTTGACGATCTCGTCATAGGTATCCAGGTTCTCGACCATAATGAACGGCTTGTCGGCGCCCAGCGTAAAGAAGCCCGTAAAGTGCACCGGACGGTTGGGGGCGACCTTAATCGCCTGCATGCTGATGCCCTTTTCGGTCATACGCCTGATCAGGCGCTCGCCATGCTTGCCGTCAAAAGCCTTTTCGTCATTGAAAATCTGGTAGGCGCGCTGGCGGCGCGAGGCAACCGGAGTATCGGCACCGCGGTTTTGCTCGACCCAAGCCTGGATGATTGCGATTTCCTCGGCAATCTTGCGATTGGACATCTCGTTGTGCTGGGCGCGCTGTGGAGCTTTCTTGCTGTCCTTGCCCTCGACCTTAATGATCTGGGTCTGCTGTTCCTTAATTTTGGAGAGCGCCGTGGGCGTGGGGACGACCTTGAGCAGCTGCCTGCCCAGAACGCGTGCCAGGGCAAACGCCGAAACCTCGCCATGGGTAGTCGACTCAGTCTGCTGGGCAGCCGTATCTGCTGCAGCAGAATCGGGCTTCTTCTGAGACTTGCGCTTAGAATCGCCTTGGACACTGCGCTCACGTTTCGAAGTAGACGTCTGCTTCTGCGAACGTTCGGGCTTGCCCTCCTTCGCCGGCTGACGCTTGGGCTGCTCCATTGGAGCATCCACCTTCGCATCTTCGTCGCGCGGCGCTACATTCTCGGCGGCATCCTGAGCGTTAGAGCCGCGACCGCCACGATGACGGCGGCGGCGAGGCTTGCTCGAAGTACCCTCCCCCGTCTGTTCAACCGCAGGCTGCTGGCCCTGAGTCTCCGTATCGGACGCAGTCTGCTCATCAACAGGCTTCTGTTCACGGACTTCCGGCTCGGCAGGCTTCACGGCCTTCTCGGCCCGCATCTCCGGAACCTGATTAACCTTCTCCTGACGCTTTACGGGGTACGTGCGACCTGCAAAGCCGCGACCGGGACGGCACGAGCCTGAGGCCTTCTTGGCCGGCTTCTCGGAATCGTCTGCAACCTCGGCAGCCTCTTCGGCCTCGCGCACAACATCCTGCTGCTCGGCCTTAAAATGCGCACCGCGACAACGCTTGGGTTCCTGAGGCTCAGCGGACTTTTCCTCTTTCACAGGCTCCTGCGGCTCGGCGACAGGCTCGTTCTCGACAACATCGGTAACGGCCCCATCCTTTTGAGCCACAGCGCGACGGAATCGCTCCTGCTGAGCGCGGCGCTGCGCATCGCGCTTGCCGCCCCCGCCAAAGCCGCCTCGGCCCGCCTTGGCGGTAAAGGCACGCACGACATGCTCATCGAGCAGCTCGTCAGTATCGATATGCTCACGCGGGGCGACTTCTTCCGCAGCAGGCGCCTCAACGGAATCCTCGACAGGCTGCTCCTGGGCATCATGAATCTCGGCATTGATGGTATAGAACGCCGGGCGCCCGTTAATGCCGCTACCCTCGATCTTGGTCACGATCTTTGCCGCGATAAGCTCATCGCGCATCGCCTTGGTGTCGCACTCCTTATCGACGGAGCGGAAAATCTGCGCCAGCGCACTCGACTTAATCTTGAGCGCCTTGCGGCAAAGCAGGTCGTAGGCAACCAGCTTGGCACGCTCAGCAGAAAGCGACGTCTGGCTGCTCAGGCGCTCAGCCAAAGCATCGACATTGTTTTGATTATCGGAATATACCGTCTTGGCCACGGGGCCCCTTTCATATGTGCACATATACGTCTATATGGTACAACGCGCGCCCTTATCCACGCAAAACATCTGCGAGAACACTCGAGCGTCACCCGCTTTCGCATGAAAAAAAGACCGAGCCCGCGAAGTCGCGGACCCGATCTTTCCGAGTCATATGGATGGAACGGTTAGTCCATCAAGCTGACTAGGCCTTGGCGGCCTCGGCGTCAGCGGGAGCCTCGGCGGCAGCGGCGCGACCGTACTCGGCCTTGCCCATCTCGGACCACTCGGGCTCCTCATCAGGCATGGAGCCAGCCTCCTTGCCGAAGAACTCCTTGAGGCAGTTGACGGCAACGATGAGGCCCAGGACCATCAGCAGGACAGCGAAGACAAGCTGCAGACCCTTGGTGGCGGCGACGGAAACGGCGGCCGTGGTGGCGGTAGCCGGGATGGTACCGAAGAAACCGTAGGCCTGGACGGCGGTCATGCAGCCCATGGCGCTCTGGACCAGCGAGGTGAAGGTGCAGCAGAGCAGGAAGGCGACGGGCACGTAGAGCATCCAACCCTTGCGGCCGGTGCACTTGCAGAACACGGCGAGGGTGATCATGGTCATGCCGCCGAGCAGCTGGTTGGAAGCACCAAAGAGCGGCCAGATGTTGGCATAGCCACCAAAAGCGAGGGCGAGACCAGGAAGCAGGGTGACAACCGTGGCGAACCAGGGGTTGCCGAGGACCTTCATGTAGCCGGCCTTGGACTCGATGGCCAGGGCGTCGTTGGTCTGGGCAAAGAACTCGGAGAACGAGGTGCGGGCGATGCGGGCGACGGCGTCGAGCGAGGTCAGGGCCAGAGCGGAGACGTTCATGGTCATGAAGACGGTAGCGAGCGTGCCGTCAACACCGAAGGCCTGCATACCGCGGGAGATGCCAGCGGCGAAGATCTGGAACGGGGTGGAAGCGACACCGGCGTTGAGGGCGCCGGTACCGGCGGTGTTCATATCGGAGAACATGATGCCGGCAACGATGATGGCAAGGATGCCGACGAAGGACTCGACGATCATTGCGCCGTAACCGACCTTGACGGCGTCCTGCTCCTTCTCGACCTGCTTGGAAGAGGTGCCGGAAGAAACGAGGCTGTGGAAACCGGAGAGAGCGCCGCAGGCAACGGAGACGAACAGGACCGGGAACATCATGCCGGAGGCAGTGGAGAAGCCGGTAAAGACCGGAGCGGTGATAGTGGCCTGACCGTTGACGCCCAGGACGACGATGCCGAGGACAGCGCAGACGATCATGACGATCATCATGATGGAAGTGAGGTAGTCACGCGGGGTCTTGAGCATCTGGATGGGCATAGCGCCAGCGAAGACCAGGTAGACCATGACGACGGCGAACCACTGGAACTTATCCAGGTAGACCGGGAACTGCATGCCGACGGCGAACATGAGAACCATGAGGACAACGCCAGTGACGAACTCGGCAGCGCCGGTGAGGTTGAACTTCTTCTGGGCCCAACCAAAGGCGATAGCGACGAAGGTGAACAGGATGGAAATGGTACCAGCGCAGCCGGCGGCATAGGACTTGGTGAAGTCGATGGCACCGGTAGCAGCACCAGAAGCGTCAACGGCCGGGGTGAACATGAACGTCTTGCAGACCATGTCGGTGAAAGCGGCGATGACGATGATGCAGAACAGCCAGGAGAAGATCAGGAAGAGGCGACGGCCGGTCTTGCCGATGTACTTCTCGATGAGCTGAGCGAGCGACTTGCCGTTGTTCTTCATCGAAGCGTACAGAGCACCAAAGTCGTGGACGGCACCAAAGAAGATGCCGCCGACGAGGACCCAGAGCACGACGGGCAGCCAGCCAAAGGCCATGGCGACGATCGTACCCGTAACAGGGCCAGCACCGCAGATCGAGCTGAACTGGTGCGAGAACGCGGTGAAGGCGGAGACGGGCGAGAAGCTCTTGCCGTCCTTCATGCGCTTGGCCGGCGTGAGGGCCTCTTTGTCAACGCCCCACTTGTTGGCCAGCCATCGGCCATAGCCCAGATAGCCGCAGGCGAGCACCGCCGCGGCCACAACCATGAGCAAAACTCCGTTCATTACATTTCCTCCTCTAAAAAGAACTTCCTAGACATAAAAAATGAGGGCCGTCGGTTGCGCTCGACGGCCCTCATCTTCATCAGCCGCCCGTTATCGTACGGGCTAGCTGTATGTGCTAACCCGCATCAGATAATTACTACGCTGATAATGTTTAGCTGATGCGTGAACATGTCTAAGAAATCCTCTTCAATCATGATGCGAACGATCCGTGCGTGTTCACATCCCCCAGTGGTTGAAAAGGAGTATGAAACTTTAGTTACCTAAAGTCAACGCAAATTTGTAATGAATTTTCAGCTTTTTTGGATTTCTCGGTATAAAACGCCACTGACCTAGGACTTTACCCCACGACAGTTTTTGCATGAGAGATGCCCCTGAGAGCCGCGGGAGCCGGGCGGCGCATATGAACTTTATCGCGAGTTCCGCACGCAAAGGAAAGCACTTAATGTGCTTTCCGTCTTGCGCAGGACTGTAGAGCAGGAAAGTTCATATGCGCCGCCCGGCTCCCGCGGCTCTCAGGGGCATCTCTCATGCAAAAACTGTCGTGGGGT
>DBFBKG010000133.1:0-15653 GCA_048203815.1 Collinsella sp. | reverse complement strand
TGGAGTGGGTATGATGAATTGGACACCTAGTTAAGAGCGAAAGGTGTTCAAGATGACCCAAAGAAGAAAGCGATACGACAGGCAGTTCAAGGTCTCGGCGGCAAAGGTGGTCCTGTCCGGGGAAATGACGGTCAAAGGCCTATCGGAGGAACTCGGCATAAAGGATTCGACGCTGAGAAGATGGGCCCGCGAATACGAGGAGATGGGAGACGGCGCGTTCCCCGGAAACGGCTCCCCGAAGATCAACAAGGACTACGAGATCGTGAAGCTCAAGAAGAAGGTCGAGGAGCTCGAGCGCGAGAACGAGATACTAAAAAATTTCCGGGCCTTCTTGAGTCAAGACCATGCGTGAGGTTCGAGTTCCTCAAAGAGCATAGGGGCGAGATCGGCCCCATCAAGAAGGCATGCGGGCTGATGAAAGTCTCGAAATCCGGTTTCTACGAGTATCTCGGCCGGAAGAAGTCCGACGCCCAGATAGAGCGGGAGGCGATCGAAGGTTTCGTCGCCGAGGCCTTCGAGCGGCACAAGGGCCGTTACGGCTACCGGCGCATCAACCGCGAACTGCGAAAAAGCGGCATCGTCGTGAGCGAGAAGCGCGTGCTCCGCATCATGCAGAAGCTCGGACTTGCCGGAAAGGGCGCGACCCGAAAACACCGCATCCAGAAGAAGGTCGAGCCGGGAGACCCTCGGTTGAACCTGGTAGAGCGCGCTTTCACCGTGGGCGAGCGCAACAGGCTTTGGGTGGGCGACATCACCTACATACCCACAAGAGAAGGGTGGCTCTATCTCGCAGCCGTGATAGACGCCTTCTCCCGCAAGGTCGTGGGCTGGTCGATGTCCGAGCGCATCACCGAGAAGGTCGCGATCGACGCGATGGAGCAGGCGGTCGGCAGGGAGGGTCCGCCAGATGACGGCAGCCTCGTCTTCCATGACGATCAGGGCGCGCAGTACACCTCCCGTTCCTTCCAGCGGTGTCTGGACTCGCATGGCATAGTCCAGTCGGTATCAAGGCCCGGCACGCCGCTGGACAACGCGGTGGCCGAGTCGTTCTTCAAGACGCTGAAAAGGGAATTGGTGAAAGAGAGGAGCTATGGGACGAGGGACGAGGCCAAGCAGGACATCTTCAAGTACATAGAGCTCTATTACAATAGGGTGCGCATGCATTCCACCCTGGGCTACATGTCTCCAGTGGAATACGAGCGGCAATACGCTTGAGGATCCTTAAAAGAAAGTCCAGTTTATCCTTCCCACTCCACTTGGATACGCCTAGGCGCGGTCCAAGAAATCGCCCGCACCCCCATTCAGGAACTATTTCACCGCAACTCATAAGGAAGCCTGGGTAGCTAAAGAATCAGCCCCGCGATCGGTGTCGGTCGCGGGGCTGATTGGTTGCTAGTGGTTATGCGGGCAGTTGGCGCAACAGCCGCTGGTGGCGCTGGTGCTGGAGCCGCCACTGCGCTGGTCGGTGTTGTAGAAACCGCTGCCGTCGAACTTAATGCCGCTGGCCGAGAACGTCTTGGATGCCGGGGCACCGCAGCTGGGGCATACGACCTCGGGCGTCTCGGACATGGGGTGCTCAACCTCAAACACGTTGCCGCAGCTCGTGCACTTGTAATCGTAGCGCGCCATAATACTTCCTTTTCAGCACAAAGCGGGCAGATCGCTCTGCCCGCAAAAATTCAAACAGCTGTAACTGTACCCTATATCGGGGTTTTTATCACGCTTCGCACCAGAATCTATGGGTGCTGCGCAGGAGCTTCGCAGTTTTGCCCTCGGCGGCCGCAACGTCGGCCTCGTCAGCCTGCCAAGTCCAGTTGCCCGTGGCCACGCCCGGTACGTTCATACGCGCGTCGTCGCCAAGCCCCAGCACGTCCTGTAGCGGCATCATCACGAGCGGAGCATCGCTTGCCAGGGCGTTGCCCATGAGTTCGCTTGCCAATGCAATGCCGCTTGGTTCGTCGCCGCCCGCAAAGGAATGCGTGCACCAGCCGGCGAGCGTAGAGGTGTCGTGCGTCGAGGTATACAGGATCTTGCCCGGTGTGGGGTGAATTCCGCAACGAACGTCGTAGTCGCTAAACTCCAGTACGTCCATGCCGGGGAAGCCGCAGGCCGAAGCCATCGCGCGAACACCGGGCGTCAGATAGCCCAGATCCTCGGCAATAAAGTTGAGCGGACCCAGCTCGTCGTAGGCGGTCTGGAACAGGTCCTTGCCCGGTCCTGCAAGCCAGCGGCCGTCGGCACAGGCCTTGCCGGCAGGGATGCTAAAGTAGCTGTGGAAGCCCAGGAAGTGGTCCAGGCGCACGCGGTCGTAGAGCGAAAATGCACGACGCAGGCGATCCATCCACCAGCGATAGCCGTTCTCCTTCATGTGATCCCAGCGGAAGGTGGGGTTTCCCCACACCTGGCCCTCGGGCGCAAAGTTGTCGGGCGGCGCACCGGAGATCTCGATTGCCTTGCCAGTGTCGGACAGCCAGAAGTTATCGGGCTCGCTCCACGCATCGGCCGAATCGTCCGAGACATACATGGGGATATCGCCGATGACCTCGATGCCCTTCTTGTGCGCATAGTTCATAAGCTCGCACCAGGCAAGGTCAAAGCGATACTGCATGTACGCCTGCAGCTCGGCCTCGTCGTGGAAGCGCTTGTCATCGATTAGGTGCTCGTTGTAGCGCGCGACATCCGTCGGCCAATCGTGGCGCGACAGTCCCTCAAAGTACTTCTTAACGGCCATGTAGACGCAGTACTTCTCGAGCCAATCGGCATTGCGATGTTTAAACGCAGTGTAGAGCGGGTCGGCATCCTCGCCGCCGCGGGCCTTCCAAGTGACGAAGTCGGCAGCCAGCTCCTCATGGCTCTCGGGCAGCAGGTCGATATTGCCTGCAAAGGCCGAAGGGCCGGCATAAGGGGAGCGGAAATAGTCCGTAGGATTGACGGGCAGGACCTGCCAGTAGCGCATGCCCATGGCGGCTAGGTGATCGATAAAGCGACGCGTGGGCGCACCGATTGTGCCAGGCTTGCCGTCATCGGTCGGCACCGAGGTGATGTGGCACACGACGCCCGCGCCGTGATCGAGCGGCTCCTGCAGGCGCTTCTCGGCATGGTGATAGATGATCGAAGAGCCCAACGGGTACAGGTCGAGCGTAACCGTGCCGTTATGGATTTCGCACTCGTGGCCGCTGATCACGTCACTTGCACATTCGCCGAGCGCCGGGATCGTCACGCAGTGCGAATTGCGCAGACTGCGGTTGATGATGACCGTCGCGGCTTCGCCGTCTTTGCCCGTGCGGGTGTATGCCAAGACGTCGTCGTTGAGCGCAAAGGCCTTGATTTCGCCATCGACCATAAAAGGCAGCGCGCGACGCACGGCAGACGCGTTCTTAACGATAGCCAGCGTATCGAAGTCGTGCAGGTCTTCCTTCAAAGGCAGGGTACGGCGGTTGCCCGGATCGGTGAGGCCCTCCAAGCCGTACTCATCGCCGTAATAGATTGAGGGTACGCCCGGGAAGGTCATCTGCATGAGCGTCGCCAACCAAAAACGGCTCTTGGCCAGGCCCATCGAGTTATCGTCCAGGCGCCATTTGCTGCGCTCGCTCTCGGGCAGCTGTGACTCGTCGGGGCCACCGCCGAGTACTGAGATGATGCGAGGACGGTCGTGGCTCGAAAGCAGATTGAGTGCGCAGGCCAGTGCCTCGCGCGGGTAGTTCTCGCGCAGGGTCTCGATGTCCTCGGCAGCCTGATATGCGTTCTTGTAGCCCATCAAAAAGCCGATGACCATGTCGCGGAAGGGGTAGTCCATGGCGGAGTCGAGCTCCGAGCCCTGCAGATAGCGACGCAGGTGACCATAGCTGATCTTGTTGGAGGCGTCTTCCCAGACCTCGCCGAGCAGCAGCGCGTCAGGTTTCTCGGCGAGCACGGCCTTTTTGATTTCGGCCAGGAAGTCATCGGAAAGCTCGTCGGCCACATCCAGGCGCCAACCATGGGCACCGGCGCGCAGCCATTTGCGGATCACGCCGTCCTTGCCCAGGAGCCGCTCGCGCACCAGTTCGGAGCTCTCGTTGATGGCGGGCATGTTGCCCACGCCCCACCAGCAGTCATACGAACCGTCTTCATGGAAGTAAAACGCATCGCGCCACGGCGAGTCCTCGCTTTGCCAAGCACCGACGCCGGGATAATTGCCGTAGCGGTTAAAGTAGATCGAATCGTCGCCCGTGTGGTTGAAGACGCCGTCCAGGATGATGGAAATGCCGAGCTTCTCGGCCGCCTTGCACAGCTCCGTAAAGTCCTGCTCGGTGCCCAGGATCGGGTCGATCTTGGTGTAGTCGGCCGTGTCGTAGCGGTGGTTACTCGCGGCCTCAAAGATTGGGTTGAGGTAGATGGCCGTAAAGCCTAGCTCGGCAATGCGGGGCAGGTCATTTTGGATACCCTTGAGCGAGCCGCCGTAAAAATCCCAGGTCTTGATGGAGCCGTCCTCGGCACGCTCGTACTCGGGCGGTTCGTTCCAGTCCTCGACCATGCGGCGCTGGATTCCGTTGCGCGGTTTTTCGACCTCGGCAAGCGTGCGCTCGCGCCAGTTTTCGTCGCGGGCATAGCGGTCGGGGAAAATCTGGTAGACCATACCGCGCTCGTACCAAGTGGGACGGTTCTCGCGGTGCTTGTAGACGGTAATCTGGAAGGACGGAACCTCGGCGTAGTCGTAGGTTACGCCCTCGCCGCCCGTGCGGCCTTGCGGCGCGCCCAGGCGGACCTCGGGCTGACCTTCGATATTGCATATAAAGCTGTACCACACAAGGCAGGGTTCGGTGCACTCAAGCTCTACGGTAAATATACCGTCGCCCTCGTGCGTCATGGGATACAGAGACTCACCGATTTCATCGACCCAGGTACGCAGGGTAAGCGCTGCCTGGTTGGGGTCGGCATCCTCCAAAATCACCGAGAGCGAAACGGAAGTTCCAGTGGTCACAGCGCCAAACGGAATGCGAAACTGCGGCAGACGGCTGTTGTGTATCAATCTCATAATACGGTCCAGTTCAATAGAATCACGGCCTGCGGGCCATGGGCTTTACGCACAGGAAGTAAGTATATCTGTTGTACATAGGCTGTATAAACAACATCCGTTTACTATCGGCGAACGGTTGTCCTAGAAAATCGTTTTACCACCCAAATTATCGCGATATTTAAAAACGTCTATACCGATACTATTTGTAGCCAACCAAAAGTACTTCGGTTTACTACGACGAATTGAATGATCTCAACCACGGTCATTTTCGTGATATTAAAACCGCAGGTAGAGGCGTTGCCAATTTCGTAGATTACTCGCCGTGGTCAGCCGGAGCCATTTTGTCGTAGTAAACCGGGCTTCTTTTTTACTAGAGAAGTTCAACCAAGAAGAGGGCGCCTGGTTGGGGCGCCCTCTTTTGCGTTGAGGATTAAGTTTGAATCGTCCGGATTAGTGGCGCTTGCGGGTGGCCGTTGCCTTACGGACGGAGGTCTTCTTGGTCGGAGCCTTTTCCTCAGTCTTAGCGGCGGGGGAGACCGGGGCCTCCTTGGCGGGCTCGGTCTTTGCCGTAGCCTTCGGAGCGGTCTTGACCTCAGCAGCCTTCGGTGCCGGCTCGGCCTTTACTGCGGGCTTGTCCTCGACCTTAGCCTCTGCCTTGGGAGCAGCAGCCTTGGTCGTGGCCTTTTTGGCCGTCGTGGTAGTGCGCTTGCGCGTGGTGGTCTTGGCGGCCGGCTTTGCCTCGACAGCTGCCTTGCCCTTGGGCTCGGCGGGCGTCTCCTCGTCCTTGGCGGCCGGCTTTGCGGCTGCCTTAGTCGAGGCGGCCTTTTTGGTCGTCGACTTCGTAGCCGCGGCCTTCTTGGCAGTCGTGGTCTTGGTCGCGGCCGTCTTCTTGGCAGCAGTCTTGGCCGGAGCCTTTGCCGCAGGCTTAGCCTCGGCCTTTACCTCGGGAGCGGCCTCGGCCTCAGCGGCCTTCTTGGCAGCGGCGGTCGTGCGCTTGCGCGTGGTCGTTGCCTTGGCAGTAGTTGCCTTAGCGGCGCTAGTCTTGCTAGCAGCGGCCTTCGTGGTCGTGGCCTTCTTAGCCGTTGTCTTGCGGGTGGTCGTCTTCTTAGCGGCAGGTTTCGCTGCGGGCTTAACTTCGGCATCGGCAGCCGGCTTCTCCTCGGCCTTGGGCTCCTCGGCGGCAGCGGGCTCCTTAACGGGCGCCGCAGGCTCGGCTTCAGCGGCAACCGGCTTCTCCACAGCCGCAGCAGCCTTCACAGCCGCCGGGCGCTCAATCTCCGGATGCATAAAGAAGTACAGGTCCAGATACTTGTCGGCCGAGCGCGTCCAGCTAAAGTCCTGGCTCATGGCCTGCGTGACCAGCTGGTTCCAAGCATCGCGGTTATCCCAGAACAGGCGCGCCGCGCGGAACACCGCGTCGCCCATCTCGTCGCCGTTAAAGTTGCTACACGAGAAGCCCGTGCCCTCGCCGGTAAACTCGTTATACGGGATCACCGTGTCCTTCAGGCCACCGGTCTCGCGAACGATGGGCAGGGTGCCGTAGCGCATGGCGATGATCTGCGACAGGCCGCAGGGCTCAAACTTCGAAGGCATCAGGAACATGTCGGCGGCGGCGTACATACGTTGCGACAGCGCCGGATCGAACTCGATGCGCGCAGCCATGGTGCCGGGGTACTTGTCCTGGAAGTAGCGCAGGCCGTCCTCGTAGTCGCGGTCGCCGGTGCCCAGCACCGCTACCTGCACGCCGCCGGACAGGATGCGGTCGAGCGCGTACATGACCAGGTCCATGCCCTTCTGGCGCGTCAGGCGCGTGACCATCACCATGAGCGGACGGTCGTCGCGAACCTCGAGCCCCAGCTCTTCCTGCAGCTTGGCCTTGCACACGGCCTTGCCGGATCGGTCCTCGACCGTGTAGTTTGCGGCAATGCGCTTGTCAGTCGCCGGATCAAAGCCCGCCACGTCAATGCCATTCAAAATGCCCTGCAGCGCATAGGAACGTTCGCGCAGCACACCGTCCAGACCCTCGCCAAACTCGGGCGTCTGAATCTCGTTGGCATAGGTGGGGCTCACCGTGGTGATGGCATCGGCATAGCGCAGCGCGCCCAGCATGTAGTTGATGCTGCAGGCGTCGCAACGCAGCTGCGAGGCGGCCGCCGGAATGTGCGCCACGCCCAGGATATCCTCCATCACGGTGTCGCTAAACTGGCCTTGGAACGCCACGTTATGGATCGAGAAGACGGTCTTGACGCGGTCGTACAGCGGCAGGCCCTGGTAGAACTCGCGTAAGAACACGGGCGCCAGTGCCGTCTGCCAGTCGTTGCAGTGCAGGATGTCGCACTCAAAACCGGCCGGCAGGTGCTGCAGGCTCTCGGTGATGGCCTTGGAGAAGAACGCAAAACGCTCGCCGTCATCAAAGAAGCCGTACGGATAGTCGCGCGCAAAGTAGCGCTCGTTGTCGATGAACATATAGGTGACGCCGTCGTGCTCGAGCTTCTCGAGCCCGCAGTACTCGTTGCGCCAGCCCAGGCTCACGTAAAAGTCGGAGAAGTGCTCCATCTGCGCCTTGTACTCGTCCTTGATGGTGGCGTACTTGGGCACCATCACGATGACCTCGGCGCCGGCGCGCACGAGTGCCGCGGGCAGCGAACCCGCCACGTCGCCCAGGCCACCGGTCTTTACAAACGGTGCGCACTCGGCCGAGGCAAACACGATCTGCATCTTTTTGCTGGAATCTGCCATATTGTCTCCCTGTTGCAATTCGAGAATAGCCGCCTGGCGCAAACCGGGCGGCTATTCTACATGTTACGAGCGATGTTGCGGTGCCTACGTTAATGCACGATGGTGGTATCGGGAGTTAACGGAGCCTTGCCCAGCACCAGGATGTTCTCGGGCGTGCCGCGAAGCTCGGTGTTGGTGGGAACCACGTTGTTCTTGTCCAGGATGGCGTTCTCGACGCGGGCCCCGCTCTTTATGATGCAGCTCTGGTTGATGATCGAGTTGGTCACCGAGGCGCCTTCCTCAACCACAACGCCGCGCGACAGGATCGAGTTGCGCACGGTGCCCTTGATGATGCAGCCGGCCGAGATGATCGAGTTGCACGCATGGCTGCCGGTCGCATAACGCGAAGGCGGCACGTCGTGAGCCTTGGTCAGGATCGGGCGCTCTGGGTCAAAGAGCTGGTCGGCCACGGTCTGGTCGAGCAGGTCCATGCTGCGGCGATACAGCGACTTCTCGCTAAACACGCCCACGACCTCGCCCTTGTACTCGTAGCTGCACACGTCGATGTTGCCAAAGTCGCCCTGGAGTGCCTCGAGCAGGTCCAGATAGTCGGCGGCCTGGTAGTGATCGATAATCTCGAGCAGCGTCTCACGGTTGACGATACAGCAGTCCATAGAGGCGTTGTCGCCGTACACGACGCCGGCGCTCACGCCCGTCAGGCGGCCGTTCTCGTTAATCTCGAGCTTGGTCTCGTCATCGACGTTGCGCGTGGCCTTGCAGTACACCACGGTCATCTGGGCACCGGAGTTCTCGTGCGCGTCGATGATGGTGTTGAGGTCCATGTTAAAGATAATGTTGGTGCCCATCATCACGACATAGGGCTTGTCCGAGCGCTGGAACAGCGTCTTGTTGGAGATGATGTCGCGCAGCAAGAAGCGCATGCCGCCCTTGGTGGTGCCATACGCGTTGCCGGGCACCATGAACAGGCCGCCCTTCTTGCGGTCCAGGCCCCAGTCCTTGCCCGAGCCCACGTGGTCGATCAGCGAGCGGTAGTTGCCCGGCATGACGACGCCGACGGTCTTAATGCCGGCATTCATCATGTTGGACAGCGGGAAGTCGATCAGGCGGTAGCGGCCCAAAAACGGGACGGACGCGATGGGGCGGTCCTTGAGCAGCACGCTGCCGTAAGTCGAAGAGTAGTTAGCGGTGATATAACCGATGGCCTTGCGATTGATCATCGGATCATTCCCCCTTCCCGATAACGACGTCATTTCCAACGACGGCCGTATCCTTGGTGGTATCGACAGAGCCGAGCTTCACGCCCTCTTCGACCGTGGAGTTCTCGCCCAAAATAGCGCGGCAGATGTGCGCGCCGCTCTTAACGTGCGCACCCGGCAGCAGTACGGAGTCCTCGACCACGGCGCGCTCCTCGATGATGACATCGGTCGAAAGGATCGAGTGGCGTGCGGTGCCGTAGATCTTGCAGCCGTTGGAGACCAGGCAGTCGTCCAGGCGGCCGTCCGGGCCAATGTAGTGCGGCGGACGCGTGGTGATGTTGGACATGATGGGGAAGTTCTTGTCAAACAGATCGAACTCGGGGTTGTTGCCCAGCAGGTCCATCGAGGTCTCGTGGAAGCTGGCAATGGTGCCGACGTCCTTCCAAAAGCCGTGGAACTCGTAGCTGTACAGGCGCTTGTTCTCGCCGAGCAGCTTGGGGATGATGTCCTTGCCAAAGTCGTGGCTCGAGCGCTGGTCCAGAGCGTCCTGCTCGAGCGCCTCGATCAGCACGTCGGCCGAGAAGATGTAGATGCCCATGGACGCGAGGTTCGAATCGGGTTTCTCGGGCTTCTCGGTAAACTTGGTGATGCGGCCGTCCTCGGGGTCGGTGGTCAGGATGCCAAAACGGCTGGCCTCCTCCCACGGCACGGGCATAACGCTCACCGTGAGGTCTGCGTTGTTCTCAATGTGCGTCTTGAGCATCTTGCGGTAGTCCATGCGATACAGGTGATCGCCCGAAAGAATCAGGACGTACTTGGGGTCGTTGGCCTTGATGTAGTCGAGGTTCTGCGTAATGGCGTCGGCCGTGCCCGCATACCAGGCGCCACCGGTCTGCGTCTCGTACGGCGGCAGAATCGACACGCCGCCGTCGCGGCTGTCCAGATCCCACGCCTCGCCGGAGCCCACGTAGGCATGCAGCAGGTAGGGGCGATACTGCGTCAGAACGCCCACCGTGTCGATGCCCGAGTTGGAGCAGTTGGAGAGCGAAAAGTCGATAATGCGGAACTTGCCACCAAAGCTAACCGCCGGCTTAGCGATCTTTTGGGTGAGTGCCCCCAATCGGCTGCCCTGTCCTCCTGCGAGGAGCATCGCGATGCATTCTTTCTTACTCATCGATTTCTCCTTCTGTCATCGATGTTCCTAAACCCATTAGCGACGGGCGCGGCGCAACGTCACGCCCGTCGAGTAATGCCGTGCTGGCATAGGGGAGCTCGCGCGCCTTTACGCGTGCCAGATCTCGTCGCGGTACTCGCGAATGGTGCGATCGCTCGAGAACCAGCCGGAGGAGGCGGTGTTGAGCAGCGCCTTGCGGTTCCAGGTCTCCTGGTCGCCGTAGCTGCCGGTGAGCTTTTCCCACGCATCCACGTAGCTGCGGAAGTCTGCCATGACCAGGTCGGGGTCGTTGTTGTTCATGAGCTCGTTGTAGATACTCTCGAAGTTGCCCGAAAGACCCGCAAAGGTGTTGTCCTTGAGCTCGTCCATCACGCGGCCCAGACGCTCGCGATCGTTGTTGAGGGTATCCCACGCAAAGTAGCTGTTGGATGCCCAGAGCTGCTCGACCTCGGGAGCGGTCAGGCCAAAGATGGCCTCGTTCTCGCGGCCGGCCAGGTCGGCGATCTCGATGTTGGCGCCGTCGAGGGTGCCCAGCGTAATGGCGCCGTTCATCATGAGCTTCATGTTGGACGTGCCCGAGGCCTCCTTGCCGGCCGTGGAGATCTGTTCCGAAATCTCGGCGGCGGGGTAGATGAGCTGGGCGTTGCTCACGCGGAAGTTGGGGATAAAGCAGACCTTCATGACCTCGTTGACGCGCGGGTCGTTGTTGATGACGTCGGCCACGGAGTTAATGAGGCGGATGGTCTCTTTGGCGAAGGTGTAGCTCGAGGCAGCCTTGCCGCTAAAGATGAAGGTCGTCGGCGTCACGTGGAAGTTGGGATCCGCGATGCGACGGTTGTAGATGTCCATCACCTTCATGATGTTCATGAGCTGGCGCTTGTAGGCATGGAAGCGCTTAACCTGAACGTCGAAGACGGTGTTGGGGTCGATAACCAGACCGGTCTCGGCCTTAACGTAGGCGGCCAGGCGCTCCTTGTTGGCGCGCTTGGAGGCACCCACGGCCTTCAGGAACTCGGTGTCGTCCTTAAAACCTTTAAGCTTCTCCAGCTCAAAGGCGTCCTTGAGCCAGCCTTCGCCAATGGCCTCGGTCACGAGCTTGGCGTAGGTGGGGTTGGCCTCGGCAAAGAAGCGACGGTGCGAGATGCCGTTGGTCTTGTTGTTGAACTTCTCGGGCGTGAGGGCATAGAAGTCCTTGAGCACGATGCTCTTGATGATGTCGGAGTGAATCTTGGCCACGCCGTTGACGCTGTGGCTGCAGATCACGGACAGGTTGGCCATGCGAATCTCGCCGTCCCACAGAATGGCGGTCTGGCGCAGACGCTCCTGCCAGCCCTCCTGCGTGGTGTCGAACGACTCGTGCCAACGACGGCTGATCTCGTCGATGATCTGGTACACGCGGGGGAGGAGCTTGGAGAACGTGCCGATGGGCCACTTCTCCAGAGCCTCGGGCAGGATGGTGTGATTGGTGTAGCTCACGACCTGCGTCACGATGTTCCAGGCGTCGTCCCACTCGAGCTTCTTTTCGTCGATCAGGATACGCATGAGCTCGGGGCCGCACATGGCGGGGTGCGTGTCGTTGGTGTGGATGGCCACAAACTGCGGCAGCAGCTCCCAGTTCTCGCCGTGCTCCTTCTCAAAGGTGTCGAGCAGGCTGTAGATGCCGGCGGAAACAAACAGGTACTCCTGCTTCAGGCGCAGCAGACGGCCGTGCTCGCCGGCGTCGTTGGGGTAGAGGATGGCGCTGATTGCCTCGGCCTCGGCGCGCTCGGCATCGGCCAGGGCGTAGTCGCCGCGGTTGAAGGCCTCAAGGTCAAAGTGCTCCTCGACCGGCTCGGCGGCCCAGACGCGCAGCTTGTTGACGGTCTCGCCGGCATAGCCCACCACGGGGATGTCGTAGGGGACGGCCAGGATGTCCTGCGTGTCCACCGTGCGGTAGAACGTGCGGCCATTCTCCTCAAAGCCCTCAACATGGCCACCAAACTTGATGGTCACGGCCTTGTCCTGACGGCGGACCTCCCAGGGATAGCCGTGGGTGAGCCACTCGTCGGTGGCCTCGACCTGGCTGCCGTTAACGATTTCCTGCTTAAACAGGCCGTAGCGGTAGCGCATGCCATTGCCGTAGCCGGCAATGCCCTCGGCTGCCATGGAATCCAGGAAGCATGCGGCCAGACGGCCCAGGCCACCGTTGCCCAGAGCCGGATCGGGCTCCTGGTTCTCGATGACAGACAGGTCGAAGCCCATGTCGTCGAGCGCCTCGGCGACCATGTCGCGCACGCCAAAGTTGAGCAGGTAGTTGTCGAGCAGGCGGCCGATCAAAAACTCGATCGAGAAGTAGTACACGCGCTTTTTGCCCTCGGCGGTGGCGCGGGCGTCGCTCTTGGTGGCAACGGTGCGCGCCTTCTCGGCCACGAGCTTGGCCAGGGCGTTAAAGCGGTCCAGGTCGCTGGCGGCCTCGACGCTCTTGCCGCTGATGCTCATGACGGCATCGCGATAGAGCTCGGTAAACTCCTGCTTGTTGTCGAAGATCTTATTCATACGTTCCTTTCCCCCGGGGATGTTTCTCCCGGAACGGTTATGACTTGTATCCTACGCCCCCGCGGGGCGGGTAATTACAGCTGTAACGGCTTTGTTACGCTTCCTTGGCAGACGGCTTAGCAGAAGCTGACTTGGCCTTGGTAGCGGCCTTTTTGGCAGCCGGCTTCTTGGTCGCGGTAGCCTTAGCAGCGGGCTTTGCGGCGGTCTTGGCCTTGGCAGCGGGCTTGGCAGCCTTCGCCTTAGCCGGAGCCTTCTTTGCTGCTGCGGTCTTGGGCTTCACCGAGGACGCACGCTTGCGCGTCGCCTTCTTGGGCTCCTCGACCACGGGCGGCTTATAGCTGCTGGGACCGCGGCGCTTAAGCACCACGCCAGCCAGGCCGGGCACCTTAATCTCAATGGAGTCCATCTGCCCGTTCCAGGGATAGGGCTCGCTCGAGCAGGTGTAGGGCTCCTCGCCGGCATATCCGCTGCCGCCAAACTCGGGACGGTCGGAATCGAAGATGACCTCCCAGTCACCCTCGCGCGGCACGCCCACACGGAAGCTCTCGTAGCTCGCCGGATCAAAGTTGATCAGAATCACCAGGTCGTCGTCGATGTTCTCGCCCTGGCGCACAAAGCTCACGATGGACTGCTTGGAGTTGTCCGCGTCGATCCAGGTAAAGCCGTCGTCGGTGTAGCCGCGCTCGTACAGGGCGGGCTCGGCGGTGTACAGGTGGTTGAGCGCCTTAATGAACGCCTGATGATGACGGTGGGTCTCATACTCCTCGGTCAGGAACCACTGGATGGACTCGTAGTAGCGCCACTCAATAAACTGGCCGATCTCGTTGCCCATAAAGTTGAGCTTGGCACCGGGATGCGTCATCTGGTAAAAGGCGAGCGTGCGCAGGCCGGCAAACTGGCGCCACCAGTCGCCCGGCATGCGGCCGATGAGCGAGCACTTGCCGTGCACGACCTCGTCGTGGCTGAGCGGGCAAATGAAATTCTCGGTAAAGGCGTACATGATGGAGAACGTGAGCAGGCCGTGGTTGCCGGGGCGCCACGGAAAATCGGTCTGCATGTAGTGCAGGGTGTCGTTCATCCAACCCATGTCCCACTTGTAGTGGAAGCCCAGGCCGCCGTCCTGCGGCGGATAAGTCACGAGCGGCCACGCGGTGGACTCCTCGGCCATCATCATCACGTCGGGGTAGTGCGCCTCCACGGCGCAGTTGACCTGACGGATAAACGCGCTGGCGTCCAGGTCCTCCTCGGTACCGTACTTGTTGAACTTCTTTTGGCCCGGATCGTCAATGCCAAAGTTGAGGTACAGCATACTGGACACGCCGTCCATGCGAATGCCGTCCACGTGGAAGTTCTCGAGCCAGTACAGCACGTTGGAGACCAGGAAGGAGCGGACCTCGCCGCGGGCGAAGTCGAACTTGTGCGTGCCCCAGTTGGGGTGAATCTCGTGCTCAAACAGCATGTGGCCGTTAAAGGTGGCAAGGCCGTGGGAGTCGGCGCAAAAACCGCCGGGCACCCAGTCCATGATCACACCGATGCCCGCCTCGTGGCACGCATCGATAAAGTGCATGAGCTGCTGCGGGTTGCCGTAGCGCGACGTGGCGGCGTAATAGCCAGTCGTCTGGTAGCCCCAGGAGCCGTCGAAAGGATGCTCCATGAGCGGCATGACCTCGATATGCGTATAACCCATGTCGCGCACGTAGTCCACGAGCTCCACCGACAGGTCGTCGTAGGTGTAAAACTCTCCGCGCTGTGCGGGGAAGGGATCCATGGGGCCGGGGTAGTTGCCGTACTCGTCCGGATCGCCCTGCGGCGCGTCGCCGTGGCGCTTCCATGAGCCAATATGCACCTCGTAGATGTTGAGCGGCTGCGACATGTGGTTATGGCTGGCGCGGCGCTTGAGCCACGCGGCGTCGTTCCACTGGTAGCCATCGAGGGTCCACAGCACGCTGGCGGTACCCGGAGGGCACTCGGCCTTAAAGGCGTATGGATCGGCCTTGTAGAGCTTTTCGCCCTCGTTGGTCTCGATAAGGTACTTATAGAGCTGACCCTGCTCGGCGCCAGGAATAAAGCCTTCCCAAATAGCGCTCGTATGCATGGGCACCAGCGGGTTGGCTTGTTCATCCCAATCGTTAAATTCGCCAATGACATGGACGCTCTTTACGTCGGGCGCCCAAACGCAAAAACGCCAGCCGCGTGTACGGTTCTGCGTGTCGGGATGAGCGCCCATCTTTTCCCAGCTGCGCTCCCACATGCCAATGCCAAACAGGTAGACATCGTCCTTGGTGAGCTCCGGTGCGTGCGGGGCGGCTTTGCGGGTAGCAGGCTTTTTGGTTGCTGGCTTTAGCTTTGTATCGCTCACGTTTGATCCCATCATGACGCGGCAGCGTGTTGCCTTGGTGACTAGATGCGAAAGGTCCAAGGCTGCACGAATCGAAGGGACGGCGATAGTTCTATGATTCGTTCCACCTCGCGTGCTCGGTGGAACTTTCGGCAAAAACTACGATAACACCTGTACGTTAGTTTTATGAACGAAAGCGGATTTGCGGTGGCGTTTAATCGGTAAGCGCCATGTTTATACCACTGGCAGAATTGCCGTGGTAAAACTCTTGACAGTTTTACCAATTTGGGATTCAAAATTGTCTGGCTGACGTTTGGTAAAACGTTTTTAGCAGGATGTTTACCATTTGATATCGAAAGGTTCGTTTATGCCCCATACCGCCACTCCCAAGGTTGCTTTTATTTTCGATTGCGACGGCACGCTGGTTAATAGCACCCCCGTTTGGGCTTATGCTCAGCCCGAGCTATTGCACCGCCACGGGATTGACGTGACCGTGGATGACTTTGCCCAATTTGAGCACCTGTCACTGGAGGACGAGTGCCAGGCCTACCACGATACGTGGGGCATTGGCGCGAATGGCGAGGAGCTGTATCGCGAGCTGGGCGAGATTTTGATTGATGGGTACTCCAAGGTGCCGCCGCGCGAGGGACTCCTGGCGTTTCTGGAGCAGGCGAA
>DBFBKG010000132.1:0-15756 GCA_048203815.1 Collinsella sp. | reverse complement strand
ACTGGGCTTTGCCGGTGTCGCGCTCGTCAACCTTTCGGGCGCGGACGGCACCTTTGGCTTTGCGCTCGACGGCGAGGGCTTTATCCTGGCCTCCACCGTCGCGGGTGCCCTTTCGACCTGCCTGATCGGTATCTTCTCGCGCGAGCACGACGGCGTCTTGCTTGCCGGGTGGCAGTTCTTGGTCGGCGGCCTGGTCCTCACCGCCATCGGTTTGTTGATGGGTGGCGCGCTCTCCCCCACGGCGATTGCCCCCGCCATCGCGCTCATCATTTATATGGCACTCATTTCCGCCGTCGCCTACTCGCTGTGGTCGCGCCTGCTTGCCGTCAACCCCGTCAGCCGCGTCTCGGTCTTTGGGTTTATGAACCCCGTCTTTGGCGTGCTGCTGAGCGCACTGCTGCTCGGTGAGGGCGCTGGCACGAGCCCCGTTACCGTCATCGTTGCCCTGCTGTTGGTCTGCGGCGGCATCATCATCGTCAACAAACCCAAAAAAGCCTAGCGAGCTCACCTTTTTAGAGAGGACGTTCGCACACTTTAGCTCAATGGAGCACACTGGTTCTCGTTGATTTCGTACCGAGTCGCGACGGCAGTCGCCCGTCTTGCCGCACCGCGCCTGGGCGTTATGGCCAGTGGCCCCCGCCAACGCAAAAAGGGCGCACGACCATCGCAACGGTCGTGCGCTTTTTTCTAGCGTATCTGGACGCCGGCTTTCTTTTTCTCGGCCTTGACGCGGTAGAGCTCCGCATCGGCAGCGCGAAGTAAGTCTTGCCAGGTATCAACACTATCGCCGACCCGCGCGTAACCGATGGACATCCGCAATGCATACGGCACCTCGGCACGAGCGAGCTCGTCGTTAATCGCCGAACACAGGTCTATGATGTCCTGTTCCGCCGCAGCCTTCTGGAGCACCACGAACTCATCGCCGCCATAACGTGCGATAAAACCACCAGACGCCGAGCAGACCTCTTTGAGCGTAGCAGATATGACCTGGAGAGCATGGTCGCCCTCCACATGTCCATAGCGATCGTTAATCAGCTTAAAGCCGTCGGCGTCCATCATAAGCAGGTACATATCATCGGCCTGATCAGCACCCGAGAACAGCGACAGCATATAGGTCTCAAAACGGTTGCGATTGTTGAGGCCAGTCAACGGGTCGGTCGAGATCAGCTGCTCCTGACAAACAATGTAGAGCTGCAACATACTTAACATGATGCCGACACTAAGGCAGGGACCCGAATAAAAGACCTGAAAGACACCGGCCACCAAGGCCGGAATGGCGAAAAATGCCAAGGTTTGATAGATGGCCTTCTTTTGTAGGCTCTCGACCTTGCAAGATTGTATAAACGCATGCAGGGACGTATATATAACGTAGCAGTAGCTGACGATGGGCTGGATCATATAGACAAAACCGCGACGATACGCGCCCTGCGCATCGATATAGAACAGGGCATGCGTCCAGTAGCTAGTAAACGCCAGTACGACTACCAGCACCGCAGGCAGCGTTACAAACGCCATCCTATAGCGCGCGGTCAAAAGGCGAGAACCCTGCACCGTCTCGGAATAGATAAACCAAATGAGGCACGCGGCGGCAAAGAGCGAAAACGAAACCGCGTTGGAAATCCAGTTGGCAGCAATGCCCAGCGTGCCGCCCACACCGTCCGAAAGCGTCCAGATTATATCGAATAACATGTACGCGGCAGAGGTGTAGCCGAGCGTACTAAACAATAACTGCTGGGTACTCGAGAAAAAGGAGTGGCGACTTCGCGCGGCAAGCCCGATAAGAACAATCATGCATAGCAGGAATATCTCAATCTTGAGTGCCTTAACCACTAGACGCCATCCCTTCAATATCCAAGTGGTCAGAATCGCCCGATTCGTGTCTGGGCAATAAACACCCCTACTCCGCAGGGGTAAGGGGAATAATAGCAGAGCGCCCGAACGTCACTGCAAGACAGCTTTCGTTCGGGCGCTCAAACGGCGCGAATTGCACGCCGGCTTGATTGACTCGCGTCGACGATTACTCGCCATCGATGTCGGTCGCGACGGCCTCCTCGATGGCCTCGACACCGGCAGGCGACAGATCCTCTTTGCCGTGGCAGAACTTCTTATCGACCCAGCCGGTCAGAATCGGAGCCATGATTGCCGTGATGATGACGGCAGTGGCGATCTGCGCATACGCGGTGGGCGCAAGCTCGGCATAGCGCGGGGCGACCTCGGCGAGGGCGACCGGCGTGGTCATGGCCGTGCCGGCAATGGTGGAGCATGCCACAGCCGCCTTACCGTTGCCGCCACACAAGCGCTCGAAGGCAAAGGTAATGGGACCGACGATAAAGAGCGTGATGAGGCCCAGCAGGATGCCCGAAATACCGCCGGTGATAAAGCTCGAAAGGCTCATGGACGCACCGAGCTGAAAGCCGATAACGGCGATCGCGGGATTGGCGCCGGGGACCAGCAGATTCTTGATAAACGGGAACAAGTTGCCCAGGACCATGCCGATAACAAGCGGCAGGATGGATCCGATGATGGTGCCGATGGGGATGTTGGCGAGACCCGAGACACCGAGGATGATCATGGTGACGGCGGGGCCGGCCGTAAAGAACAGGATACCGACGGCGCCCTGCTCGGACTCATCGCCAAACTCGCCCATGATGCCCGTATAGAGCGCCATGTTGCAAAACGTAATGCCGCCGATGATTGAGACCGAGCTCAGGCCCAGGAAGTTGTCGTTAAAGAAATATGCCACACCCAAGCCAAGGGCGGCCGCAACAACAAGCTTGGGGATCAGTACGACGATGCCGGTCTTGATAGCGCCCGGCGTGGACTTAAAGCTGATGCCGGCACCCACGAAGAGCAGGATTGCAGCGACGATGGTATTGGAGCCGCCACGGCAGGCAGCCGTAAAGAAGCCGCCGATCTCAAAGACCTGCGGACAGAAAGTGTTGAGCAAAAGGCCAACAATCATGGGATAGATCATGATGTCGCCCGGGATACGCGGTACCTTGAATTTCTTTTGCTCGTTGGCGGTCGCTTCCTGTGCCATGAAACCCCCATTTCCGCTGACGCAGAACAAAAGCCCACGTCACGCTTTGCTACAGTAAAGTTTGACCATGGTACCAGAAGAAGCAGACCAGCTCGATGAGAAATTCGATTCGTTGGGCCGGGACGCTAAACGCGCCCTTGCTTTTATACAAGGCTCAAAACGATATAGAACACGATGCCCGAGACGCAGCACCACAACATCGACTTTGTCTTGATTGCCACCGCCACGACACCGGCAGCCGCAATCCAGGGAATCAAGCCCTGCCACAAGCCGGCGTCGAAAGCGCCAGGGCTTATCAAATCGTTAGCGACCAGCGCCGCAAAGGCGGCGGGCGGAATATAACCCAAGGCCTCGGTAACGCGGGGCGACAGCGTTCTCCCGCGCAACGCAAACGCCGGGGCAATGCGGAAAAACGCGATAGCCGCCCATGACGACAGCCACAGGACCAAAAACTCATTAACGGGCATCGCGAGCGCCCCTTCCTTCGGCGAAAGCATCGCACGCAAGCGCCGCGGCAACACCGACGAGCACGCTTGCCGGCACGGCGATATTCGTCCACCCCAAGAACTTGCATATGGCGACAGACACCGCAGCCATAACGGCAGCCACGACATTGCCGCGCGACAGTCGCTGCGAAAAGAGCAGGCAGATAAAGAGCGAGGTGCAGACAAAGCCAGCAATAGCGGTGGGGACATCGACAACGGCGCCTACAACGGCGCCCATCGTGCACGAAACGCCCCATGTCGCGATGAGGATCGCGTTAAGCGCAAAGGACTCGTGCGGACCCCAATCCTCCCCTTCAACCAACTTGGCAAGCGAGATGCCGTATGCCTCCTCGGTGAGCGTCGCGGCAACAGCCAGCGTCTGACGCTTCGAGGCACCCCTCAGATGGGGCGCGATTGATGCCGAATAAAGTGCAAAGCGCGAGGAGATTGCGGCCACACTTGCGACAATCGATGCCGCAGGCACACCTGCCAGCCACAGATTGCAGACCATAAACTGGCCGCTACCCGTCACAAACGTGCTGCTCAGAGCAAAAACCATCCAGGGCTCCATTCCCGTCTGTGCCATAATCATTCCGCACGGCGCGCCTATCGCAACATAGGTAAGCATCACCGGCCAGACGGTTTTAACGATTTTGAGCACCATAGCGTTCCTCGTCCCGACAAGATTTCCGAGCCGCATTCGACGACGCGGCAGAATCATCGCCCGGTGGCAACCGAGTTCACCTACAATTGCCACCGGATCGAAAGACACAGCTTTTTAGGAAGTCATTATGACAGCTATCGATCGGGACCGGGCGACCGCGGCCTTCAAACGCTATACCGATGCTTACGATGCCGCCAATCCGCGCATCGCACTCAAGATCGAACACACCTATCACGTTGCCAAGGCATGCGATGCCGTGGCGCGCGAACAGGACTGGTCACCGCAGGACATTGACCTAGCTTGGCTTTGCGGCCTGCTGCACGATATGGGCCGCTTTGAGCAGCTGCGACGCTGGGACACGTTTAAGGACGCCGAGAGCATGAGCCATTCGGCGTTGGGCGTCGAGGTTCTCTTTGGCGAGAGCCCCGACGACGCGCCCGCCACAACAAGCATCCGAGATTTTATCGAGACCGACGAGCACGACGAGCTTATCCGCGCGAGCATCGCCTATCACAGCGACTTTCGCCTGCCGGCACAACTCGACGAGCGTACACGGTGCTTCTGCGATATCGTGCGCGATGGCGACAAGATCGACATTATGCGCACCATCGCCGACAGCACCGTCGACACCATCCTCAAAGTGGACGAGAAGACGTTTCTCGGCAGCCGCTTCTCGTCGCCAACACTTGCCGCCTTTGACGAGCACCGCTGCGTTGCTCGCGACGAACGCGACGAGCCGGCGGACTACCTAGTGGGACTCATCTGCTTTATGTTTGAGCTCGTCTATCCGGCGAGCCGCGCGCTGGCGCGCGAGCAGGGCGATATCTACCGCCTGCTCGACGCGCCCTTTGGCATTACGCGTCCCTTTACCGATCCCGCCACGCAAGCGACCTGGGAGCGCCTAAAGGACGAGATGCGCGACTGGCTGGCGCGCGCCTAGCGCTCAAGCTGGGCCAGCAGCTCCCCGACGACGTCGACGGCATCGCCGACAACCTTGTACTGGGCAGCACCAAAGATGGGGGCATCCGGGTCCTCGTTGATGGCGATAATGCACTCCGCCCCACCGATGCCGGCAAGATGCTGGATGGCGCCCGAAACACCGATACTCAGGAGAAGCTTGGGCGAAACCGATACGCCCGTCTGGCCAATCTGATGGCGATACTCCAACCAGCCGGCCTCCACGACAGGTCGCGTGCAGCCAAGCTCGGCTCCCAGCGCCCCGGCGAGTTTTCGCATCAGCGGCAGGTTTTTCTTGGAACCAATGCCGCGACCCACCACGACCAGGCGCTCGGCATCGGCGATCGAAGCCTGCTGCCCCCACTCCTCGGCGGGAATCGAGATCTCGACACGAGCCTTGGTGTCTTCCGCAAGGAATACCTGGGTAATCGTGCCAGAGCGTCTGTAGTCAAACTCGGGCTCCCTAAAGATGCCGGGGCGCACCGTTGCCATCTGAGGACGGTGGTTGGGGCAAATGATGGTGGCCATCAAGTTGCCGCCAAACGCCGGGCGCGTCTGCTGCAGCAGGCCCGTTTCCGCATCCATCGAAAGCACGGTGCAGTCAGCCGTAAGGCCCGTCTGTAGGCGCACGGCAACGCCGGGTGCCAGTTCACGGCCAAAGGCGGTCGCACCGTACAGAATGGCCTCGGGCTTGTGCTCTGCCACCAAATCACAGATCAGCCGGGCGTAGACCCCCGCGTCGTTCTGGCGCAGACGCTCGTCGCGACAGACCAGGACCTCGTCCGCACCGGCGCAAACCAGATGCTCCAGGTCACCGAGAGAACCCTCGGGGCCCATACCGACCAGTGCCACCAGACGGCAGCCACGGGCATCGGCAAGCTCGCGTCCCTTGCCCATGAGCTCGTAGGCCACCGGGGCCACGACATCGTGCTCGTCGGTCTGAACGAATACCCAGATATCTCGATACGCGTCGAGGTCAACCGCGCCGGCAGCCTCGTCGCGCTCGATCGAAATGGCATTGACGGGGCAAGCGTCGACGCACCCGCCGCATAGGATGCAGCCGTCAGTTACGCGGGCGCAACGGTTGGGCCGCTCGCCTTCCACTACGATGCCGCCCGAGGCACAGGCGCGAACGCAGCGACCGCAGCCGATACAGGCTTCGCTATCGATAATCAGTCCGCTCATCTATGCCATCCCCTCGATAATCTCGGCAAGTTTCGCCGCCTGCTCGGACGCCGTTCCGTCAACGGCCTCGCACGTTTGGTCGCGGTCGGGCACAAACGATCGCACGACCTGTGTCGGCGAGCCGGCAAGGCCGCAGCGCGCGGGGTCGGCGTTCACGTCGGCAGCGTTGACCACGCGCACGTCCGCCTCCTCGGCCGCACGAATACCGGCAATGCTCGGCATGCGCAGTTGGCCAATCTCCTTGGCGGTCGTCATCGCGCACGGCATCTCAAGATAGACCGTCTCCTCGCCGGCATCGCAGCCGTGAACAAGTGCCAGTGAACCACAGGTCGTAAAGCCTGCGCTCTGCACGCAGCTCACGTCGGTCACGCAGGGAATCTCAAAGGCACCGGCAAGCTCGGGACCAATCTGGGCCGTATCGCCGTCCACCGCCATCTTGCCGCAGATGAGCAGGTCGAAGTCCTCGTCGAGCGCCTCGATGCCGCACTTGAGGGCATAGGTGGTTGCCAGGGTATCGGCACCTGCAAAGGCGCGATCGGTTAGCAGCAGCGCGTCATCGGCGCCTCGGGCGATGCAGTCGCGCAATAGCGATTCAGTCGCGGGGATGCCCATCGACACCACCGTTACGCGCACGTCCATGCCAAAGCCGATAAAGTCATCCTTCAGCGCCAGCGCGCATTCCAAAGCGCTCGCGTCAAAGGGGTTAATGACCGCCTGCTTGCCATCGCGCACGATGGTATTGGTCTTGGGGTCCATCTTGACCTCGGTGCTGCCCGGCACCGCCTTGACGCACACCACCATATGGAAATCGCTCATCTTCACGCGCCCCCTTTCTGGACGAGCTCATCCAAGAGCTTCTCCGAAAACAGGTTGCCGCGACCCAGCTGCCCGGCAGGATCGAGCTGGAGCTTGAGCCGCGCCGACTCGACCATGGCCTCGTGACCGTACATCGTCTCCAAGAAGCCCGCCTTGATCTTGCCGACGCCGTGTTCGGCGGAGACGGCGCCGCCCATGGCCGTGACCTCGGAAGCCCACTGGGCAAAGAGTTCTCCGCCGCGGCGGTAATCCTGCGCATCGCGCGGCAGAATGTTCACATGCAGATGGTTGTTACCGATGTGCCCCCAGGCGGCAGATTCAAGCCCACTTTCGGCCAACGTGCGACGATAAAGGGCGATGACATCGGCCAAGCGTGCGTTGGGCACCGACATGTCCGAGCCCAGTTTGGTGATGGTGGGATCCGTGCGGCGACGCTCGTCGATGAGCATGTTTACGCTCTCGGGCACCGCATGGCGGAAGAATCGCTGACACTCGCGATCGACCTCGGTGCGCGCGACCCATGTCGCATCGTCGCTGCCGCCCGCAAGCTCCAGTACCCACCCCAAGTGATACAGCTCCTCAGTCGCCTGGGCTTCGTCGTCGCAGTCGAGCTCCACGTAGACACAGACCTTGGCGTCTTTGTCGAGCGCCGGCAGCGAGGCGAACGCGATCGACTGCTCACGCTGACGACGCAGGATATCCAGGGCGCCCGCATCGAAATATTCGATGGCAGCCGCGTGGGACAGGACGGGACGCACAGAATCGGTGAAGGACACGGCCTTGTCTTCGCTGTCAAAGAAGCAGCTCACGCCCCAAACGACCGCAGGCGCCGCCTGCAGGGCAATCTCGAGCTCGGTGATGACGCCGAGTGTGCCACACGCACCGATAAACAGATCGATGGCATCCATATCGTCAGCAACGAAATAGCCCGAAGCATTTTTGGTCTTGGGCATGGTGTAGCCGGGAAGGTTGAGCTCGAGCGTGCGGCCCTGCACCGTGACGAGCGAAAGGCGACGACCCTGCGAAAAAACCTCGCCACGGTGAAGCTCGAGCAAGTCGCCATCGGCCAGCACGACATGAAGGCCCGTGACGTGAGCGCGCATGGGGCCGTAAGCGTAGCTACGGGCGCCGGAAGCGTTGCATGCCGCCATGCCGCCCAGACAGGCAGATGCCTCGGTGGGATCGGTAGGAAAGAATTGCTCGGGGGCTTCCTGGAACTCCTCGTAGGCCTCAAGCGATGCCTGGTCCCAGCCGGCAGTCGGCAGCACTTTCTTGCCCAGTTGCTTGCGCAGCTCAGACAACACGACGCCAGGCGCCACACGCAAAAGAAAGCGACCCTGCTCATCGCGGCGAATGCCTAGGTAGCGATTCATGCGGGAAGTATTGAGAATGTGACCGCCATGAGGCACGGCGCCGGCGGCAAGACCGGTCCGGGCGCCCTGAACCGTCACCGGGACACGCTCGGCATGGAGCTTTTTCAAAATGGCGCGGACCTCTTCCTCCGTTGTCGGAAACGAGATGCTCGAGGCCTCGCCCGATGTGCGAGACTCATCGCGGCCATACTCTTCGAACTCGTCGGTGAAGGGTTTGATAGTTGCCGACACGCGAACTCCCCCTTTAGCTAACTACAGTATTTGCAGGGAGATGTTACCGCATCGTTTCGTCGACGTGTTCGAGACCGTCTCCATAATTGGCGATTTTTACGTTCGTGCAATTCGGCGAGCGGCAAGGTTTCCTCGGCAGACGATGCTTTTGACACATGTCGCCTTACCGCCAGCGACCACGCAATTGTCGCTCGAAAAAAGTTGAAGTTATTTTTGCCATCTTTTACCTGCGGAGATGTCAATCCGTCAAGCATTTGGTCAGAAATTGGTCAAGTAGTGACTGATACGGTCGGCATCGACAGCCAAAACCAATGGAAGTTTTGGCCCCAGAAGCAGGGAGGTTCCCATGGCATATTACTGGCCCCAGTACGGCGTCGCCATCGAGGTCGACGACGATCCCTATCTCCTGCCTTTCGACGAAGAGGCGTTCCCCGATACGGCGGTCTACCACGTCACCACCGATGTTATCTGCGACCCCGAGTCGTTCTCGGCGCTCGCCCACCACATCGCGCGTATCCACAACATCGAGCTCCCTCACGACTTCGACGAGCTCATCTACTCGCGCCGCCTGATGCTTCACATGCTCTTTGGAGCGGACCCGTCCACGTTCGCACGCGTCTACACCACCAAGGACGCCGCATGAGCGCGAAGAAGCCGCCCCGCCTTGCAGGACTGGGGCGCCGCAAGAAACTCGTCGTTGTCTGCCTGGCTATCGTCTGCGCCCTCATCGCCGTAGGGCTATACGCCTGGCAGTCGCAGCCCGTGCCCGAAGCGGGCGCCTCAGTCACGACGGCAGAAGGTAAATCGCGCCAAGAAATCCAGGATGAGCTCGACGCCATCGTCCGCGACAACATGATGACGATCTCGGTCGCGCCGGTCGCACAGTTGCAGGAAGGCGGCAAGCTGCGCGTCAACGTGCAAAACGTCCAAGACAACAAGTTTCCCCAGCGCTTCCGCGTGATTCAAAACGACGAGACCATCTATGAGTCCGGTGTGGTCGAAGCCGGCAAGACGGTTGAGACCTGCCCTGCCGGCGATATCCAAGAAGGCGAGGCATATATCGAGATTCAGGCACTCGATGCCAAGACCTACGACACCCACGGCAATCCGACGCGCGTCAAAGTGCGGGTGGCCCAGGCAGAAGGCTAGCGGCCGACGCGCTCGCAGGGGCAGCACCCTGTCCCCATTCGTCCAACCATCACGGAAGCAGTCCGTGACGAGCAGAAAGGATCGATTATGAACACACCCATGAACCTGAGCGGAGCCAGGGCACTCGCCGTGGGCGCAGGGCTTACGCTCGCACTTGCGATGGGCGCCGCGCCAACGGCGGCCATGGCAGAGGTGCGCGTTGGAACCACCGATGTGACGGTAAAGGCCGACATTAGCAATGTTTCGTTTAAGGCGCCAACGGTCATCCCCTTTGCCGCTAAAGCCGACGGAACGCTTGTAGGACCCTCCGACAAGACGATTACCATCGACAACCTCTCGGCATATGGCATCCACGTCACTAACATGAAGGTCACGGCCAAGAACGACTGGACAATCGTTGCAGACGCAAAGACGGGCTCGGCCCAGAACTCCATCGATTTTAAGGTTGGCCCCGATAAGGCAGAAAAGGATGCCAGCTCGGCGACTCAGACTACGGGCCTCGATCTTTCCAAGGACGCAAACTTCGACATGAAGTACCAGGGCATTGCCGATGGAACGGACAAGATCAAGCTCAGTGTGAGTGGACACGTCGCGCGCGTTACGCGTGACATCTACCACGCCACCGGTACGGGAGATCAAGTGGCAAGCATCACCTGGACGGTCGAGCCCGGTGCGCACGCCACGTCCTAAGGCGCTTGCACTGGCCGCCATCGTCGGCATCTTGGCGTCCGCACCTGCCATGGCCTTTGCTCAACAAGAGCAAGCACAGGCGGCCACAGAAGTGACCGTCGACCTTTCGGGCCTTGATCGCGGTAGCCGACACGAGCCGCTCGCTCAGACGAGCGACACCCGGCAACTCATTGCGGTAGGCGTCGCCACGGTGGGAGCAGGACTGACGTGCCTTGGCCTGCACATCAAACGCAACCAATAGCCAAGCGCGACCGGAGTACGCGGAATAGATAGGAGAACCATGGCACCCAAAAACCTTTTGCCCGTTGCCGCGCTCTGCAGCGCACTGGCGAGCGGTATGCCTCTCGCCGCTTGGGCGACGCCCGCCACGGCAAACTCCTTACCGCAAGCTCTGAACCCCGTGGCGGATTCGTCGGGTATCGTCGCCTGCCAACGTTTTTCGCTCGCACACGCCACGGTCCGAACCTCGGGATGCCTTCACCGCAATACGGTCGACTCGATAGTCGTGGATATCAAGCGACCGAACAAGGAGAACGGCCCCCAGACAGGTTGTGCCATCTGCACATGGAAATCGGCCGCAGTCGACGCCGATGGCGACCCATGCGACTTAGAGCTGCGCATCGATATTGCCTCGGTCGATGACTCGGCGAACGGGGCGAAGGTCGTCTTCGACAGCGCGGCCTATGAAGAAGAAGGGGGTGTATGCCTGGGCTGCGTTCCCTCGAATGTCGATGGCGCGCAGCCCATCATCTCCTTTACGGCATCGCTGCGACTGACCAAGGCGGACACCGAAGCCATCGCAACGGGAGATGCGCCTTTGCTGTTCTACGCTGGCGACGCGGACGACCAAGAGGCTCAAAGCAATAGGCAGAAGGGCTCGCTTAACCTCACGCGTGGATCAGAACCCGCCCCCATCAATATCGATGCCCAGGCGCAAGGCGTGCAGCGCATTCTCGCCGATCCGGCGCTGCTCCAAATGACATGGCACGGAGTGGGGTCCGTCGGGATTGCTGCTCCCATATCGAGCGATAATGACAAATCCCCCAAAGACGAGGCCGCAGACGCACCGGCACATGTTGACGATGCATCATCAGAAGACAACGCTGCGGCTCCTCTCGAGAAGCCAGGCGGCACCGCCACCGAACTAGGCGATCCCCAACCGAAAGACGGCATGGACTTCGCCGCTCCCCCAGATGTCGACGAAGGCAACTGTTGCATGATGGTCGCGCTCGACCACACGGAAACCGTCGATGCCGCAAGCATTGAGCCAGTCGCCGCCAATGCGCCTCGCCGCAAAAATATCCTCATCGCATTCCCCAATACCGTCGAGCTTGTCTTTTTGCCTTCGGGTGAAGTCGTCGCGCCTACGGCACTTACAGCAGTGGGAGCAAGGAGCGCATCGAACGATATCCAAGCTATCTCGGCACTTGATGCCACAACGACCGCCAAGTTACACCTTTATTCCGTTGCAGCAGACGGAACGCGAACCGAAGAATTCGACGGAACCAAGCTTTTGGTTCCTCGTCGCATCGGTATCCAAGAAGACTTCCCCTATCAAATGGAACTTGAAGGGTTCGATCGCGCACGAGATGCCGACATCATTGCCGCAGCCATCGAATCCCCACAGCACCTCATGACGCTGCGCTTCGACTTTAGCCCCGTCCTATCCTAGACCGCTAACCGCCGCTCGGCTCGGATACTGAGCGCTCCCCTCCCCGTTCTGCTACGATTGCCGCGTTGGCATCAATTACAGGAGGGTTCATGCCGGGTTTAGGAACGATCATCAACGTCGCGCTTTTGATCGCGGGCGGTCTGCTGGGCCTCATGGGTGGGCGCTTCATTACGCCCCGCATCCAAGACACGCTCATGAAGGCGTCGGGGTTGTGCGTTCTGTTTATCGGCCTGGGCGGCACCATGCAAAAGATGCTCGTTATCGATGAAGAGACGTTGGCGACCACCGGCACCACCATGCTTATCGTCTCATTTGCCCTCGGTTCGCTCATCGGCGAGGCCATCAACCTGGAGGCCGCCATCGAGAACCTCGGCGAATGGCTCAAGCGCAAAACCGGCAGCGAAGGCGACAACGAGTTCACCAACGCCTTTGTCTCGGCATCGCTCACCGTGTGTATCGGCGCCATGGCCATCGTGGGATCGATTCAGGACGGTCTGCTCGGCGACTGGTCCACGCTTGCTCTGAAGGGCGCGCTGGACTGCATCATCGTCTGCACCATGACGGCCTCGCTTGGCCGCGGCTGCATCTTCTCTGCCCTGCCCGTTGCCGTATTCCAGGGTACGATCACGCTTTTTGCCGGTGCACTCTCCCCCATCATGACCACCGCAGCCCTCGACAGCCTTTCGCTTGTGGGCTCCATGCTCATCTTCTGTGTTGGCGTTAACCTTATTCGACCTCAGACCTTCCGCACGGCCAACATGCTCCCCTCCGTCGTCGTGGCGGTCATCTACGCCCTCCTGTTCTAAATCTATCTACGCAGCGGTATCTCGAACATCTGTTTGATGCTGTGCTATGATATGAGGTCACCGAAGCTGCGTTAGGAGAGGAGAAGCGGTGGCCGACCAGGACGTCAAGATGCTCATCGAGCGCATTATGGCCGAGGCCCGGACCCATCAGTCCGCCCGCTTCTCAAACGAAATCTATGCTGACGAGCCGATTCTCAAGACCGGTCGTCAGATGCAGAACTTCCTCCCCGACCAGTACCGCAAGATGCGCGAGATATCACGCTGGCAAGAGGATCCCAAAGGCGGCGCGGGACGTTGGCTATCGGAGGCGGAGCTCTTTTACCGCCAAGGCCTGCTGATGGCCGACTTCGAGGACGATTGCCCCTACAACGGCACCTTTAAGTCGTACTTTCCCACCTACAATGCCATGAGCGATCGACAGTTGCGCGGCTACTTTACCTGGCGTGCCCAAGTGCGCCGCGGCAATATCGAGGAGACATCGACCTCGTTTGCTTTTCTTTATCTTTACGAATTGATCTGCGGCATTGGCGTTGATGACCCGCTCGATGGCTTTAGCAAGATCAAGGCCTTTTGGGATGCCTATCGCGCCTTTGAACCCGGCATCGATCGGTTCGCACGCGTGTGGCTGCAGGACTACGCCGTATTCCACGGACTCGACCCCAAGCTACTTCTCGACTCTAAAACCGTCGCATTCGACAACGCCCTCATCGAGCTGCGCCGCGCAGCACGAGACCTTGTACCCGCGCCGGCGCCGTCGGACCTGCCGCCTGCGCGTCGCAAGACCTCCGAGCCCACGCTTCCCCTTCCGCCCGATGAGGCGCATGAGGAGCGGCTCATGGCTGCCATCGACGCACTCTCGACGTACAACCTGAATAACTCACGGCTCGACCGTTCCCACCATCGCGACCTGCGCCACGTGGCATGCGCCGTGTATGTCCGTATGGCGCGCTACTATGACACGCACCGAAAGACCGGCATCGTAGCGAGCTTGTTTGGGGAGGAGACGGCCATGCCCTACACCATGTTTGCCTCGGCCGTGTTCTTTGCGCCCGAGCGCCACGAGGACTGTGAATATCGCCTGGACCCCATTCACATCTACCGCTGCCAAAATGGCTTTTGGGAATGTATGCGCATCCACGGCAGCAGACAAAAAAGTAGCAAGCTCGGCGAGATGATGCGCGCTTGTGATCAGCGCCTGCGCTTGGCACTGGATCCCGGCCATCCCCTTAAGGAAGAGAAGGTTCCCAAATATCTGGCTAAGATTATCGACGACGAGATCACGGCATGGCTTTCATGGGATGCCGCGCATCAGCCCGTCAAGATCGATATCGACCTGAGCCAGCTGGGGCACATTCGGAGCGCCGCCGCACAAACGCGCGAGGCGCTTTTGATTGATGAGGAGCGCGAGGATGATGTGCCTATGGAAGCCGAGGCGACGCTTATCGAGCAACCGAACACCGAGTCTGCGCCCGGCATGACCGCCGGACCTGGCGAGATGGCCACACGGCAAGACGAACCCGACGAGCCGACTGTCTCCACCGAAGAGTTTGGCGTCGTGGCACCGCTCCTCGTGTCTGTGCCCGCGCCCGTAACGCCCGCGTCTGCCGAAGCTGCGAACAAACTCGCGCCCGCCGCAGATGCCTTCCTTCGCGCGCTCCTCGAGCGGAACACGGCGCAGGCCACATTGGCGGTGGCACAGTCGGGCAAGAGTGAGGACATGCTCGTCGATAGCATCAACGAAGCGCTCTTTGACCTGGTGGGCGACACCGTTATTGAATTTGGCCCAGAAGGACCGCAAATTATCGAAGACTACGAAGCAGACGTGAGAGGATACCTAGACCATGAGTGATACCGCACCCGCAGCACCCCGCGTGCCCAAGCGCGTCGCCGCCGTCATTCTCAACTCGCTCAAGGGCGGCGTTGTCCCGCGCATCGGCCTTCCCTATATCACCGTGGGGCGAGAGGTCGAGATTCGCGCTCTGCTCACCGACCTGAGCCTCATCGCCGATGGCGGCGCAAGCTTCCGTTTCCTAGTCGGTCGCTACGGCGCCGGCAAGAGCTTTTTGCTCCAGACGATCCGCACGCACGCCATGGGCGAGGGATTCGTCGTGGCCGATGCCGACCTATCCCCTGAGCGCCGTCTGCAGGGCGGCCAGGGACAGGGCCTTGCCACCTACCGTGAGCTCATCCGCAACATATCGACCAAGACGCGCCCCGAGGGCGGTGCGCTCAACCTTATCCTGGATCGCTGGGTCGCCTCGTGTGCCGATGCCGACGAGTCTGCCGTCAATGCCCAACTGGCCCCACTCGAGGAAATGGTCCACGGCTTCGACTTCGCCCGCATGCTCCGCCGCTACCGCGCGGCCGTATCCGAGGACGACGAAGAAGCTATGAGCCGCGTGACCAAATGGATTCGCGGCGAGTACCGCACCAAGAGTGAGGCACGCGCCGAGCTGGGCTCCTCGACCATCATCAGCGATGACGACTGGTACGACTACGTTAAGCTCATTGCGCGCTTTTTGGTCTGCAGCGGCTACAAGGGCATGCTGGTGCTCATCGACGAGCTCGTGAATCTGTATAAGATTCCCAACGCCATCACACGCCAATACAACTACGAGAAGATCCTGACCATGTACAACGACACGCTCCAGGGCAAGGCGCAGTACCTGGGCATGATCATGGGCGGCA
>DBFBKG010000131.1:0-19389 GCA_048203815.1 Collinsella sp. | reverse complement strand
CCGCAGCCCACCAGGGCAACTGCGGCAAAGAGACTGATGCAGAGGGTGAGAATCGCAAAGGCCTTCTTTTTCATGGTCGTGTCCTCCTCGATCTGTAACCGCCCATGGATTACCTGCCTTTACTGTACGCGCGAGTGGCTCGTTCAGGTGGGCCATGTGTCCCATTCTGGGGGCCGGATTTGCGCCGACAAGTGGCAATATGCCCGGGCGTAAAAGAGGGGAGGGCCGGCCGATTCGATCCTCCCCTGGCTGGGCGTCCGATCATTTAATGACTGCGCATGCGATGCTGCGTGTGAGCCCCTAATGCTTGATCTCGATGCTCGAAATCTCGACTTCGCGTGCCTCGGCAACTGCCTTCGCCATGTCATCGGGAAACTCGATGGAGTTGAGGAGTGCCTCGGCTTCTTTCTTGTGCAGATCGAAGTTCGAGATGAGGACGTAGACGCTTCCCGGCTCAACGTCGGTAAAGAGGAGGGTTGAGACGCCGCTGTTGTCCTCGTACGTTCCGACGAGCCACGTCCTGCCGTTATACTCGACGGACCCGCCATCCTTCCGCTGGAACGTATCACCTTTCTTTTCTGCCTGGTCGGCGTGGGATTCCTCTGCCGTCAGCGCTTTTTTCCAAACGGGGATAAAGCGATCGGCCGAACCGTTCTCGTCTTCGGGGAAGGTGAGCTGGACCCTGTCGGCATTCTTGCCGGCGGAGTCGCTTACGCCAACGCCCTCGGGCATTTCCACCTTAAACCAGATAAAGTCGGTCTTCTTGGCGACGGGAGCTTTTTCCTTGCCCTCGCTCTTGGATGCGCTGCTGCCCCCGCCTCCGCTTGACGCACTTCCGCCGCAGCCGACAACGGCAAATGCGGCAAAGAGGGCGATGCAAAGGGAAAGGATCGATAGGGTCTTTTTCTTCATGGTGGCGTCCTCCTTGTCTGTCGGTGACACCACGGCGCCGCGGGTTGTTGGAGCCGTTGGTGTATGTTGCTATTCGCAAGCGTGACGGATGTCGTTGTGTGTGGTGCGGCGATTCCTCCGTTCTTAGTTTTCGACCGTTGCGCGGCCGCGCCCCAACGGGTTCCTTACTTATAGGTATGCCCCAGCTTGTGCTGCCCGGGAGTCTCGAAAGGTGGGCCATGTGTCCCATGTTTGCGTGTGCGGGCTTGCCGCAAGGTGGGCCTGGCACTGGGCGCATGGCACGCGATCGGCTTTTTCATGTTGCGCAACAGCGCCCTGGGTGGGGGCGTATAGACTTGGCTGTGACAAAAGCCAAATCACGAAAGGTCGAACGATGTTCTGTCAAAAATGCGGACAGCAAGTGCCTGATGGATCGACGTTTTGTACGCATTGCGGTGCCTCGCTGGCTGGCGGTTCCGTGCCGACGCCTACGGGCGCTGGTTCTTCCTCTGCCCCGGGCCTAACCCAATCGATGCCGCCGGTCGCACCTGCGCCTCAAAAGCCCAAGAGCAAGGCGCCGGTCATTATCGCTGTGGCATGTGCTGCTGTGGTCCTCATCGGTGGCGGCACGGTGTTTGCGCTTACGGTGCTCAACGGGCCAAAGAGCTCCGGCACGCAGATTTCGGTGGTCGATACCGGGTCTTCGGACGAGAAAGATTCTTCTGCCAAGAAGAAGAGCGACAAGTCCAAGTCCAAGGAATCCTCGTCGTCCGATGGCGAGGCCGTTCCCGAGGACGAGTCGGCATACTACGGCTCGGGCGATTCGGACGATTACCTAACCGACGTGTATACGTACACGAACGACATGCATCCTTATAGCATGTCGATTCCCAATCGCTTTGAGATGGAAGATACTCCCAGCGGCAGCAGCACAAGGTACGAGGATCCGGAGACGGGTTTTGTGATCGGCCTGTCTGGCTACGTCAACGTTAACGACGAAACTGCACACGAGATGTTTGTCGATGAGGACACCTCGGGCAAGGCCGACCTCTATACCGCGGAGGGCGACAACTGGTACGTGGTTTCGTGGCGCGAGGGCGACACGATTACGTACACAAAGACGATTGTCACGGACTCGACGGTCGCCACGGCGTCTCTGGAATACTCGACCGCAAATCGCGATATGGGGTCGAAGATTATCGACACGCTGCTGCCGACGTTTCAGGTGGACTAGGCGCCCGTGCCTATAGCCGGCAATCGGAAACGCCGATAGCCAGAGCTCCTGACAGCCTTTGTCTTATGGGTTAGACTGGGCTTCAATAAAACCGATGAATGGGACAACCGCTTCCTGGCGTCGTTGTCCCATTTTTTATTATGCGTGCGGTCCGTGGTGTCCGGCGCGGTGGGCAGAGGTGTTTCGATGAGCCAAGAGATGATGGATAAGACCTGTCGCGGTTTTGCCGAGGCGTTGGCTGCACGCGAGCCGGTTCCCGGTGGCGGTAGTGCGAGCGCCTTTGTGGGCGCACTGGGCGCCTCGCTTTGCGGGATGGTCGCCCGCTACGGTGCGACCAATCCCGCGCTTGCTGATCGTGCGGATGACCTGACGCGCGCGTTTACCCAGGCTGATGAGCTGGCCCAGGAGCTTGTCGAGTTGGTTGCCGAGGACGTTCGTGCGTACGGCCAGGTGTCCGCGGCGTACGGTATTCCGCGTGACGATCCGGCTCGACCTGCGGCGATTCAGGATGCGCTGCATGTGGCCGCTATGCCGCCGTATCGCATTATGGATGCCTGCGGGCGTGCGCTGGCGCTGCTCGAGGACATGGCCGACAAGGGTTCGCGTCAGCTGCTGTCCGATGTGGCGTGCGGCGCCGTGTTCTGCCGTGCCGCTATGCAGGGCGCGAGTTTGACGCTCTTTGCGAACACCACGTCTATGAAGGATCGCGCTCGTGCTAAGGAGCTCGAGACGGCGTGTGATGAGTTGCTCGACACATGGTTGCCGCGCGCCGATGCGCTGGCGCGCCGCGCCTCCGACGCTGCAAGGAAGAGAGGATAGCCATGGCTGAACTGCTGAAGGGTGCTCCCGTTGCCCGTGCTTTGACTGAGGAGCTTGCCGCTCGCTGCGCAGCCCTGCGCGAGCGGGGCGTTGTTCCGACGTTGGCTATCGTGCGCGTGGGCGAGCGCGAGGACGACCTGTCCTATGAGCGTGGCACTCTTAAACGCTGCGAAAAGGTTGGCATCGAGGCTCGTCGCGTTTTGCTTCCTGCCGACGTCTCGCAGGACGAGCTGCTGGCGGCTATCGAGGGCATTAATGCCGACTTGGCTGTTCATGGCTGTTTGATGTTCCGCCCGCTGCCCGCCGGCCTTGACGAGAACGCCGTCGCCGCAGCGCTCGATCCCGCCAAGGATGTTGACTCCATGACGCCGGCTTCGCTGCTCGCCACGCTTTCGGGGCGCGGCGAGGGTTTTGCCCCCTGCACGGCCGAAGCCGTGCTTGCTTTGCTGGATCATTACGGCGTTGAGCTGGATGGGGCCAAGGTCGCGGTCGTTGGTCGGTCGCTGGTGATTGGCCGTCCCGTTGCCGCCATGTTTACGGCTCTCAATGCCACAGTGACGACGTGCCATACGCATACGCGCGACCTTGCTGCCGAGTGCCGTGCAGCTGATATTGTGGTTGCGGCCGTTGGACGCGCGCGCACGATTGGTGTGGACGCGGTTCGCGAGGGCCAGACGATCATCGATGTTGGCATTAATTGGGACGAGGCCGCTGGCAAGCTGGTCGGGGACGTTGATTTTGATGCTGCAGAGCCGGTTGTTGACACCATCACGCCCGTGCCGGGCGGCGTGGGAGCTGTGACGACGGCGATCCTCGCCAAACACGTGATCGAAGCGGCCGAGCGCGCATTGAAATAGGCGTTTTGGGCTGTTTGAGGGGTTAGTTCTATACCCCGTGGACAAAAAATGCCAAATATGAGTACTGTTGCCAAGATAGTCACATATATTTTAGGTTAATTTGGCTCTCTAACGATATTTATTATCGATAGAGAGCCTATTTTATTGGGCCTATGGGGAAGTACATCATCTAATTTTTGAACAAATGTAGACTTTCGACACCCATGCGTAGCAAAATTGCTGTTACTAAATTAGTGACAATACTCATATTTGGCATTTTTTGACCACAGGGGTTGCCAGCGCCGTGGTTTCGCCCTTTCTGCGCCGAAGCGATACACTGTTATCGTTTGATTTCTTCGCTCAAGGAGGATGCGCATGCCGTGCACAACGATTTTGGTTGGTAAGAACGCGAGCTACGACGGGTCGACCCTGGTCGCGCGTAACGAGGACTCGTCCAACGGGGTGTTTGAGCCCAAGCACATGCGCGTAGTGCATCCCGACGAGCAGCCGCGCGTCTACACGAGCGTCCTGAGTCACCTGACCGTTGAACTGCCCGATAATCCCATGCGCTACACGAGCGTCCCCGATGTTATTCCCGGTCACGGCATCTGGGCCGAGGCGGGCTTCAACGAGCTCAATGTTGGCATGTCCGCAACCGAGACGCTCACCACCAACGAGCGCGTTCGCGGCGCCGATCCGCTCGTGGACTACGTGCCCGCCAAGGGCAACGAGGGTGAGGACGGCTATGTGCCGGCGCAGCCTGGTGGCCTGGGCGAGGAGGACATGGTGACCCTGGTCCTGCCGTATGCCAAGTCCGCCCGCGACGGCGTCCGTATCCTGGGCGACCTGCTCGAGCGCTACGGCACCTACGAGAACAACGGCATCGCCTTTAGCGACGTGGACGAGATCTGGTGGCTCGAGACCATCGGCGGCCATCACTGGATCGCCAAGCGCGTGCCCGACGACGCCTATGTGACCATGCCTAACCAGCTGGGTATCGACAGCTTTGACCTGGACGACGCCGAGGGCGACCAGGCCGACCACATGTGCTCCGCCGACCTGCGCGCCTGGATGGCCGAGTGGCATCTGGACTTGACGCTGGGCGTCGAGGGCGACGGCCCGGCGACGGTCTTTAACCCGCGCGAGGCCTTTGGCTCGCACAGCGACAGCGACCACGTCTACAACACGCCGCGCGCCTGGTACATGCAGCGCTGCCTCAACCCCAGCGATGTGTGGGACGGCCCCGACGCCGACTACACGCCCGAGAGCGACGACATCCCCTGGAGCCGTGTGCCCGAGCGCAAGGTGACCATCGAGGACATTAAGTACGTACTCTCGAGCCACTACCAGGGCACGGAGTACGACTGCTACGGCAGTAAGGGCACGCCCGCCACGCGCGGCGCCTATCGCCCCATCGGCATCAACCGCAACAGCCAGCTCGCCGTGTTGCAGCTGCGCCCCTATGCGCAGCCGGCGTATCGCGCCGTGCAGTGGATGGCCTTTGGCTCCAACTCGTTTAACGCGCTGGTCCCGCTGTACGCCAACGTCGAGACCATGCCCGAGTACTATGCCGACACGCAGGCTCGCGTGACGTCCGAAAACTTCTACTGGGCCAACCGCCTGATCGGCGCCCTGGCCGACGTCCGCTTCCATGAGTGCGGTCGCGCGGTCGAGGATTATCAGGAGAAGGTCGGTGGCATGGGCCACAAGCAGATCCATGACGTCGATGCTGCCGTAGCCGCGCTACCCGAGGCCGAGGTGCCTGCCGAGCTTGCACGCGCCAACGAGGCCTTTGCCGAGCTTGTGCGCGTGGAGACCGATGCCCTGCTGGGCAAGGTGCTCTACACCACGAGCTGCGCCATGAAGAACTCTTTCGCGATGAACGACAACGTGAGGTAGGGATTTCCCGTCGATCGAATAGTGCTAAAACGCTTTGTCGCTTTCACTCAATCTTGGGTACAAGAACGCCAATGCAGTTGTTTGTGATTGGAGAGAACCATGGTTATGAAACTCGATCAGCTTGTTAACGGCGCCATTAACGTGGGCTTTGGCGCTGCCGCCGTTGCTGTTGAAGGCGGCAAGAAGGTCCTCGACGACCTTAATACCAAAGGCGAGCAGGTCCGCAAGGACACCGCCACCCCCGATATCGCCCGCAGTGTGTCCGACATGTTCGAGCAGGCCGGCGGTACCATCTCCGACCTGACCGAGCGTCTGGGCATGCAGGGCGAGACCGCGGCCCAACGCGTGCTCGACGAGCTCATTCTGGCTCGCGTCCGCGTTATGACTGCGCCCGAGCGTACGGCCTTCCTGGCCCATGTGCGCGACATCGTCGATTCGGTCGAGGACAACGTGACCTCGGTGCCCGTCGAGTCCGTTGAGCCCGACGATGCGAAGGATACCGAAGAGGCCGAGTAGCAGCGCAGATGGCAGATTCCACCACCGATTACAACAATCTAGATCCTCTGGGTGACGAGGCGGCGGTTGTCGATGAGGTCGACGCTGCCGTCTCGGGCGCTCGCAAGAAGCCACGCGCTGTCGATATGGTGCCCGAGGAGCCCGACGCGATGGCACCGGACGAGGAATACCAGCTCACGCCGGCGGGTCGTCGCGAACGCATTGGGCAGATTGTTCGCCTGGTCAAAAAGTACCGCGTGTGGGATAACCTCACGCCGGTTCGTTTGCGCCGCCTGCTCGAGGAACTCGGCCCTATGTTCGTCAAGATGGGGCAGATTCTGGCCAACCGGTCCGAGATTCTGCCGCAACGCTTTTGCGACGAGCTGCGTCGTCTGCGCTCCGACGTGGAGCCGGTGCCGTACGAGGTAGTGCTTCGCTGTCTGGAGGAAGAATACGGCCTGCGCCTGGGGGAGATGTTCGATGCGATCGATCCCAATCCGCTTGGTAGCGCATCGCTCGCGCAGGTGCACCGCGCTCGTCTGGTGACGGGCGAGGATGTGGCCGTCAAGGTGCAGCGCCCCGGTGCGCAGCAGGTTATGGCGCAGGACATCGATATCATCCGCTCGGTGGTGCGTATCGTTTCCAAGTTCGTCAACACCGATCAATTCGTTGACCTGCACGGCGTGGTCGAGGAGCTGTGGACCTCGTTTCGCGAGGAGACCAACTTTTTGGCCGAGGCCAAAAACCTCAACGACTTCTACGAGTTCCATAAGAGCGTTCATGGCGTGACGTGCCCTAAATCCTATCTGGACCTGTGCACCGAACACGTGGTGGTTATGGACTACGTCGACGGCATTTCGATCGCCGATCCTGAACGCTTGGTGGCCGAGGGCTATGACTTGGAAAAGATTGGCGCCGCGATCGTCGAGGACTACTCGACGCAGGTGCTCGATGACGGCTTTTTCCATGCCGACCCGCATGCGGGAAACATCATCCTCAAGGACGGCATTGTCTACTTTATCGACCTGGGCATGGTCGGGCGCATGTCGAGTCACGACCGCGGTATCGTCAAGGATATGATTTTTGCCGTGGCCGAGGGTGACGTTCCCAAGCTCAAGGATTCGCTCATGCGCTTTGCCGTGACGCGCGGCGATTCGGCCGAGCTCGACCATTCGGCCTTTTTGTCCGATCTGGACTTTATCGTCGCCGACTTTGCGGGTCTCGATCTTAAGGACCTGGATATCGGCGAGTTTTTGACCTCGCTGCTAAATTTGGCGCGCAAAAACGACGTTGAGCTGCCGAGCGTGGTGACGATGTTCGCGCGCGGCATGGTGACGCTCGAGGGCCTACTGACCGAGTACATGCCCAACGTCAACATGATCCAGATCATCCAGACGCATATCAAAAACGAGAAGAGCACCTATGCGCGCGTGCGCGAGATGGGTCGCGATCTTGCCGCGAGCAGCTATCGCGCGGCAAAAGGCTCGCTCGAGGCGGCCGAGTACCTGGGGCTTGCGTCGCGCATGCTCACGCGTGGCCAGCTTAAGGTGAACACGCAGATCATGAGTAGCGATAAGGCGCTGCGGCAGCTGGGTGGAATTATCGACCGCATGTCGATGGCAATTGTGGTCGCCGGTCTGTTTATCGGTTCGTCGGTGGTGTACTACGCGCGCATCGAGCCGGTTGTGTTCGGTATCCCGGTCATTGGCTTTATGGGCTACGTGAGCGCGCTGGTGCTGGCACTGATGCTGGGCCGCGAGATCTGGCGCAACAGTCACGGCGGCAAGCGGTAACGATTTCCCGGGGCCGGGGGAACGGGTAATTTTGCCTCGCGTCGCGCCGGCGTGGGCTGGTTCGAACAAAACTATGCCGGTTTACGGAGCTGGAGTGCCGAACCTCGACCATGCCGGAATCCGTGCTTTTAAAACCGCAGGTAGATGAGTCGTTGGTTTTTAAAAATGACAGGTATGGTTGCGAGGTGCTGATTCGGCGCCGTAATCCGGCATAGTTTTGAAACGGGCTGTTCTTGCAAGGTCCGACGACAGTCCTTCCTATCGCAAACCATAGCTTTTACCTTGGGCTTCGCCTGTGTGCGGGGCCCTTTTGCGTGATACCATAATGACAGTAATAATCGATGGCCTAGATGGTGGTGCGGAGACGCACGAATGCGCGGTTTTCCTGCGTGTTTGGGAGAATCGGGGTGCAAGTCCCCGGCTGTACCAGTAACCGTAATTCCTCTTGGCCCGGGATGGTCACGTCGCAGATCGGACGGCGCGCCCGGGTCGGTAAGGTTAAGTCGGATCGCCTCCCATCTTGCACGCGACCGTGGCGCATGCCGCCGGTACGCGTTGGGCTCTGGAGGGAAGGGGGACCCCGATGGGGGTACTCGAGCGCAATGTGCGCGATGACGTGGGGCAGCCGCTGGGCAATGCTCGAAGTGCAGACAATAGGAGACAAATGGATATGTTTGAGGACGAGTGCCAGCGCGCCTCGTGGCGTCGTCATGGAGCGATTACCCGTGGCGTAGCCAAGCGCGGTCTGGTGGCGTTCCTGGCTTTTGTCATGGCTTTTGGCACCACGCCGGCGCAACTTTGGGCTGAGGGTGCCGAGGGCATTGCCGAGGCCGTGGCTCAGGCCGCAACGGGCGGCGAGGGCGCGGCGGCCGACGATGGCGCTGCTTCCGGCACCGGCGCGAACAGTGCGGCGGCGAGCGCTGCTGCCGATGACGCCGGCGCAGATCAGGGCGCAACTGCGAGTGCCGCGAATGGCGATGACACCGCAGCAGACAACGCGACTGAGTCCGAGAGCTCTCCCGCGGTGCCTGCTGCTTCGGAGCAGAAGAACGCCGCCGTCGCCGCGTCCGCCACAACGCTTTCGAGCGAGGCCAAGGTCTTCATCCAGGACACCAAGGATAAGGACAGCTCCTATTCCACGAAGTCGGGCGCGCTCAGCGCGGGCGACACGCTCTGGGCAAATATGTACGATGAGGTCGAGGACGACTGGTACGGCACTTCGACTGAGTCCGTTGCCAATCCCGGCACCTGGACTTACACCTGGCTCGCCGGCACGACCAGGGCCAGCAGCAATGTCGCCGACTACACCGAGGTCGTAGGTCACGAGCAGTCGCTCACCGTCACCGCCGCGATGGAAGGCAAATACTTCATCTGCAAGGTAACGGTTGATGGCAAGGACTACTATGGTCCGTCCGTTTCTTCCGGCTCGGGCATCAATGCCAACTACATTCCTGGCCCCGTGCTGGGCGCCGGTCAGATGGAGCTTAACAGCGTCAAGCTGAATAGCGACACGCCGAGCATAGGCGATACCCTGACGGCGACTCCGTACATAAGCTATTATCAGCAAGCCCCCGCCGATGCCAAGGTCACCTACACGTGGTCCGCATCCACCTCGCAGTACTCGGGATTTACCAAGATCGAGGGCGAGACGGGCGCTACGCTCGTGGTGGGCGACGACCTTGAGGGTAAGTACATCAGGGTCGAGGCCAACGCTGGCGTCAACACGGTGAACAAGACCACTTCCAGCAAGGTCAAGCAGGCCGGTGCGGTCGAGATTTCGGCCGTGTCCATCGTTAACACCAAGGACAACACGAGCGTCTTTACGGTGGGGGATACCGCTAAGGCCCGCGCCAAGGAGAAGGGCGGCGCGTACGGCGCGTTCGTCGACGCGGACAAGCTCAACTTCCAGTGGCAGAGCTCTGACACCAAGAGCGGCGCGTATACCGATATCGCGGGCGCCACGGGTGAGACCCTCGAGCTTACCGACGCTTTGGGTGGTAAGTACCTCAAGTGCAAGGTGTCCTCGAAGATCGGCTCTTCGAGCTTGACCAACTCGACGGGCGCTCTCGTCGCTGCTGCTGGTTCAATTAATGTCACGAGCGTGACTATGAGCCCGACTTCGGGCAAAGTCGAGGTTGGTTCCACGATTACGGCGACCGCCAAGGCGGGCTCCACCGACGTTACCTCCGACTCGCATGTCACGTGGCAGTGGTACAAGGGCAAGTCGAATACCGCCAGCTCGTGTAACACGCCTATCGAGGGTGAGACCGGTAATACCCTGACGGTGACCGCCGCCCTTAAGGGCTGGTACGTCGTGGCCAAGGCCAACGGCGGCTATGGCGAGCAGAAGCCGTACTATGCGGTGGGTCCCGTTTCCGTCGCTGGCCAAGTTGAGCTTTACGACGTGCAGTTCGAGGGCTCTCCCGCCACCAACGGCGTACGTGTGGGCGATACGCTCAAGACTAAGGTGCGCAAAAAGGACGGCTCCAACTATCACTATATCGACCGCACCGATAATGTGACCTACCAGTGGCAGTATGCAAACAGCAGCTCGAGCTACGACTCCGCCTATACCGATATCCCCGGTGCTACCGAGGCCACCTATACCGTTGACGCCGCCTATGCCGGCAAGTACCTGCGCGTGAAGGTTACGAGCGAAAATACCGTCTCCAGCACGCAGAAGAAGAGCTCCTACGGCGGCACGCAGTCCGTTGCCCCGCTCGGCCCCGTGACGCTTAAGGGTCAGTACAAGCTGGCGGGCATTGAGCTTGCCGATAAGAACGTTACGCTGAGCGTGGGTTCAAAGATCACGCCGAGCGTGCAGGTTCCGGGCAGCTGGTCGGGCTCGACGAAGGACGTGCCCGACGATGCCGAGCTCACCATGGCGTGGTATGCCAAGGGCGAGGGCGATGCCGATTGGACAGAGCTCACCGACGGCATCGATACGACCGATGGCAGCCTGACCATTTCGGACGCGCTTGTTGGCAAGCGCATCAAAGTTACGGCGAACGCTCTCGACAACACGGTTGAATGGGTTTCGTCCGACAGCGTTACCGCGGCGGGGGAGTATAACCTGCTGCGCGTGATTGCCAACCCGCAGATTAATAGCGATTCGACCCATCTCGTCTCGGGCGATAGCGTTAAGGCGACGGCGCAGGCCAAGCGCGCCGACGGTTCGACCACCAACGGTATCGACGTCACCGGTCAGGCGACTGTTGCCTGGTATGCGGCGGACGATGCGAAGGCCCCGGAGGCCGACTGGACGCTGCTGTCTGATATGTCGGGCGCCGAGGCGACTGTCTCGGCTTCTGCCGCGGGCAAGTATCTGAAGGCTGTCGCCACGAGCGGCAGCTCGACGGTCGAGCTCGTCTCCGCCAACAAGGTTATCGCCGCGGGCTCGCTCGAGGCTGCAGTCCAAAAGCTCAACGATGCCAATAAGCAGATCGTTGTTGATTACAGCGCCAAGGGCGGCAACGTCAACGATGTTCTGAAGGCGCAGCTTGCCGATCTGGGATTTGCCGACGTTGACGTTAAGGTCTCTAAGGGTGGCGTGCGCTTTAACGCTGAGGACACCAAGGCGAGGGTTGGCATCTCCGACGCTCAGGGTAAGACCAACGGCGATGTGACCTTCTTCTACATCGACCCCAACAATTACACCGGTTTCAACATCGACGACCTGCGTAGTGCTAAGGTCGAGTTTGAGCTGTCGCGCGATGGCAAGACCGTGTATTACCAGCCCAGCAAGACGGTGCAGGTTGCTTGGGACGAGGCTAAGCTGCAAGACCTTCTTGACAGTGCTGCCGAATCCCTGCAGATTGGCTACGCGGCGGGCGAGTCCGCCGATGGCGTGACCCAAAATGTCACGCTTCCGTACAAGGCGGGTTCCGCAAAGCAATTCTCTGTTGAATGGACAAGCTCCGACACCGAGCGCCTGTTTGTTTCTGGTTATAGCTGGGAAGATAAGACGGGTAAGGTTTCGCGCGCATCGAGCGATCGAGACGTGACGCTGACTGCCAAGGTTACGGTTACGAGCGGAGACATCAAGCTTGCCGGCTCGCATGACTTTGTCGTGACGGTCAAGGGTGATCCTGAGAAGGTCGCCGCCGACAAGAAGGCACTGCAGGAGAAGGTCGATGCGGCCTTTACCTACGACAATATCAAGTACTCCGGCACCGAAACGCCCGCCAACAAGGACGGCTTGACCGCCGACCTGCAGATGCCGCGCACGAGTACGCTCAATATCGACGGCAAGTATTACGAGGTCAAGTACTCTGCCAGCACCGATGACATTACGTTCAACGGCTACAAGGGCACGGTCTATCAGCCGCTGCCTGGCACCGAGGCGGCGAAGACCAAGATTACCCTCACAGTGACTGATAAGTCCAACGCCGAGGTCACGGCAAGCAAGACCCTCGATTTTGCGATTGCCCCGCAGGATCAGGACGAGCTCGATGCCGAACTGTTCCACCTGAGCCTTGCAAAGTCAACATTCTCTCAGGGAATTCTTGACGGGCAGGATGCGTCCAATGTAACGGGGAACTTGCATGCGCCGTTGAAGGTGTACGGTCAGGGATATGCGGTTAACTGGTGCTATTCCTCCGAAGAGGCTGCAGGCCACTACGGCTTCGTGTTTAGCGAGCTCCCCGGTGGCACGGAGAACACCTATCGTTTGCTCAAGTCGAGCAAGCCGAGTGTTATCGCGCATGAGAACCTTATCCTCACTCAGCCCGAATACAACACGAAAGTCACGATTAGCGGCCGTCTGAAGAGTGAGCGTTTTGCCCGTTATGCCGAGCGCTATCCCGACAATTCGGACTACGCGGTACTTGCCGGCTTGGATGTTTCTGCGACGGTAAACGTCAAGGGAACGACGGGGCTCGACAACCCGAACGAGGGCAAGACCATTGCGGTGACGGCCAAGGTCACGGGCGTTTCCGCAAGTGACGCCGGCGGCAACTACACCGAGCAATCGGTGGTGCCCTTGACCGAGCTTACGCTTCCCGCCGACGAAGACACGACGGCCGAGTCGGTGCTCGAGCAGCTTATGACGGCTGCCGGTTGTACGAACCTCGAAGCAAATGCATGGGGTCTTACGAGTGCGACGATGCCCGATGGCCGCGTGCTGAGCACAACGAGCGTCGCGCCGTACAGCTACTGGTCGTTCTTTGTAAACAATGGGTATGCGAGCGTCGGTGCCCCGAGCTATTTCCTTAAGAACGGCGATTGCGTCGAGTTCCGTTATGTTAAGGGTGACGGCACGCAGAAGCCCTCGACGGCTCCTGCTACCAATCCCGGAACGGAGCATCCCAATGTCGATGCGGCATGGAATGGTTTTGCAAACGGTGGCTCGGGATCCTCGACGGACGCCCTTACGCCTACAACAAAGACCGATACGCCTTCTTGGGCACTTAATCTTCTGACCGAAGAGCAGCAGAAGGCAGGTGCAAGCGCCTCTGCGTCTGACCCCATTGTCGCGAACGGAAAGGTATACCTTGTCACGGGTGCATCGGTGTGGAATGGAAAGACGTGGAATGCGGTCCTCAACGAGGTTGACCCCGAGACGGGCTCCGTCGTGCGATCTCTTGAGCTTGGCTCTTCCATGGATAGCACCTGCCGTCCTGTTATTGCGCAAGGCATTATTTTGATTCCGCTTTCCGGCGGCTATCTGCAGGCTGTTTCGGCAAAGACGTTTGAGACGCTTTGGTATTCCGATGCGTTTACGAAGCAGAACCTGTCTTCGTTGACCGTTGACGGCGACTACGTCTATATCAACACCCTTGATTATTGGTCTGGCGATAACGTACAAAACGGTACGGTCAGGCGCATCAATATTCACACGGGCGCCATCGCCGGTAGCGCCTCCGTCGCTGACGGAGGTTACTACTGGTCTGGCGGCCTGATGGTAAATGGCTACTATGTCGTTGGCGGCGACTATGGCCAGGTGCGCGTATACTCTGCCGATCTGTCAAAGCTTGTTGGTTCGATTAAGCTGCCTGGTGGCAACATCCGTTCGGCGCTTACCGTTCATGACGGCTATATATATGCTGTTACGCGCGACGATGGTACGTTGCACAAGCTGACCATTGGTTCCGATGGTTCCATTACTGAGGCCGCGAAAGTTCAGTTTGCCGCTTATTCGACTTCGACGCCCGTTTTCAGTGGTAAGTATGCTTTTATTGGCGGGACAACCGCGAACAATTTGATGTCTAAGTCTAAGTCTAAGTCTAAGGCTAAGGCTAAGGCTAAGGCTAAGGGCCTGCTTTCGATCATTGACCTCTCCGATATGAGTGTGAAGCAGATTACGAAGGCCGATGGCGAAGAGCTTGGCTTTGAGTCCAAGGGCACGCCGCTCGTCTCAACACATGATGGCGAGACGTACGTATATTTCACCTTGAACGGCGCCAAGGGCAATTGGCCTAACTACACTACCGGCGGTGGCGTGTACATGTACAAGCTGGGCGATGCCGAGGCAACCGAGGTGTTCGTTCCCGGTTCTGGATATGCCAACTATTGCATGGCTTCGGTTGTCTGCGATCAGTTTGGCAATCTGTATTACACCAACGATTCGGGCCATCTCTTCTGTGTGAAATCTCAGGCACATCGTGTCAAGTTTGATGCTCAGGGCGGCTCGTCGGTCAATGGTCAGACCCCCGCTTCGGGCTCGACTGTCACCAAGCCGACCGATCCGACGCGTGAGGGCTATACCTTCGCTGGTTGGTACACCGATGAAGCTTGTACAAAGGCGTATGACTTTAGCGTTGCGGTGACGGCTGATATGACGCTGTATGCCAAGTGGATCAAGAACGCCGTTGTCCCTGACGGTAACGGTGGCTCTGGCTCCAAAGGCGGCTCGGGTAACGGTACAAACGGCCAGCAGGCTGGCGGTGCTGTTGCTCCGAGTCAGAAGCCGGTGTCTACCACGACTACGACCGAGACCAAGGACGACAAGGATTCCAAGAAGAATTCCGATAAGTCCGGCAAGAAGAACAAGAAGTCCGACACGGGCTCGTCTGCTGCGGCCACTGCCAAGAAGTCCGCTGAGGCTCCTGTGCAGCAGTCTGGCTTCAATCCGCTTGCCGTCGTCGGCGTTGCGGCTGGCGTGATCGGTCTTGCCGTCATCGGCGTGTTCGTATTCACCAAGCGTCGGTAGGTGAGGGCTGTGTCCAATAAGCCTCAGGACGCCGAGTCCAAGCAGCCCGACTCGTCGTTCATCCAGCTTGACGATGTAAAGCAAAAGGGCGCCGCTTCGGCGGCGTCCGCCCCTCGGCGCAAGGTGCTTGTTGGTGCCTTGACGGCCGCCTGTATTGCACTCATCATCGTCTCGTTGGGTTTTATCCATCCCTCTACCAGCGGTGCATGGTCCATCGACTGGATTGCGCGGGCTGTGACAGGGGAGAGCGTCGTTGCCAAGGATGCGTCGGTTTCCGGCTCGACTACCGCTTCGGGTAAGACTGCGCCCAAGGACTCCAAATCTTTGGACAATGCGAAGGACGAGTCTGAATCTTCGGACAAGAAGTCTGACAAGGATTCGAAGGAGAAGAAGTCCGAAGGCAAGGGCGGTAAGAAGTCCGGGGATAAATCGGGTTCGCAGAATTCTGGGTCCACTGGCGGATCAAGCGCTTCTGACGGCTCATCTTCGAGCGCTGGCTCGACGACCGGCGGTGGTTCTGCATCCAACGGCGGCGGCGCCTCTACGGGCGATCAGGGCGGCTCACAGCAGTCTAGCCATGTCGTCACGGTGACGGTCTCGGTCACATCGAGCTCCGTGGGTAACCCTGTCTCTTCTGGCGGCACGTTCACCTTCAATGAGGGCGCAACTCCTTACGACGCGCTGTGTGCGTTGGGACTTTCTATCAATGCGCGCCCTTCGTCGTATGGTACCTATGTTGCCGCGATTGGCGGTTTGGCCGAGAAGGAACACGGCGGCACGAGCGGCTGGATGTACTCCGTCAACGGCATAACGCCCAATACGGCCTGCAGCAACTACGTTCTCTCCAATGGCGACAACGTCGTTTGGTATTACGTAACGGGTTAGAGGCCTCGACATAGCGCGCCAGACGGGCGGTTCGGACCAACATCCGGACCGCCCGCTTTTCATACGAATGGGACTGGGTCGCCGGGTCTCTCGGTAAACAAAAAACCGGTTGGAATGGGAATCCCAACCGGTTATACATTCAAGCAAATGTCGCACAAACTACGACTGAGCGCCCTCGAGGAAGAAGCGGCGGCTAAAGTAGTTGTACCAGGTGACCAGGAACGTGGCGATGGCCTTCATGGCCTGGTAGCCGATGCTCAAAAACGTGACACCCACAAACATGTACAGGTCGTTGAGACCCAGACCAATCACCGACAGGATGGTGAAGATCGTGAACTCGCGCTTGCGGCTCATGCCCTCGCGATGGTCGAACACGTACTTCATGCTGAGCCAGTAGTTGACCACGACGGACGTGGTAAACGAGATCGTGGTGCTCATCAAAAAGTCGAGGTGGAACAGCTCGACGAGCGCAATAAGCATGCCCCAGTCGATGCCAAAGGAGATAAGACCCACGACAGCGAACTTGAGGAACTGCTTGGTATGAGGTTGTGCCAGTGCCTTGCGCACGTAATCACATCCAATGCGTTGACGAATCGAGCAGAGGATACTTTACGGCTTTTGCAAGGGAAACGTAAGGGCTTTGCCAAGAACTATACGAACTCGCCAAATTTGCAAGAGACAATCCGCAAACGACGCAAATCCTTCCGTAAACGAGCGGGGCCCACGAACAACGCAGCGCTCGATGCACGTCGTCCGTGGGCCTCGTAGTGCAACGAGGAGGCCGAGCTACTTAGTCTCCTCGCCCTCCAGGAAGATCTTTCGGGTCACAAAGTTGTAGACCATAACAAGCGCGGTAGCGCAAATCTTGGCGATATTGGCCTCGAGGCCCAAGCCGGCGTTGAGGGCCAGCACGATGCCGTCGTTGAGAGCCAGGCCGATCACAGACAGCACGACAAAGATGATGAACTCGCGGCGGCGGCTCATGCCCTCCTTGTGCGCAAAAACGTACTTCATGCTCGCGACGTAGTTAAAGATGAGCGAGACGATAAAGCCGCTGGTATTGGCGATCAGGATGTTAAGGCCCAGGCCGTAGTGGAGCAGATTCATGATGCCAAAGTCGATGACCGTGGCGACGACGCCGACGACGCCAAACTTCATGATCTGCGCAAGGAGCTTTTGCATGGTACCTGCCTTAGGGTGGCGCCATAGCGCCGTGGGGATGACGAACTCAGCAAGTTTAGCCAATCCCCGCAGGCGGAGCTAGGCGCGCTCCTCGATAGCACCGTTTCTATATGCATCGAGCAGTTGGCGTAGGTCCTGGATCTGGCTGCGGATCTTGGCACCGGTATCGGTGTCGCTCACCATGCGGCGACGGTCGGCCTGGTCAAAACGGTTGGTCTCGCTCTCGATGTCCACGTTGCGGGTAAGTGCCTCGGCAACCGTGGTAAAGGCTTGGTGCGACTTAAGGCGACATCCGCGCGAGCTTGAGATAAGCGTGTAGCCGGCGATACCCGTTTTGGGATGATAGGCGCGACAGAAACCGCCATCGATGACCAGCAGCTTGCCCTCGGCGCGAATGGGCTGCTCGCCCTTGGTGGTTTTAACGGGTGTGTGGCCGTTGATGATGTGGCCGGTCGGCGAGCATGCCATGGGCGCGACGCCAAACTCGCGCATGATGTCATCGCAGACAGAGGGCGACTTGGTAAGCGTGAAGTACGGGTCCATCGGCTCGACCCAGGTGCTCTTATCGGCGATATAGGCGCGCTCAAAGGTGCGCACCAGGCGACCGCTCGCGGGTGAGTTAAAGCCGATCCACAGGTACCACATCCAGTCGAGGGCGTCGCGGTCGCCCACGCGCCAGGCGCGGCGGGCGATACGGTCGCAAAAATCGAGATAATCGCGGCCTGCGTGCCAGGTGCCCAGACGGTTCATGCTGCTAAAGGTACCATCCTCGTTGAGCGGCACGCAGCCATGGAACAGCAGGTTGCCGTTGGTGACCTTGTACATCGAGCCGTGGGTGTAGAGGAAATCGATATGGCGATGCAGGTGATCGGCGGTGACAAACTCGGACACGAGCTTGTCGATGATATGTTGCTCCTGGGGCGTGAGCGTGTAGGGGTCCGTCGGGTCGACGGTGGGGAAGTCGTTGGTCGTGAGCGGCCACACGCTGCCGTCGGCAAGCGTGACCGTGCCGGCGTCGTAGTCGATCTTGTCGAGCAGCAGGCGGTCGGTCATGTCGAACTCGGGGTGGCGCTGGATAATCTGGCCCTCGAGTTTAAAGAGCAGCACGTTGATGGCCTTGATCAGCGGGGTGATGGACTCACCGGCGGTGTAGGTGGCATCGGCAAAGGCGACGAGCTCGCGCAGCGAGATGCCGTAGTCGTTCTCGAGGATCTCGTAATTGTCGTAGCGCAGGTTGTTGCGCAGCACCGTGGCTATGCAGGCGGGCTCACCGGCCGCAGCGCCCATCCACAGTAGGTCGTGGTTGCCCCACTGAATGTCGAGCGAATGATAGGTGAGCAGGCGGTCCATAATCTTGGCAGCGCCGCCGCCACGGTCGAATATATCGCCCACCAGGTGCAGGTGGTCGACGGCCAGGCGCTTGATGAGCGAGGCGAGCGACTCGATAAAGTCGTCGGCGCTGGCGGTCTCCAAGATGGATTCGATAATGCGCTCGTGATAACGCACGCGATAGTTGTTCTCATCCGGATGCGTGTGCAGCAGCTCGTCGATGATGTAGGCGTAATCGCGCGGGATGGCCTTACGCACCTTGGAGCGGGTATAGCGGCTCGAAAGCGAGCGGGCAACCATGATGAGCTGGTCGAGCATTGTCTTGTACCAGGTGGGGGAGTCCTCGCGCCGGCTGCGGACCAGCTCGATCTTCTCGCGCGGGTAGTAGATGAGCGTGCACAGCTCGCCCTTTTCGTCAAAGGAGAGCGTGTCGCCAAAGATCTCGTCGACATGTTCGCGCACGACACCCGAGCAGTTGTTGAGGATGTGCATAAAGGCTTCGTACTCGCCGTGCACGTCGCTCATAAAATGCTCGGTGCCTTTGGGCAGGTTGAGAATGGCCGAGAGATTGATGATCTCGGTAAACGCGGATTGCTCGGTAGGAAATTGTCTCGACAGCAGACGCAGATACTTAAAGTCTTGCGGGTTGCGATCGAATGCGACCATGAAACACCTTCCGATATGGTTGGTAAAACTGATAAACAGCGTCAAACGTTTATCAGTATGCGCCGGCTTTGTTTCGATTTTGCGCCGGCGGCTGAATTGTCGGCTGAACGTTTTGCTAAATCGATTTAGTTGAGGTTGATATGTCGGTTAAGTGGAGACGAAGGGGATGATTTTGCTCATGTTGGCCCATGGCGGGGATGGGGATGTTGG
>DBFBKG010000130.1:0-5330 GCA_048203815.1 Collinsella sp. | reverse complement strand
GGACACGGTGGGTGTAGCTCAGTTGGCTAGAGCGACGGGTTGTGGTCCCGTAGGTCGAGGGTTCGAGTCCCTTTACCCACCCCAGTTCTTGCTTTGTGTTGATATCGGGTCGTTAGCTCAGTTGGTAGAGCAGGGGACTCTTAATCCCAAGGTCCAGGGTTCGACCCCCTGACGGCCCACCACACGATATCTCCTCTAAAGTCCGCCACAACGGACTTTAGCTTTGGGTCGTTAGCTCAGTTGGTAGAGCAGGGGACTCTTAATCCCAAGGTCCAGGGTTCGACCCCCTGACGGCCCACCAAAGCATGTTAAGACGGTCAACTTCGGTTGGCCGTCTTTTTTGTTGTCCTTTCATGGGGTCGAACCCGAAAGGGCGCGGAGCTGAGGAAATGCGTAAGCATTTACCAGCGCAGCGCGCAAGGCGCGAAGCGCCGCAGCGGCCGCCTGCGAAGCAGGCTGACCCCCTGACGGCCCACCAAAGCATGTTAAGACGGTCAGCGTAAGTTGGCCGTCTTTTTTGTTGACCACGCATGGGATCGAACCCGAAAGGGCACAGACGCTTTACAAGTCGAGCCTGCCCTGGGGGTCGGTGAATCCGTCTGTGCCCTCCTTGAGCTTTTTCTCGTCTGCTTTCACGCGACGTTCGAGCTTCTTTGTATCCTCGGCAGGCGGTAGATTCTCGGGGACAATTCCACGGTCGATGAGACTACCACGCACGCTTGTGTTGTTCTCGATGTGCTCTTGCTTGATCTGGTCCAGGCCGTACAGATCGTGTTCCTCGGCGTTGAAGGCCGTCATCGAGTTCGTAAGGTCCTTTGCTTTGATGAGGACATCGGCTAGCCTGTCCGCCAATGCCGCGCTCTTGGATACGCCGAGCTGCTGCTTCATTTCCGCTGTGCTTCTGCCGCCGAATAACGCTTCATCGCCCTTCGACTTGATGATCGCGAATCCTTTGGAGTCCACACCGCGTTTGAACGCAATACCCGAGAGCTGTTTCTCTGAATCAGATAGCGAGTGGCGCGCCTGCAAGCGCTGAATCTCTGCGAAGCGCTGCTCTATGAGCTCTTGGCGGCGCGTCTGCACAGCAAAGTATGCCTGGGCGAGCGCGATCTCTGGCTTGTTTGAATCTCCGTTCTGGGCGATTAAATAGCATGCATAGCGCGTAAGTTTGTAGTCTTTAACCGCGCGAGCGGCGACACCGGCAGTTACCATTTTCGTGGTGTCACGAAAATGGGAATCAACTGGAGTTTTGTTTGTTTCGCACGAGACTTTTGCCCTCTTAATAACTTCGGCGAAGTTCTCCCATCGAGTGTACCCCATGGGTTCCATTAAATCGCGTGCGAGCCAATACTCAACGCCGTCTTCTACATGGGCGTAGCTGTCAAGTTCGACACGCCATTTCTCGATATCCCTGCTGTCCATATCTCTTCCTTTCTGTTCATTTGTCTACGTGGACTATGTCGACTCTGTATTAAGAATAAGGATACGCTGTCGTGCGGACACGAATGGGCCCCGTGTCGCTTTGAGCTCACGGGGCCCATAGATATCGATTAGTTGTGTTCTGCTCTAGATGGGTGCTCAGCTTAGTCTGCTCGATAGTGCGATCCGAGACTTTCGGTTCGCTTACGCATGGCTTTGACCATTTCCTGTGCTAGTTGAATCTGCGATTGCAGGCGAGCGAGGGCTGCGATTTCGCTGTCCTGGGCTTTCTGCGTGCTCAAGGTCGTTGCCTCCGTCTTTAAGCCCTCAAACTCGTGCAGTGCCTTGGATAGACCCGTCTCGGTGCGGTTGATCATGCAATAGGTGCTCATCGTGTGTTTGAGGCCGTGCGTCAGGCGTTCGGCATCTGTTGTAGCAATACCGTACTGTGGGAGGGCGATATCCGCTTTCAGGGCTGCCTCAGGCTCTTTCTGCGCTGCAAGGGCTGCCGATGCGCCTGCGATACGTCCGAACACGATGCCGTTGGCGCTCGACAAGCCACCAATACGGTCGGCGCCGTGCATACCCCCTGTTGCCTCGCCACAGGCGTAGAGGCCCTCAACGCCCGTGCACGCGGTCTTGTCGATCTTGATACCGCCGTTGGCAGCGTGGGCATACATCGCCACGCGCATCTCGTCGGTCGGCGCGATGCTATGCTCGTCTTGTAGCCAAGTGGCAAAGGTCTGCACAAACTCGGGGACGTTCTCGCGGGGGAAGTCGTAGTGGAGCGCGAGGCCTTCGGCACCCGCTTGATCGATGGCAAGATCGATGGCGAGGGAGGCCAAGCGTGATGTGAAGGGACCATATCCGGAGCGCTGATCGAGCAGGTCGTCCAGCTTGTCGTCGGCAATATCGATCGGTTGGTCAAATGTGACGTAGCGCCAGGTCTTCTCGTTAAAGACCAGGTTGTGCTTAGGCTCAATGAAGCCGGGCATCATCTGCATGAACTCTATATTAGTAAGCGATGCGCCGTGCGCCAGTGCGATGGCCTGCGAGGAGCTGAGCACGTCGGCGGAAGTGAGGCTGCGCTCGAACAGGCCACCCGTGCCGCCCGCAGCGATGATAGTGGCCTTGGCTGCCAAAGGTACGAGACGCTCGTTTGCGCGGTCGTAGAGCACGGCGCCGACAATCTTTCCGTTCGCATCCTCAACAAGGTCGATAAGTTCGTGGCGGGGGAGTAAGCGAATGCCGAGCAACTCGATCTGGGCCGTACACGCGTCTTCAAGCGGCTTGCGAGTCAGGCCGCGCCACATACGTGTCTTATGGTCAAAGCAGGGGATAAACTGCTTCTGCTGGGCGCTCTCGGCACTTTGCGGGCGCTGGAGCTCAACACCTAGATCCTGCTCGAGCCATTGGATGGCCTGAGGAATACCGTGGACAAACGTCTGGACGAGCGTAGGGTCGGCAGCGCCGCCGCCGACGGCTTGGATGGTGTCGATGAGGTCCTGCTCGTCGCCTTCGTCGACGGGGCCAATAAGGCCCAGACCCCAGGTGCCCGGGAAAAAGCTCGATCCGCTCACGGTCTTGCCGGCGCTTGCGACGGCAACGGTTGCGCCCGCGCGTGCTGCTTCTATGGCGGCGCAAAGGCCCGCAATGCCAGATCCAATTACCAGTACATCAGTCGATTCCATCGGATTCCTTTCTCGTCCGGCGCATTGTCGCACGGGTGATCGGCAAATGTCTTGCAAAGGACTCACGTTTCGGTAAAGGGCAAATATGGCAGGTGGGCGTCAAGAGTGTCCGATCGCTCTGCCCCCATCCCCTCAATAAGTTGCGGTGAAATAGGGACTGTTTTGGCATGTGAAGGCGTTATTCAGTCCGTATATCACCGCAACTGATATACCGGTGATGGACTACTTTATGGCAGCGTGAATAAAAAAGAGCCGCTACCCGGGTGGGTAGCGGCTCCTTAGCTCAGCTATATGAGCATCGCGGGGGGCGCGATTAGGCCTTGAGGGCCTCCTCGACGGCGACAGCGCAGGCGACGGTGGCACCGACCATGGGGTTGTTGCCCATGCCGATGAGACCCATCATGTCGACGTGCGCAGGCACGGAGGAAGAACCGGCGAACTGGGCGTCGGAGTGCATACGGCCCATGGTGTCGGTCATGCCGTAAGAGGCAGGGCCGGCGCCCATGTTGTCCGGGTGCAGGGTACGGCCAGTGCCGCCACCAGAAGCGACGGAGAAGTACTTCTTGCCAGCCTCGAGGCGCTCCTTCTTGTAGGTGCCAGCGACGGGGTGCTGGAAGCGCGTGGGGTTGGTGGAGTTACCGGTGATCGAGATGTCAACGTTCTCGTGCCACATGATGGCAACGCCCTCGCGGACGTCGTCGGAGCCGTAGCAGTTAACGGCAGCGCGGGGACCATCGGAGTAGGGGATGGTCTCGACGACCTTGAGCTCGCCCGTGTAGTAGTCGAACTGGGTCTTCACGTAGGTGAAGCCGTTGATGCGGGCGATGATCTGAGCAGCGTCCTTGCCCAGACCGTTGAGGATAACGCGCAGCGGCTTCTTACGAGCCTTGTTGGCGTTCAGAGCCAGGCCGATAGCGCCCTCAGCAGCAGCGAAGGACTCGTGGCCGGCCAGGAAGGCGAAGCACTCGGTGTCATCGGAGAGCAACATAGCGCCCAGGTTACCGTGGCCCAGACCGACCTTGCGGTCCTCGGCGACGGAGCCGGGAACGGTGAAGGCCTGGATGCCCTCGCCGATGATGGCAGCAGCCTCAGAAGCGGACTTGGCGCCACGCTTGACAGCGAGAGCGCAGCCGAGGGTGTAGGCCCACTCAGCGTTCTGGAAGGCGATGGACTGGGTGTTGTTGACGATCTCACGCGGGTTGAAGCCCTTGTCGGTGCAGATCTGCAGAGCTTCCTCGAGGGAGGCGATGCCGTTGTCGGCGAGGCACTTGTTGATCTTGTCAGCGCGGCGCTCGTAACCTTCGAACGTAACAGTCATAGTTATTTCCCTCCCTTTCTACTCGTGAACCGGGAACACGCTGGCGACGGAGTGAGTCTCCTCGTCGGTGCGCGGGTCGATGTACTTGGCAGCGTTCTCCCACTGACCATAGTGGCCCATAGCGCCAGCGATGGCCTCCTCGGGGGTCTTGCCGGCCTTGACGGCGTCGGTGAACTTGCCGAGGTTCAGGAACTCGAACGCGATGATCTCGTTCTTGTCGTTGAGAGCCATGCGGGTGACGTAGCCCTGAGCGAGCTCGAGGTAACGAGCGCCCTTGGCCTTGGTGCCGAACATGGTGCCGACCTGAGAGCGAAGGCCCTTGCCGAGGTCGTCGAGGGAGGCGCCCACGGGCAGGCCGCCCTCGGAGAACGCGGTCTGGCTGCGGCCGTAAACGATCTGCAGGAAGATCTCGCGCATAGCAACGTTGATGGCGTCGCAGACGAGGTCGGTGTTGAGGGCCTCGAGGATGGTCTTGCCGGGAAGGATCTCGGAAGCCATGGCGGCAGAGTGGGTCATGCCCGAGCAGCCGATGGTCTCAACGAGGGCCTCCTCGATGATGCCGTCCTTGACGTTCAGCGTGAGCTTGCAGGCGCCCTGCTGAGGTGCGCACCAACCCACACCGTGCGTAAGACCGGAGATGTCGGAAATCTCCTTAGCCTGGACCCACTTGCCCTCCTCGGGGATGGGTGCGGGGCCGTGGTATGCACCCTTGGCAACGGGGCACATGTTCTCCACTTCCTGTGAGTACTGCATGCCTCTCCTCTCTATCGTGTTGGCGTCCCGTCTGGGGGTCGTGGCTGGCGATTGCCGGGCGACCCTTCGAAAGGGACATGACATGCAGCCCCTATAATACCGCGAAATGCACGGAATATTCGGCGAACGGCTCAGTTTTCGTAGCGAGA
>DBFBKG010000129.1:0-36596 GCA_048203815.1 Collinsella sp. | reverse complement strand
CACCGGCGCGCTTGTCGCGCACGACGATGCAGTCGATCTTGTAGGCGTTGAGGGTCTCGACGGTATCGACGAGGCTTTCGCCCTTGACCGTGGAGGTCGAGGAGCCGCCGAAATTGAGGCTGTCGGCCGAAAGACGCTTCTCGGCGAGCTCGAAGGAGCTGCGGGTACGCGTCGAAGGCTCGTTGAACATGTTGACGATGGTCTTGCCCTTGAGCGTGGGGACCTTCTTGATAGCACGCTCGTTGACCTCGGAGAACGCCTTGGCGGTCTCGAGGATGAGCTTGATGTCCTCTTCGGAGTACTCGGTAATGTCGATCAGATGCTTATGATTGAACGCCACGGTACTACTCACCTCCCAGCGGCGCGGAGCCCACGTGGGAACCCGGCGCGACGTCGTTGATTTCGACAGCGGTGCGGCCGTCGACTTCCTTCATATATAGGTGCACGTTCTCCTCGTGCGACGAGGGAACGTTCTTGCCGACAAAGTCCGGCGAGATAGGGAGCTCGCGGTGACCGCGGTCAACGAGAACTGCCAGCTCGACTCGGCTCGGACGGCCCAGGTCCATAACGGCGTCCAGAGCGGCGCGGATGGTGCGACCCGTGTACAGGATGTCGTCCACCAGCACGACGCGCTTGCCGTCGACGCTGAAGGGAATGTTGGTAGCGTGGATCGCGGGAGCGAAATTGGTCGCATAGTCATCGCGATAGAAGCTGATGTCCAGGCTGCCGAGCGGAACGTCGACACCCTCGATCTCCTTGATCGCCTCGGCGAGCTTCTTTGCCAGAAGGTCGCCGCGCGTGACGATGCCGACCAGAGCGAGGTCTTCACAGCCCTCGTTGCGCTCGAGGATCTCGTGCGCGATGCGGGTCATCGCTCGGTTGACGGCGGTCTCGTCCATGATGACCGCCTTGGGGGAAGTCGTGCCCATCGATCTCCTTCCTCACATGTCTTGACTGCTGACACAGTCAAAAAAATAGATGCCCGACCGCTCAAAGCGGACCAGACACCCACAGGAAGTACTGCTCATTGACAGCTATGTAATTCCATGTGGGTATCTCGTACCCCTTTAATGGTCAAGGCATAGTGTAGCCAACCTCGGGCTCAAATGCGAGCATAAATACTAGTCAATCCGTAAACGGAGCCAATAGCTCCATAAACCTATATATATTTGTGGGACGCGCTTGAAAACCTTGTTGCGAGCTGGCATAATCCCCTCTGCTGCACGCAAATCGGATCTACGTCCAGGGCCGTGGCGTGAGCACTATCGCCAAAAGAGGAATATCTCTGTGTAGATTGCGCACAGAGACATGCTTCTGTGCTATAGTTCAGGCTTGTTTGTTAACGCGACATGTTCGTTTGTCGCCCAAGGAGGGTCAGTTATGTCCAAAGTTTGCGAAGTTTGCGGTAAGCACCCCGTTGCCGGTCGCTCCATCAGCCACTCTCACCGCGTCACCAACCGTAAGTTCCGCCCCAACATCCAGCGCGTCTACGTCGTCGTCGATGGTCACCGTCGCAAGATGAACGTTTGCTCCACCTGCCTCAAGTCCGGCAAGGTTGCGCGCTCCTAAATAAGGTCTTACCAACAAGTACCTCGGACTCTCCGGGTCAAAGACCTCGCGTTCACATAGAACTTACCAAAGGCGTCCTCTCTTGTGGAGGGCGCCTTTTTGCACTCATTGGGGACAGACTTACATGAGTGTTTTCGAGCATAGGGGCCGCGTCACAGATGTCAAAGGGATCTAAGCCCAGCCGGTATGCCTTGTAGCTTGACCAACGGTACGCCTCGAGTGAGTTGATCGCACCTTACACCGGATTGAGAGGGATATAATCGAGCAGCTGCACCGTCTGCGTGTCCGACTCAACCGCGACCCGTGAATAGCGATTGTCAAACAAATGCCCCGTTCTCCCCGTTTTCCCATTGAAATACTCATGTAAGCCTGCCCCCAATGAGTGGGGCGATGCAGAGAGCGGATTGTTTTGTTAAAACGCTTCATTTAGTTGAAGCGTTTTAGTGTGCCTTTTACGGGAATCTTACCGTTCGCCGAATAATTTCTTGCTATCATGCAAGGCGTAGGGTAAATCTCCGATCGCAAGGAGACACAAATGGTGAAAAAGTCACCGGAAAACACTACTCCCGCAATTGTGGACAACGTAGAGGCGCTTGAGGCTAAGCTCGCTCAGATGCGAGAGGCTCAGGCGCTTTTTGCTACGTACACGCAGGAGCAGGTCGACAAGATCTTCTATGAGGCCGCCATGGCCGCCAACAAGGCTCGTATCCCGTTGGCGAAGATGGCCATCGAGGAGACCGGCCGCGGCGTTCTTGAGGACAAGGTCATCAAGAACCACTACGCCGCAGAGTACATCTACAACGCTTACAAGAACACCAAGACCTGTGGCGTTCTGGAGCGCGACGAGGCTTACGGCATCACCAAGATCGCCGAGCCCATCGGCATCGTGGGCGCCGTCATCCCGACGACCAACCCCACCTCCACCGCGATCTTCAAGACGCTGATCAGCCTGAAGACCCGCAACGGCATCATCATCTCCCCGCACCCGGCAGCCGCCAAGTGCACCATCGCCGCCGCCAAGCTCGTGCTTGACGCCGCCGTCAAGGCCGGCGCCCCCGAGGGCATCATCGGCTGGGTCGATGTCCCCTCCATCGAGCTGACCAACATGGTCATGCGCGACGTCGACATCATCCTCGCCACCGGTGGCCCGGGCATGGTCAAGGCCGCCTACTCCTCGGGCAAGCCCGCCCTGGGCGTTGGCGCCGGTAACACCCCGGTCATCATCGACGACACCGCCGACGTGCTGCTCGCCGTCAACTCCATCATCCACTCCAAGACCTTCGACAACGGCATGATCTGCGCTTCCGAGCAGTCCGTGACCGTCATCGACAGCATCTATGACCAGGTCAAGGCCGAGTTCCAGAAGCGCGGCTGCTACTTCGTCAAGCAGGGTGCCGAGATGGAGGCCCTGCGTGCCGCTATGTTCAAGAACGGCGCCCTCGATCACCGCATCCCCGGCATGGCTGCCGCCAAGATCGCCGAGCTCGCCGGCATCGAGGTTCCCACCAAGACCAAGATCCTGATCGCCGAGGTCACCTCCACCGACCCCGCCAAGGAGGAGTTCTCCCACGAGAAGCTCTCCCCGGTCCTGGCCATGTACCACGCCAAGGACTTCCAGGAGGCCGTCGACAAGGCCGAGCACCTGGTGCTCGCCGGTGGCCCGGGCCACACCGCCTCTCTGTACGTGCACCCCGCCCAGGCCGAGAAGATCAGCCTGTTCGAGCACGTCATGAAGGCCTGCCGTATCGTCATCAACACCCCGTCCTCGCACGGCGGCATCGGTGACCTGTACAACTTTGGCATGAAGCCGTCTCTGACCCTGGGCTGCGGCTCCTGGGGCGGCAACTCCGTCTCCGAGAACGTTGGGGTGAAGCACTTGATCAACGTTAAGACTGTGGCCGAGCGCCGTGAGAACATGCTGTGGTTCCGCGCTCCCGAGAAGGTCTACTTCAAGAAGGGTTCCACGCCCGTCGCCCTCGACGAGCTGGGCAACGTCATGGGCAAGAAGCGCGCCTTCATCGTCACCGACCAGTTCCTCTTCAAGAATGGCAACACCCGCGCCATCGAGGCCAAGCTCGACGAGATGGGCATCGCCCACGACTGCTTCTACGACGTCGAGCCCGATCCGTCGCTGCAGTGCGCACGTCGCGGCGCCAAGCAGATGGCTCTCTTTGAGCCGGACGTCATCATCGCCGTCGGCGGTGGCTCCGCTATGGACGCCGGCAAGATCATGTGGATGATGTACGAGCACCCCGAGTGCAAGTTTGAGGACATGGCCATGGACTTCATGGACATCCGCAAGCGTATCTTCACCTTCCCCGAGATGGGCAAGAAGGCCTACTTCGTCGCCGTCCCGACCTCTTCGGGTACCGGCTCCGAGTGCACGCCGTTCGCCATCATCACCGACAAGGAGACCGGCATCAAGTGGCCGCTCGCCGACTACGCGCTGCTCCCCAACATGGCCATCGTCGACGCCGACAACTGCATGACCGCCCCGCGCGGCCTGACCGCTGCCTCCGGCATCGACGTCATGACCCACGCCATCGAGTCCTACGTCTCCATCATGGCTTCCGACTACACCAAGGGCCTCTCCGAGCGTGCTGCCAAGCTCGTCTTTGAGAACCTGCCCTCCAGCTTCACGAACGGTGCCAAGGACCCGCATGCCCGCGAGGAGATGCACAACGCCTCCTGCATGGCCGGTATGGCCTTCGCCAACGCCTTCCTGGGCCTCAACCACTCCATGGCCCACAAGCTCGGCGCCTTCCATCACCTGCCCCACGGCCTCGCCAACGCCGTCATCCTGACCCGCGTCATGCGCTACAACGCCGCCGAGGCTCCCGTCAAGATGGGTACCTTCTCCCAGTATCCTTACCCCAACGCGCTGCACAACTACGCCGAGATGGCCAAGTACTGCGGCATCGAGGGCAAGGACGACAAGGAGGTCTTCGAGAACTTCATCACGAAGCTCGAGGAGCTCAAGGACTTCATCGGTGTCAAGAAGACCATCGCCGACTACGGTGTTGACGAGCAGTACTTCCTCGACACCCTCGACGAGATGACCGAGCAGGCATTCAACGACCAGTGCACCGGCGCTAACCCGCGCTACCCGCTCATGAGCGAGATCAAGGAGCTCTACCTGGACGCCTACTACGGCCGCGAGCCTCAGGATTACGCCGTCTGCTAGTTCTAGCACGGTTTTAACGGCGGGGGTGCACGGGTGTTTCACACACCCCCGCCGTCGCTTCTATCGCATCGTTGAAAGGATGCAACCATGCTGCTACCCGATTCCAAGACCGAGCTCGTCCGTCGCGGCAACAAGGTCGTTTACGACCTGGGCGACAAGATCGTCAAGGTCTTTAACGAGACCAAGCCCGTCTCCGACGTGTTCAACGAGGCTTTGAATCTTGCCCGCATCAATGAGTGCGGCATCCGCAGCCCCAAGGCTCTCGAGGTTTCCCAGCTCGAGAACGCCAACGGCTGGGCGCTCGTGACCGAGAAGGTTCCGGGCACCACCCTTGCCGAGAAGATGACTGCCGAGCCCCAGCGCTTCGGTGAGTACCTCGAGATGTTCGTCGACCTCCAGATCGAAATCCACGGCTACTCCTCCCCGCTGCTCAACCGTCAGCGCGATAAGTTCGCCCGCATGATCGACAGCCTTGATCAGCTCAATGCCACCACGCGCTACAACCTTCAGGAGCGTCTGGACGGCATGACCAAGGAGTTCAAGGTCTGCCACGGCGACTTCAACCCCTCCAACGTCATCGTCGGCGACGACGGCCAGCTGTACGTCTGCGACTGGGCTCACGCCACCCAGGGCTCCCCTGCTGCCGACGTTGCCACCACCTACCTGCTCTTTGCCCTCAACAGCAAGGACCAGGCCGAGGCTTATCTGGAGCTCTACTGCGACCGCGCCGACATGCCCATGCAGGTCGTGCGTCAGTGGACGAGCATCGTCGCCGCTTCCGAGCTCGCTCGTAAGCGCAACGTGAACGATGAGTTCCTGAAGAACTGGATCGACGTCGTCGATTATCAGTAATATCTGAGCGATTTATTTCGCATCGGAGGCACAAAGGAAACCCCGCAGCTCGCATGGGCTGTGGGGTTTCCTTTTAGCGATTGAGTACGTCGACAAGATAAAAGGACGGCCCCGCATCTCCCCTATCTGGAGAAATGCGGGGCCGTCCCGTATATCGAACTACAAGCGAAATCGCCGATTAACGGCGTGCCGCCTTCACAAGCTCGGCGACCTTGGCGACGACCTCGTCGATCGCCACGTCCTCGCGCTCACCCGTGGCACGGTCCTTGAGCTCGACGGTGCCGTTCTTGAGGCCACGCTTACCCAGAACGACCTGATACGGGAAGCCCATAAGGTCGTTGTCGGCAAATTTAAAGCCGGGACGCTCGTCACGGTCATCGACGACGACCTCGATACCCTCGGCGCACAGGCCATCAACGATCTGCTCGCAGACGGTAGCGCACTCCTCCTTCTTGGGGTCGAGCGGAATCACAGCAACCTCGTACGGGGCAACGGAGACCGGCCAGACGATGCCGTGCTCGTCGTTGTGCTGCTCCACGACGGCAGCGAGCGAGCGAGACACGCCAACGCCATAGCAACCCATGATAAGCGGCTTCTCCTTGCCGTCCTCGTCCATAAAGGTGGCACCCATGGCCTCGGAGTACTTGGTGCCCAGCTGGAAGACCTGGGAGACCTCGATACCGCGAGCAGCAGACAGCGGCTTGCCGCAGTGCGGGCAGGGATCGCCGGCGACGACGGTAACCAGGTCGGCCCACTCGTCGACGGTAAAGTCGCGCTCGGGGCAGGCGCCGGTAAAGTGATAGTCGACCTCGTTGGCACCGCAGGCCCACTGTTTGGACTCGCGCAGACTCTCGTCGCACACCAGACGGATGCCCTCGGGCAGGTTAACCGGTCCGATAAAGCCCTTATGCAGCCCGTAGGTCTGGAGCTCCTCGTCGGTCATCATGCGATAGCCCTTGCCAAAGACGTGCTCGGCCTTACAGTCGTTGAGCTCGTGGTCGCCCGGAACAATGGCCACGACCGGCTTGCCCTCGGAGTCAATCAACGCCAGCGACTTGCGCGTGCCGTTCTCGGGGAAGCCGAAGAACTTGGCGACGGCCTCGATGGTGCCCATACCCGGAGTCTCGACCTTGGTGAGCGTGCCGTCGCCGGGACCCTCGGTCACAACGACCTTGGTGCTTGCAGCCTCGTCATCGGCAGCAAAGCCGCAATCGTCGCAGTAGACGAGCGAAGCCTCGCCGGCGTCGGCCAGCGCCATGTACTCGACGGAGGTGTCGCCGCCGATTTCGCCGGAGTCGGCGACAACGGGCAGAGCCTTAATGCAGCAGCGCTCGCAGATGTTGGCGTAGGCCTGCTTCATCTTGTCGTACTCCTCCTGCAGACTCTCCTGCGTGGCAGAGAAGCTGTAGGCGTCCTTCATGATGAACTCGCGGCCGCGCATCAGGCCAAAGCGGGGACGGAACTCATCGCGGAACTTGTCCTGAATGTGGTACAGGTTGACGGGCAGCTGCTTATAGGAGCGCAGCTCGTTGCGCACCAGGGCCGTGACGGTCTCCTCGTGCGTTGGGCCCAGCACAAACTCGCGACCATGACGGTCGTCAAAGCGCACGAGCTCCTTGCCATAGGCATCGATGCGGCCGGACTCACGCCACAGCTCGGCATCGACCATAATGGGCATCATGAGCTCCTGGGCGCCGGCGGCGTCCATCTCGTCGCGCACGATGTTCTCGATCTTACGAATCGAGCGCCAAGCGAGCGGCAGATAGGAATACAGACCGGCAGCCTCCTTACGGATCATACCGGCACGAAGCAGCAGACGATGGCTTGCAAGCTCGGCGTCGGCCGGATCCTCTTTGAGCGTCGGCGCGTAGAGCTTAGACATATACATTGCTCGGGTCATTTATTTCTCCTCAATAAGCTTGTCGACCTCGGCCATAAGCGCATCGACAATTTGGTCCTCAGCTACTTTACCAATGATCTGGCCATGCGAAAAGAGCAGGGCCTGACCACGTCCGCAAGCAACGCCCAAGTCGGCATCGGAAGCCTCACCGGGGCCATTAACGGCACATCCCATGACGGCAATCGAAAGCGGCGCGGCATAGTTCTTAAGCCGCTCGGTTACTTCCTCGGCGATAGGAATCAGGTTAACCTGGCAGCGGGCGCACGTGGGGCACGAGACAATCTCGGGACCACGGCGACGCAGGCCCAGCGACTGCAAAATTCCCCAGGCAACCGGCGGCTCCTCAACCGGATCGGCCGTGAGCGAGACGCGCATGGTGTCACCGATACCCTCAGACAGCAGGATACCAAGGCCCACCGAGCTCTTGATGGTGCCCTGCAGCTTGGTTCCGGCCTCCGTCACGCCCAGGTGAAGCGGAACGTGGGGAATCTCGCGCGACAGGGCTCGATAGGTATCGAGCGTCGTTTGCACGCTATGGGCCTTGGCCGAAAGCACAATGTTCGTAAAGCCGCGGTCTTCAAAATGCTTAACGAAACGCTCGCTCGACATCACGAGCTTTTCGGGCTGCGTAAGGTCGTCGCGCTCGGCGATATCCTGTTCAAGCGAACCGGCATTGACGCCGATACGAATCGCACAGTCAGCGGCACCCGCAGCATCGATCACCGTGTCAACCTTGGCCCAATCGCCGATATTGCCGGGATTGATGCGCAGCTTGGCAGCACCGGCCTCAACGGCACCAATGGCGAGCTTATGGTTAAAGTGGATATCGGCGACAATCGGCACCGGAGACTCGGCGCAGATGGTGCGGAAACCCTCAAGCGCAGCCTCGGTGGGCACGCTCACGCGCACGATATCACAGCCAGCCTGCGCCAACGCACGCACTTGCGCAAGCGTTGCCTGGGCATCAGCGGTATCGGTGCAGGTCATGGATTGGACCACCACCGGCGCGCCGCCACCGATCTGCACACCGCCCACATGCACGGGACGCGTCAGCTCGCGAGGCAAAGGATGGGATAAAGACAATCCAAACACTCCCCTACAGAATAAATCGAAGGATGTCGGAACGAAGCATATAGACAAACAGCAGCGCAAAGAGCGCAATGCCCACATAGCTCACAATCGTCTGGACCTTGAGCGGAAGCTCGCGGCCCACAATCTTTTGAATGATCTCGATGACCAGCTTACCGCCATCGAGCGGCGGGATGGGCAGCAGGTTCATAAAGCCAAGCGAGAACGATATGAGGGCGGCAAACGAAAGGAACGTGGCAGGGCCGGCAGCAGCAGCCTGCGAGGACATAACGCTAATACCCACGATCGAAGAGGACTGATCGAGAATCTCCATCGTATGCCGCGGCTGGAGCAGACGCATCACACCCTCCGCTGTCTGCACGACATAGGAGAAGGACAGACGAGCCGACGTGATGGGGTCTAAACGGACCACCTGCGTAGAGGCATACACACCTAGGCGCTCGTCCTCTTTGAGTGCAACCGTGGTCGAATGCTGCTTGCCGTCACGCTCGTACTCGATGGCGATATCGTCCTTACCGGCAGCCTTGCCAATGGCATCGTAAACGTCCATCCAGGTAGAGCACGATACTCCGTCGACCGAAAGGATCGCGTCGCCGCCCTCGATTCCCGCCGCGGCGGCAATCGAGCCTTCGTCAACCTGGCCAATCACATTGGTATCCACCGGCACCGTGACACCTGCGATGGAATAGATGCTCATAAGGAGCAAAAAGCCCGTCAGGATATTGACGATAATGCCCGCAAGCAGCATAAAGGCACGTTTAACAAAGCCCTGGCCCAAATAGGTGTGCGAGCGCTCGCGTGCAAGGAATTCGGCCTCGCCGCACGGCAGTTCCCATACATCGCCCTCGGCAGTCGCATGCTCTCGATCGAACTTGCGACCGTCAAAGGTGGTATATCCTGCAGCATCGCGCGGCAGGGTCTGGTACTTGGTGGGATAGTAACTGGGCGAAGGCTTTTCCCCTTCTTCATACCAGGGGGCGATGGAGCCCCAGCCCAACAGCAAAGCACAAGCCTCGAGAACATCCTCCTCGGACAGCTCGAGCTCGACAGCAAGATCGGCCACCGTCACACGGCCGTGGCGATAGATGGCCGCGAGCACGCGATCGGCACACGAGACATCGGTCGGATCCATGCCACAGATGGCAGCATAGCCACCCAGCAGCAGCGGCGTCACGCCAAACTTGGTGCCGATGCGACGCGATGTGTGGTGGATATCAAAGCGACACGGCAGGCCCAAAAAGAACTCAGTCACGCGGACACCGCAGGCACGCGCCGCCAAAAAGTGGCCGCCCTCGTGCAAAAACACGAGGACGGAAAGCATCAACAGGCCCCAAAAGACCGATGAGAGAACGCTCAGAACAGTATCCATAAAACGAAAAAGCAATCCTTATGGGTTAAGAACGGGTTGCGGCGAGCACCTGCGCGGCCTTTTCACGCGCCCACGCATCGATGTCGCGAAGCTGTTCAAACGAATCGACCGTCTGCGCATCGTGAGCATCCATGCAGGATTCCACAATGCGGTCGATATCGGTAAAGCTGCAGCCATCATGCAGGAAGGCATCGACGGCGACCTCGTTGGCGGCATTGAGCACGCACGGCATGGTGCCGCCCGTCTTGCCGGCACGTTCGGCCAGCGCTAGGCAGCGGAAGGTATCCATATCGGCCGCGTCAAAGGTAAGCTGCCCCAACTCGCGGAAATCGATACGCGGAGCCGGCGTATCCCAACGCTCAGGATACGAGAAGGCAAACTGAATGGGAATACGCATGTCGGAAGCACCGAGATGCGCCATCACAGAGCCGTCGGCAAACTCGACCATGGAGTGAATCTTGGACTGGCGCTGCACGACCACGTTAATGAAATCGAGATCGCAGCCAAACAGATGCATGGCCTCGATACGCTCCAGACCCTTGTTCATGAGGGTGGCGGAGTCGATCGTGATCTTGGCACCCATAGCCCACGTAGGATGAGCCAGGGCATCGGTGCGCGTCACGCGATCGAGCTCGTCACGCGTGCGGCCAAAGAACGGGCCGCCCGAGCAGGTAAGCCAAATGCAGTGAGCCTCGCGCGGATTCTCGCCCAAATAGCACTGGTAGATGGCAGAATGCTCGGAGTCGACCGGGATAAGCTGACCCGGCTGCGCCAACGGCATAAGCAGATCGCCACCGACAACGAGCGACTCCTTGTTGGCCAGGGCAAGACGCTTGTTCGAGGTCAGGGCAGCATGGCTCGCCTCGAGACCGGCAGCGCCCACGATGGCCACGAGCACGCAGTCGACATCATCGCGGCATGCGAGCTCGCACACGGCCTGCGCGCCAACGCCGAGCTCCGTGCCCTCGGGCAGTTCCTGCAGCACGGCGTCGGCGCCATGGGAGGCGTCCGCCACGGCAACCGCCGGAACCGAGAACTCACGGGCAGCGGCAACGAGCTCGGAGGTGCTGGAGTTAACGGACAGCGCCGTCACCTGCAGGCGATCGGCATGCTGTCGGCACACGTCGAGCGCCTGAGTGCCGATAGAACCCGTACAGCCCAGAATGGCAACACGAAGACGGCCGTCGGGACCGTAGGTGGTCTGATAAGCCATTACAGCACGCCTCCGATCATCAGTAGCAGCTGCGCGGTAATGCAGCCAAAGATGAGCGAATCGCTGCGGTCGAGCATGCCGCCGTGGCCGGGGATGAGATTGCCGGAATCTTTGACGCCCACACCGCGCTTGATACGCGACTCGATGAGGTCGCCGATAACGCCCAGGATGGAGACGACCACGCCGCACAGCAGTGCATAGGGCAGGCTCAGCTTATAGAAGTGCGTTGCCCACAGGATGAGCCAGATCAAGACAGAGCCCAAAATGCCGCCGACAAAGCCTTCCCAGCTCTTTTTGGGCGAGATCTTGGGAACCATCTTATGCTTGCCGATGCGGCTGCCCACGATATAGGCAAACGAGTCGGAGACCCAAAGGGACGCGCAAACGCCCACCGAAAGCAGTGCGCCGGCAAAACCGGGCACGGCATCGCGCAGCAGCACGATAGCCGACAGCATAAAGCCAGTGTAGATAGGGCCCATGAGCGTAACGGCAACGTCAGAGATGCGAGTGCGCGGAGACCAGACATACCAGATACCAACCGCAAGCATCAAAGCGAACAGCAGGGCGTTCAACAGCAGCGAATCGCCCAGAGCCGAGAGCGGAAAGAGCACGGCGGCAGCGATACCAAGGCGCTCGTTGGCAACCTTGCCGTCGAGCCTCGTCATGCGGAAGAACTCATAGCAGCACAGACCGCTCATGACGGACACGAAGATGGCCGTGGGCACAATACCCAAAACCAGGCACAGGATAAAGACAACGGCATAGACGATACCGGCGGCGGCACGGGTGATAAAGCCCGCCAGCCACGAACCGGAGCCGCTCTTCGCTGCAGGGGCGCCTGCAGCGGAAGCCTTACGCGCGGGCTTCGCGGAAGTAGGCGCCTTGGGAGCGGATGCCTTGGGACGTTCGGACACGATTAAGCCTCCTCGGTCTTGCTCAGTCCACCAAACCTACGGTCGCGACCCTGGTAGGCCAAAATGGCGTCGACAAGGCCCCAACGATCAAAGTCGGGCCAATAGGTATCAGTGACATAGAACTCGGAATAGGCAACCTGCCACAGCAGATAGTTCGAAAGACGAAGCTCGCCGGAGGTGCGAATCACAAGCTCCGGATCGGGCAGCCCAGCGGTGTACAGGTGCGAAGCCACCATATTGTCGTCAACCGCGGCGGGATCGATCTTGCCGGCAGCCGCATCAAGTGCGATCTGGCGGACAGCGCGGGTGATCTCAGCACGGGCACCATAGTTAACGGCCAGCGCCAGCGTCATACCGGTATGGTCGGCGCACTCGGCAAGGCCGCGCTCAAAGACGTCGCGGGTCTTCTTGGGCAGCGCGGAAATATCGCCCAAAAAGACAACGCGAACGTTCTCGCGCTTAAGCAGCGGCAGCTCATCGATAAACGTCTTGGCAAACAGGTGCATCAGAACGTTGACTTCGTGCTGCGGGCGATTCCAGTTTTCGGTCGAAAACGCATAGGCCGAAAGCACGTCGACGCCCAGGCGCACGCAGGCGGTAATGATCTCACGCAGCGAGACGATGCCGGCCTTGTGGCCTTCGGTGCGGGCAAGACCGCGCGCCGTGGCCCAACGGCCGTTGCCGTCCATGATGCACGAAATATGGTGCGGGATGTTATTGAGGTCAAGGTCGGAAAAACCGACGCCCGCAGGGGCGTCGGCAAAGTACTCGACCAGTTTATGCTCGTCGTATTGCACCTTAGATCTCCATGACCTCGGCTTCTTTTTCCTTCAGAAGCTCCTCGACCTTGGCGACATACTCGTCGGTATGCTTCTGGACCTTGGCCTGCTCGCGACGGACATCGTCCTCGGTGAGCTCCTCGTCGCGCTCGAGCTTGTTGTTAAAGTCGCGGCGGATGTTGCGGATGGAGACCTTAGCCTGCTCGGCGTACTCGCGGCACTCCTTAACGAGCTCGCGACGACGCTCCTCGGTGGGAGCCGGGAACGGCAGACGCACGACAGTACCATCGGAGTTGGGGGTAATACCCAGGTCGGAGGCACTGATGGCCTTGACGATGGCATTGATGAGCGCCTTATCCCACGGCTCGATAAGCAGCATGTGGGCCTCGGGGGTCTTAACGGCGGCAACCTGCGTGACGGGCGTGGCAACACCGTAGTAGTCAACGGTGATGTCGGACAGGATGTTGGCGTTAGCGCGGCCCGTGCGGACCTTGGAGAAGTTATGCTTGAGGGACTCGAGCGACTTGTCCATGTGGGCGGTGATGTTCTCTGCCATGCTTAATCCTCCTGATAGACGAGCGTGCCGACGGGCTCACCCGCGAGCGCGCGCTTGACGGTGTCCTCACCATCGATGTTGAGGACCAAAATGGGCATACGGTTGTCCTGGCAAAGAGCCGTAGCCGTGGAATCCATAACCTGCAGGCCGCGAACGAGCACCTCGTGATAGGTAATCTTGTCAAAGCGGACGGCGTCAGCGCACTTAACGGGATCCTTGTCGTAGATACCATCAACCTTGGTGGCTTTAATCAGAATCTCGGCACCGATCTCGCAGGCGCGGAGAGCCGCGGCGGTGTCAGTCGTAAAGTACGGATTACCCGATCCGGCGGCAAAGATAACGACGTTGCCCTTGGACAGGTGGTTGATGGCGCGACGGCGAATATAGGGCTCGCAGATCTCGTTCATCTGGATAGCGCTCATCACGCGGCAGGGAACATCGTTGTGCTCGAAGGCATCCTGCAGGGCAAGCGCGTTCATAACGGTAGCGAGCATACCCATGTAATCGGCCTGGGCGCGGTCCATACCACCGGCGGCACCGGCCATGCCGCGGAAAATATTGCCGCCGCCGACAACGACGCCGACCTCATGACCAACGGCGAGCAACTCCTTGACCTGCTTGGCAAGATGATCGGTAACCTTGGGGTCGATGCCGTAGTTGCCATCGCCCATCAGCGCTTCACCGGAGAGCTTCAGAAGCACGCGTTTATATCGGATGTCGGACAAAACGATCCTCCTTTAATTAGACTCATAACATAATATCAAAGGCTTAACAGGGAGCCATGAAAAAGCAGGCTGTGAGTAAAACCCACAGCCTGCTCATTACCAGCTACAAGAGCTTATTTACTCGCCACGAACCAGACGGTCAAAGGCAACGACGGTAATGGTGTCGCCAAGCTCCTTGGAGACCTGCTCAGCGTACTTCTTGATGGTGAGGGAGCTGTCCTTGATGAACTCCTGCTCGGTGAGCACGGACTGCTTGTAGAACTTCTCCAGACGGCCAACAGCCATCTTCTCCTGGATAGCCTCGGGCTTGCCGGACTCGGCAGCCTGAGCCATGTAGATCTGCTTCTCGTGCTCGACGGTCTCAGCCGGAACCTGATCGCGGGTAGCGCAGATCGGGGCGACGGCGGCAACCTGAAGCGCAACGTCGTGAGCAAAGGTCTTGAAGGACTCAGCCTGAGCGGTCTCGGCCTTCTCGAAAGCGAACTCGACGAGAACGCCGATCTTACCACCCATGTGGATGTAAGAAGCGAGAGCGCCGTTCTCAGCCTTGCGGGCGGCGAAACGGGAGATCTTCATGTTCTCGCCCATGATGTGAATCATCTCGGTGAGCTCGGAGGAAACGGTCTCCTCGCCCATCGGCTTCTCGAGCAGAGCGTCGACGTCAGCAGGCTCGGTGGTAGCGACAACCTCAGCGACCTTGGAAGCAAAGCCGGTGAACTTGGCGTTGGAGCCGACGAAGTCGGTCTCGCAGGAGAGCTCGAGCAGAGCGCCGGTCTTGCCGTCCTCGGAGACGAACGCGGCGACAGCGCCCTCGTTGGTCTCACGGCCAGCCTTCTTGGCAGCCTTGGCGAGGCCGTTCTTGCGCAGAACGTCGACAGCGGCGTCCATGTCGCCGTCAGCCTCGACGAGAGCCTTCTTGCACTCCATCATCGGGGAGTCGGTCATCTCGCGGAGCTGCTTGACCATAGCGGCGGTAATCTGGGCCATTGTGGTTCCTTTCAAAGAGATGAAAAAGAATTAACTAAGACTGATTTACTCGGCCTTGGGCTCAGCGGCCATCTCGGCCTCGGAGACCTGCTCCTTGCCGGAGCCAGCGAGGCAGGCGTCAGCCATGAGCTCGCACATAAGGGTGACAGCGGAAATAGCGTCATCGTTGCAGGGGATGCCGTACTCGACCTCGTCGGGATCGGAGTTGGTGTCGATCAGAGCGACGACGGGGATATTCAGGCGCTGGGCCTCCTTGATGGCGTTCTCCTCGCGCTTGGTGTCGATGACGAAGAGAGCCTGGGGCAGACCCTTCATGTCGCGGGCGCCACCGAGGTTGGTCTGAAGCTTGGTGAGCTCCTTACCGAGCACAGCCTGCTCCTTCTTGGGGAGAACTGCCATGCGGCCGTCCTCGACCATGGCCTCGAGCTCCTCCATGCGGTTGATGCGGGAGCGGATGGTGACGAAGTTGGTCAGCATGCCGCCGAGCCAACGCTGGTTGATGTAAGGCATGTTGGCGCGCTCAGCGGCGTTCTTGACGGCCTCCTGAGCCTGCTTCTTGGTGCCGACAAACAGCACGTTGCCACCCTTGGCGACGTTCTTGACGAAGGTGTAGGCCTGGTCGGCGTCGAGGATGGTCTGCTTGAGGTCGAGGATGTAGATGCCGTTGCGCTCGCCGAAGATGAACGGCTTCATCTTGGGGTTCCAGCGACGGGTCTGGTGACCGAAGTGGCAGCCGGCCTCGAGCAGGGTGCGGATATTAATCTTGGTAGCCATGTTAAACCTCCTGTGGTTTGCCTCCGCGCGGGGTCATCCTCCAAAACCAACCCGGACATGTGCTACCAAAGCCCGGGCACCACGGTATGAAGTAGCCGCGCGTGCGTGATAAAAACCTGTTGCCGTGAAGCAACCTCATGAATGATAGCAGGATTGCCTCTTCCTGCCAACCCGCAATCAAAACCACACACCTAAGCGCAACGCGAGCCGTCCAGCTTACTCGCCCCGGGGATGGGCCTGGGTCACGACGCGCTTAAGCCGGTCGGGCGTGAGATGCGTGTAGATCTGCGTCGTGGACAGGCTCGCATGCCCCAGCAGCTCTTGAACCGAACGCAGGTCCGCGCCGCCCTCAAGCAGATCGGTCGCAAACGTATGACGCATCGCATGGGGCGCGATGTCGGCCGGAATGCCGGCGCACGTCGCCAGCATATGGAACCGTCGCCTGAGCATAGCGGCACTCATGCGATTACCGCGCGCAGAAATAAACAGCGGATGCAGACCGGCTGCGGCGTCGCGGTGCTTTGCCTGCGCGAGCAACTCCGGTCTCCCCTCCTCGACATAAGTGCGCGTCGCCTCGAGCGCGCGTCGATACAGAGGAACGATACGCTCCTTGCTCCCCTTGCCCCATAACCGCAGTGTACGCTCGGACCATGAGATGGATCCCACATTGAGCGCCGAAAGCTCCGAGATGCGGGCGCCCGAGGCATAGAGCAGCTCGAGCATCGCCGCATCGCGCAGTCCCGCGGGCGTCGAGGTATCGGGCGTCTTGAGCAGCGCCTCGACCTGCTGAGTCGTAAGGACGCCGGGCAGGTCGCGCGGCAGCTTGGGCGACGCGATCGCCGAGACCGCATCACCCTCGACAATCCCCTCGGCAGCCATCCAACGGTAGAGCGACCGAATAGCCGACAAATGTGCCGCAAGGGTGCGAGGCGCCACCTGCTCGCGCGAAAGCTCGGCCAAATACGTGCGGACGGTACGCACGTCGGCCGCACGCGCATCGACACCCGTACGCTCGCACCAGGCAGCAAAGCGCTCCAACCGCGATCCATAAGCGGTCACCGTATTGGGAGAGAGCCCCTCGACACGTGCGATGTAGGCGATAAACGAGTCGACGGTATCGTACAAGTCAAAGGCTATGACCGGTCGCCTCCAAACAAGTCGGAACGCGTGGCCAAGTAGGCATCGAGGGCCTCGAGGGCGCGATCCGCATAAGCCTGATAGCGGTCGCGCTTACTGCGGCGCCTGCCGTCCTCGAGCGGCGGCACCAGGCCAAAATTGACATGCATGGGCTGGTAGCCAACGGTTGCCGGATCGGTCGCATAGCCCACGAGCGCGCCCAGGGCGCCCACACGAGGAAGCTCCACAGAAGCCGCACCGATAGCCTCGGCATAGGTGTTAAGCGCGGCAAGCAGACCGGTCGCCACCGCTTCCATGTACCCCTCAGTGCCGGTGATCTGACCGGCGAGGCGCACACCCGTGCCAGGCACGGCAAAGGTGCCGTCAAGAACGTGCGGCGCATCGACAAAGGTATTGCGGTGCATGACGCCATAACGGAAGAACTCGGCATTCTCCAGACCGGGAACCATGTGGAAGACACGCTTCTGCTCACCAAAAGTCAGATTTGTCTGGAAGCCCACCAGGTTATAGGCGGTCTTTTCCTTGTTCTCGGCGCGCAGCTGAATCGCCGCCCAGGGACGACGTCCGGTTCGCGGGTCGGTGAGGCCGACTGGCTTCATGGCGCCAAATCGGATAGCATCCTTGCCAGTGCGGGCGACTTCCTCGGCAGGCTGACAGGCCTGGAACAGGTCGCCACCCTCAAAGTCCTTGAGCACCACGCGGTCGGCGGTTGTGAGTGCCTCGATAAAGGCCTCGTACTCCTCCTTGTTGAGCGGAGCGTTGAGATAGTCGCCGCTCCCCTGCTCCTCATAGCGCGACTGCGAGAACAGCACGTCCATATCGAGCGTGGAGGCATCGACGATTGGCGCGGCAGCGTCAAAGAACGCCAAGGCGTCGCCACCGACGAGCTTCATGACCTCTTCGCTCAATGCCGGAGAACACAGCGGGCCCGCGGCAATGACCACGTGGCCCTCGGGAATCTGCGTGACCTCGCCATGCACGACCTCAATATTGGGTCGGGAGGCAACCTCGGCCTCAACAAGCCCGGAAAACTTGACGCGGTCGACCGCCAGGGCACCGCCAGCGGGAACGGCCGCACGATGGGCGCAATCGAGCAGAACCGAACCCATACGCTCGAGCTCAGCCTTTAGTAGGCCAGCAGCAGAATCCGGACGGGTTGACTTAAACGAATTTGAGCAGACGAGCTCGGCCAAGTGATCGGTATGGTGGGCCGGAGAGCTCACCTGGGGGCGCATCTCGCACAGCTTTACGGCAAACCCGCGATCTGCCAGCTGGATCGCACATTCCGAACCCGCCAGACCGCCACCGATAACCGTCACCTGATCGAACTGCATCTGCAAACACCTTTCTAATTGACACGCTTTCCATTGTGACCGAAGGGCGTCTGGGCGTGAAGCGCAAACTTTGAGGGCGCATACCTTCCATCCATCATGCGCTCGATAAGTCCCTCGAGCTCGAGCGAGCCCAAGAGCTTGAGCACGCCGACAGCATCAAGCGAGACGAGTGCGGCAATGTCTTCGACCTTGAGCGGCGAGGCGATGAGCGCGTGCATCACGGCCTGCTGCGTGGGGTCCAGATCGGCGATGCCAGGTGCATCGGGACGCGAGTAGCGCAGCGTGCCGTAGATGCGCGAGATGGCCATCTCGATTGATTCCTCATCGATGATGCAGCAGGCTCCGTTAGCGATGAGATAGTTAGTCCCGCGCGACTCGGGCGAAAGGATAGAGCCCGGCACCGCAAGGAGCTCTCGGCCCAAGTCCATAGCGGCCTCCGCCGTGGAGAATGTACCCGAGGGCATGCCCGCCTCGGAAACAAAGAGCGCCTGCGACAAGGCGGCGATTACGCGATTGCGCCGCGGAAAGGCGAACTTACGCGGTCCCATACCCCACGGCGAAATCGAAACGACCGCGCCGCCCGTCTCGAGTGTGCGCGTGATGAGGCCGGCGCTCGAGCGCGGATAGACAACATCGGCGCCGGTCCCCAGTACCACGACGTGCTTGCCCCCGGCGTTGACCGAAGCCCAACCCGACGCCTGGTCGCAGCCGACCGCACCGCCCGAGACCACCGTCACTCCCGCCTCAACTGCCACCTTGGCCGCAAGTTCTGCCACGGCGAGACCGTACGGCGATGCCTTGCGTGCACCGATGATGGATAACGCAGGCGTCGAAAGCACCTCGGGGTTGCCGCGCACATAGAGTGTCTGGGGTACATCCGGAAGCTCCAAGACGGTCTTGGGATACAGCGCATCACCGGGGTGCAATTGATAAGTCTCCTCGCCCATTATTGGTCCCTCCTTCCCTGGTACATCGCCGCCTCGAGCACGTGATCCTGCGACACCCGTTCGCTTTCGGCAACATCGGCGATCGTGCGTGCGATGCGTACCAGGCGCACGATGCCGCGACCCGTGAGATGCGTGCGCTTCGACAGGCCAAGCACACATTTCTCGGCAGCCTCATTAAGCTCAAAGGTCGAAACGACGCCGTCAATGGAGCGCGACTCGTCTTCCTCGGCCTCGGTGTCCGCATCGTCCATACGGGATTCACGCCAGGCGCGAAAGGCGCGCCCACGCACGACGTAATCGCGCAGCTCGGCTGATGACATACCCTCAGCGCCCTCAATGATCACCTGGGGATCGGGGCGGGTCACGTCGATCATCATGTCGATACGATCGGCCAAAGGACCGCGCAACTTGCCCCGATAGCGCTCGACCATCGTCGCGGAACAGCGACACGGCACTTCACGATCACCCAAAAACCCGCAGGGGCAGGGATTGCTCGCAGCCAGCAGCTGAAAGCGCGACGGGAACGTAAAGGCCCCGTCAACGCGAACGATCCTTACGTAACCGCGTTCGATGGGCTGACGCAGCGTCTGCAGCACGCCGGTGGGAAACTCGGCGAGCTCGTCCAAAAAGAGCACGCCGCCATGAGCTAGGCTAATTTCGCCCGGATGCACCGGACGCCCGCCGCCGATGAGTCCCGCGGTCGAAATGCTGTGATGCGGGCTGCGGAAGGGGCGATGCCCCGCAAGCAGTCCATCGATGTTCTCGCCCAAGACCGAATGGATACACAGCGCCTCCTGCTGATCCTCGAGAGAAAGTTCGGGCAAGATGCCTGTCATGCGCCGCGCAAGCATGGTCTTTCCCGAACCGGGCGAGCCGATCATGAGCAAGCCGAGCTCGCCGGCGGCCGCAAGCGCCATGCCACGTTTGGCGACCTCCTGCCCCAGCACGTCGGCATAATCGAGCTCGGGCTCAAAAGTCGTCTCGAGCACTTCAGAATCCAGGTAATACCGTGCGGCATCCCCCATGCCATGGGCAAGCTGAGATAGGTGGTCGATAAACCCGCAGTCAACGCCCGCAAGCGGGACATGCTGATCGGACCTGCCGGCGATAAAGGAAAGCCCCATATCACGCGCCAACAGCTGAAACGCAACCTCTCCCTTGACGGGCAGCACCGTGCCGTCCAGACCAAGCTCTCCTGCGATAAGGCAACGATCGAGGTTGTCACGGGGAATCTGCCCATCGGCCGCCAGAACCGCAATGGCAATCGGCAGGTCAAAACCGCTGCCAGTTTTACGGATATCGCCGGGTGCCAGGTTGACGGTAATGCCAGACCGAGGAATCTCGAAGCCGGCCGAGCGCATGGCGCACCGGATACGCCCGCGCGATTCCATCACCTCCATACTCGGAATGCCGAGCATCTGGATTCCCGGAACGCCGCCGGCAAGCGAGACCTCGACGGTGACGGGAATCGCCTCGACGCCGCGGATACAGGCCGCGTGTACGGCAAACGTCTCGAACGCCATCACGACACCTGCCAATCGAACGCATTGTACTGGTGCTCGATCTCGGCGATATGCCCGCCGCGGATGGTGACGCCCACGGCATCGAAGCGAATCGACCTGAGAGGATAGTGCTCCATGAGATAGCAACTTGCGATACGGCGATACCGACGCTGCTTTTGGGCGTCCACGGCCTCCTCGGGAAAAACCCGCGTGGTGCAATCCAGGGCGACGCGCCTCGTCTTGACCTCGGCCATCACCACGACATCGTCGAGCTCATCGAGCAGCACCAGATCGGCTTCGCCTTCAATGCAACGATAGCCCTGCTCCAACAAGGTGTATCCACGCTCGTTAAAGTAATCGATGGTGATCAGCTCGCCCAGCATGCCGAGCTCGCGGGGACTGAGCCCCTTGATAAACACGGGCGTAATCGCCCCGCAGTCGAGCTCGCCGTCTTCCCAGCGCTCCTTGAGTTGCTGCGTCTTGCTCTTTTTGCTTGCGGCACACATGGGGTCTCCTTTCCCGCACACTGCATTGCCCCGATGATGAGGGCACCTTTCATGCGGGTAAGTACCGGAAACAAACCAAAAGCTGACCAAATGCCGACAAAAAACGGGCCGTACGCAACAATCACGTTGCATACGGCCCGCTACCAGCAGGTTTATAAAACACCAGAGGTCCCTGTCTCCACAATTGACCTAGAATAGGCGCTCAGTCTGCAGAAAGTTTCCGCAAAAGCTCACACGATGCAGCGGACAAAGTCCATGTTTGCGAATGGCCTCGATGTGCTCGGGGCTTGCGTAGCCCTTCGACTCGGCCAAATGATACTCGGGATACTCGGCGTCGTACTCGACCATCATCTCGTCACGCGTGACCTTGGCCATGATGGACGCCGCGGCGATACAGGCGATTTTGGCATCGCCCTTCACCACGTCGCGCTCGTTGGGAACGGCGCCCAAGGGGTTACCGTCCATAAGCACGCAATCGGGCTCGAGCCCCGTATCGGCCACGGCGCCCGCGACGGCAGCGCGGATGGCGCGGGCCATGCCCATATCATCGATATCCGCAGGCGCAATATGGCAAAAACCAATCGCCGTCGCGACCTCGGCAATCTTCACCGAGAGCAGCTCGCGGCGCGCCGGCGTGAGCTTTTTGGAATCATTGATGCCCCAGACGCGCGGCTCCATGGGAAGGCACACGGCGCAAACCGTCAAAGGACCGGCCACCGAGCCGCGACCCACCTCGTCGACGCCCACGACCACGCCATCCCCACCGAGCTCGTGCATCAGCTCGTACATGCCGTTGACGCGCTCGCGCTCGGCAAGTTCCTTGGCATGGCGCTTAAGAGCGCGCTCGCAAGCCTTGATCACTTGCTGGCGCGGATCCTCACGATAATGCTCCACGAGGGCGGGGATCTCCTCAAACGTGGCGCTCGCCAGCTCGCCGGCAACCTGCGATGCCGAAACCGAACTCGTCATGTTGGCCATATCGGGGCCTCCTTGCATGCAAATCAGATAAAAAGAAGGGCCACCCGAAGGTGACCCTTTTGTCCAAACGAGTGGACAGACGCTGCGATCTTCTTAGCGCTTCTCGGGGATGCGAGCAGCCTTGCCCACCTTGTCGCGGAGGTAGTACAGCTTGGCGCGACGGACGCGACCATGACGGACGACCTCGAGCTTGGCGATCTTGGGGCTGTGAAGCGGGAAGGTACGCTCAACACCGACACCGAAGGAAATCTTGCGGACGGTGAAGGTCTCACGGGCACCGGCGCCGGCCATGCGGATGACGTCACCCTGGAAAACCTGGATGCGCTCGCGGTCGCCTTCCTTAATGCGGTAGTGGACCTTGACGTTGTCGGCAACGCGGACCTGCGGGATGTCCTCGCGGATCTGCTGACGCTCGATTGCGCGGATGTAATCCATGTGCAATTCCTTACTCTTCTAGAGGTGCCGTACCACCTTGGCCGGCACGTAGTTGAACAAACGTATTCGAGTATACACGCCACAACCTTGGCTGCAAGAACTATTTTGCCCGTGCGCAAAAAGACAAAAACACGCACTCTTTCTGCACTTATGCGCCGGCCGCAGCATCAGTCGTCGGCGTCGTCACGGTCGTTCCGGGCGCAATATAGCCGTATTCGAGCAGCACCGAAAGCGCATGCTGCTTCCAGGTGGCAAGCTCTTCGTCATTATAGTTGTCATGGACCCATTCGCTCATCGCGTCCTCGGCGTCTTGGGGCACCAGGTCCTGGCTGTCCGCCATCAGGTACAGGATGCCTAAGATGTCGAAGTCCTGCTTGGTCATCTCTTCCTTGTTTGATGTGCTGATGAGGCCGTGATCGATGCCGTAGCGGCAGATATCGGTCAAAACGGTAACGAGGCCCGTAGGAATCGGCGAGGCATCCCTCGCGGCGGTGGGGGCGGTGTCGCCAGTCACTGCAGCGGCATCGTCGCTCGCCGGAGCAGACTCGGCCGCGTTCGCATCGGAAACGGCCTGCTCTCCCTGGGCAGGGGGCGTGCTATCCGTCGTCGCCGAAGAATCCCCCGAAGAAACGGACGTAACGCTCACCGGTGTCTCGACCACGGTCGCCATCGGGTCGACCGGTGCGGGTGCGGCGATGACCTCGGCCCAATCGGAATACACACCGTCAATAAAGGCGCGAACATGGAAGGTGCCCGGTTGCGAGATAGTCATCGTACCGCCTGTCGCGACCGAAATGCCCTTGCTCTCGAGCTCCTGGGCCTCCCAGCTGCAGGCCCTATCGACTTCCTTGCCCGTCGTGTCATAGACCGTAGCCGTCAGGCCTTCGATGCCGTTGAGATTTTCCTCGACGCCGACGACGGTCTGTGCCGAGCCCTCGAGTTTGATGTTGCCGTTAAACGGCTCGGGCGCCACGTCACTTACCTTATATTTGTAGGCCGCGGCGTCGATCTCGTCATTGGTCGAGACATGCCCGTTCACGTCCACATAGGTGTCCTCGGGGATAAAGTACTTTACGTAGGCGGTGCCGGCCTTTTTACCCACTACGACTTGCTCGTGGGTAACAGGGTCGGTCTGGATCTCGATGACGTCGGACTTGCATTCCTTGCCCTTTTTGTCCACCACGCGCCAGTCGCCCGACGACTTCACAAAGCCGTAGTAGTCAACATCGTCCTCGTCCCTTGCACGCACGCGATAGGAAGAGATGGGGTCTTCCCCTCCCACCGTAAGCCTTCGGGTCTTATCGGTCTGCAGCGAGACGAGAATCTTGGAGATGGGCTTAATAGGCTGCGGCGTGCCCAACTGCGTATCGACCGTCACCGACTCAAACGACAGATTGGAACCCGTAATGGACATGGGATAGGTCGCGGCCATGTCATTGAGCACGTTGCACGTGCGCGGGGCGCCACCGTTGCGCGAAGGCACCTCGCGATCGGCCAGGACCGAATTCCAATCGATGGCGCGCACCATGTGGTTGTTGGTGCGATGCGACCAGCTCGTGACGTTTCCGGCGGTGGTATCGTAGCCGTCGTCGCCACGATGGGCGATTGAGCGTAGGAACAGGTTCTGCACGGCGTCGGTCGACTGATCGCCAAAGGTGGTGTAGAACGAGCGCTGGTCATAACCGGCGGTATGGAACTCCTGCACGGCGGCGTTGTCGTCGTAGCACTCGCCGTTCATGTTAAAGATAATCACGTCGAACGTCACGCCCACCGGCTGGTCATAGTCCTCGGACAGCGTCGTGGTAGAACTCGTCTGCTTGCTATTGACCTGCGTGTGCGCCGGGATCGTCATATTGACGGTAACCGACTGATTGTCCGTCGTGGTGATCGACTGTTCCTCGGTCTTGCTCGCCTCCCACAACTGGGACATCGTGGTTTCGGCCGAAAACGAAGTCTCGATCTCCTCGCTCGCTGTTGCGGGCACGCCCAGCGACTCCTTGAGGCTCACCGATGCGCCCCACGAGCCGCCTTTGGAATACGATGCGGATTCAGAAGTGCTCGTGCCGACCGTCTCCTCGGTACCGCGGGCGAGCGTGATGCTCTGCGAGGCGTCCTCATAGCCGACGTTAAGTGCCGAGGTAACGAGCTCCTGCTCAGTCTTAGAATCGACAAAGGAATAGCCCGGCGCGTCCTCGGGCTCACAGTTAAGCTTGTTCACGCTGTTGAGCTGCTGAACTCTAAAGTTATAGAACGCGATGCCAAAGCCATTGAAATCGTACTGATAGGTGCCGCCGAGCTTGTCGACACAAGCAATGGTGGCATAGATGACGTCCTGCTCAGTCGTGTCTTTCGACAGTCCGTCGAGCGGCACGTTTTTACGGAAATCGGAGCCCTTCAGCTTGTGACCGATACAGCCGGCGATATCGTCGGTCAAGCGCTCGTAGACCGCATTGAGGCTTTTTGCAGATGTCAGACCACTCTGCTTCGATTTGTCGGCACCATCGGAATGCTCACCGTTGCCGCCCGAAAGCGCATCATAAAGATAGATGTAGTGACCCTTGCCGAAGTCCTTCTCAAAGCCCTTGCCGGCGTGGTCCCAGTACAAAAAGTCACCGGAGTCGTCGCCTCCGCCATAGCCAAGGATGTTATAGGCAAGCGATGCCCAGTTGGGCAGCACCTTTTTGACGGCGGCCGTGTAGAACGAGACGTTGTCATACATCGAGGTACGGCCCTCGAGCTTGCCGTCATCGATATCTACAAACGTGCAGTCGCGATCGTTGACCGTAATGGTGAGCGGGTTGACCACGTCGCCATAGAGCTCGTCGCGCGAATCATCCTGGAGGGCAAAACCGGCTGTCGGCATCCCGCAAAGCGCCGTGACCGCAACGACCACCCAGCACAGGGCCATCTGTGCTCCCCGACGCGCTCGTTGCAAATACCTGGTGAGGTTTTTCATCGCAGTCCTCCCGTCAGTTGCCAATGTATTGAACCAACGTAAAACGCCGCCGCGTCCACAGGGGCGCGACGGCGCGAAGGGGGGCGTAAAAAGCGCAAATGGAACGCGACTCAGTTAAGCGGAACGCCTGGCCTCGAGCTTGGCCTGAGCGGCCGCCAGACGCGCGAGGGGCACGCGATAGGGCGAGCAGGACACGTAGTCCACGTCGGCCGCGTTAAACAGGGCCTTGATGGACTTGGGGTCGCCGCCGTGCTCACCGCACACGCCAAAGTGCATGCCGGGGTTGGTGGCACGACCCTTCTCGACGGCCATGCGCACGAGTTCCAGCACCGCCGAGTCGATAGTCTCGAAGGGGTTGTCCTTCAAGATCTTCTTGTGCATGTACAGCGGAATGAACTTGGCCTCGGCGTCGTCACGCGAGAAACCGAAAGTCGTCTGCGTAAGATCGTTGGTGCCAAAGCAGAAGAAGTCGGCGTGCTGTGCAATCTCGTCAGCGACCATGCAGGCGCGCGGCAGCTCGAGCATCGTGCCCACTGGAATGTTGAGCTCGACGCCCTCCTCGGCGGAGACCTCGGCGATCACGCGCTCAATGACCTCGCGGGTCTGAACGTGCTCGGCCGTAATGGAAACGAGCGGGACCATAATCTCGGGACGCGGGTCGACGCCTTCCTTGATAAGGCGGGCGGCAGCCGTCGCCACGGCACGGACCTGCATGAGCGGCAGGTCACCGAAGACGACGGACAGGCGCACGCCGCGCAGGCCGAGCATCGGGTTGGACTCGACCATGCCGTCGATGCGGCGCAGGCGGGCACGCAGGGCGGCGAGCTCTTCCTCGCCGGCGCCAGCGGCCTCCTTCTTGGTGATGGCGACCTCGAGCTCGCGAGGATTATCCAGGAACTCATGAAGCGGCGGATCGAGCAGGCGAACGACCACATCGCGACCGGACATGGTCTTGAACATCGCCAAGAAGTCCTCAGTCTGAACCTTGAGCAGATCGGCCAGGGCCTGCTGCTTCACAGCCTCGTCGTCGGACAGGATGAAGCTCTGGATAATGTTTTTGCGATCGCCCAGGAACATATGCTCGGTGCGGCACAGACCGATGGCCTCGGCGCCAAACTCGAGCGCGAGCTCGGCATCCTCGGGGTTGTCGGCGTTGACGCGCACGTGGTTGGCGTGACCGTCGGTCTCGTCCAGGCGGATCTCGTCGGCCCAGGACAGGATGGTGTCCAAGTCGCCAGTGAGCTCGGCCGAAACCAGATCGACGGCGCCGTCGACGACGATGCCTTGAGTGCCGTCGATGGAGATGATGTCGCCCTCGTGCAGCACGCGATCGCTGCCCTCGATACGCACGACCTTCTCGGCCGCGTCAATATGGAAACGCTCGACACCGCAGACGCAGGGAGTACCCATGCCACGGGCGATAACGGCGGCGTGGCTCGTCTTGCCACCATGACTCGTCAAGATACCCTCGGCGGCGACCATACCCTTCAGGTCGTCGGGGTTGGTCTCCCAGCGAACCAGAATGACCTTGTGGCCCTCGGCAGAACGCGCGACGGCGTCATCGCTCGAGAACACGACCTCGCCCACGGCGGCACCGGGACTGGCGTTAAGGCCGCGTGCGAGCGCCTCGTACTTCTTGGAGGAGTCGAACTGCGGGTGCAGGAGCTGGTCGAGCTGCGCGGGGTCGATGCGGCTCACGGCCTCCTCACGGGTGATCAGGCCTTCCTCGACCATCTCGATAGCGATGCGCAGAGCGGCGGTTGCGGTACGCTTGCCCACGCGGGTCTGGAGCATCCAAAGCTTACCTTGCTCGATAGTGAACTCGATATCGCACATGTCGCGGTAGTGATCCTCAAGCGTCAGGAAGACACGCTCAAGCTCCTCACCTGCAGACTCCAGGCCCGGGGTGGTCTTGAGGTCGGCGATGGGCTCGGTGTTACGGATGCCGGCGACGACGTCCTCGCCCTGGGCGTTGACCAGAAAGTCACCGTAGAACTCCTTGGTGCCGTCGGCCGGGTTGCGCGTAAAGGCGACGCCGGTCGCCGAGGTCTCGCCCTTGTTGCCAAATGCCATGGCCTGGACGTTGACGGCGGTGCCAAGGTCATCGGAAATACCGTGTTGCTTGCGGTAGATACAGGCGCGCTCGTTCATCCAGCTACCAAAGACGGCCTGGATGGCGAGGCGCAGCTGGAGCTCCGGGTCGTGCGGGAAGACGGGCTTGCCGTCGGCGACTTCGAGCTCGGGATACAGGGCGGCCTCGACGTTGTCGGAGAAAATGCCTTTGAAAGTCTCGACGAGCTCCTGCAGGTCCTCGGCCGAAAGCTCGGAGTCGACGCGAACGCCGGCGACCAGGCGGGCCTGGGTCAGGGCATTCTCGAACAAGTCGGCATCGACTCCCATGACGACGTTGGAGAACATCTGGATAAAGCGACGGTAGCTATCCCAGGCAAAGCGCGGGTTTTGCGTCTGGGCGATAAGGCCCTGAACGGAATCGTCGTTGACGCCCAGGTTGAGGACCGTGTCCATCATGCCGGGCATGGAGAACGGAGCACCCGAGCGCACCGAGACGAGCAGCGGATCGCGGGCGTCGCCGAGCTTCTTGCCGCAGCGGGCCTCGAGGTCTGCCTCGGCGGCAACGATCTCGTCGAGTGCGCCTTCGGGCCAGACGTTGCCGGCACCAGAGTACTCGACGCAGGTCTGGCAGGTAATGGTAAAGCCACCGGGAACCGGCAGGCCGATACGGCTCATCTCGGCAAGATTAGCGCCTTTGCCGCCAAGCACGAAGTTCATGGACTTGTCGCCTTCGGTGACACAAGTGCCCTGGGCATTGGTTCCAAAACGGTAAACCCTCTTGCAATCGCTCACGATACTTCCCCTTCCATGCGCTCTCGCGCACGACCGTGGTAACGAATCGGCCCGCCGGATGCGGGCCGTGAGGGAACTATACGGCGGGTTTTGAACGGGCTTAAGCAGAGGATACGCGGTTTGGTAAACGTGCTAAAACTAGCGGTAATCGGTAGGTAAAGGTGGTTACCTTATGAAGATAACACTACAGTCTAATTGCATGTCAAAAGCGGTAGAAACTGATAAAGCGCTTTATCAATTTCAGGTATTTTTAGCTAACCCAATAAGCTACTTTTGTTGAGCGCGGCGGGCGGCGCGGCGGGCTCTTGCCTCTTGAATCTCTTCGAGGTGAGCGATGATCTCGGAGGCACTCTCCTCGATCGCCTTGCCGTCGGTGCGCACCACAAAGCAACCCAGACGTTTCATGAGGGCACGAGCCTCCTCGAGCTCACTGCGCACACTCTCGGGCTCGGCATAGGAACCGGCGACGGCACGGGCATAGTCGTCGCCCAGGCGGCTATCGCGAATCTCGGAAATTACATCGACGGTCGAAATCAGACCGAAGAGACGCATCGGATCGACCTTGTAAATCGACTTGGGCGGCTCCATACCGTGCGCCAACGGAACGTTGGCGACCTTGTAGCCCTGATAGGCCAAATACATCGACAGCGGCGTCTTGGATGTGCGCGACACGCCCAGCAAAACGATATCGGCAGCCGACAGATCGTCGCAACCGCGTCCGTCATCGTGCTCAACGAAATACTCCATGGCCTCGATACGGTGGAAATACCGGTCATCGGTCTTGTGAATCACACCCGCAACGCCCTTGGGAGGCACACCGATGAGCGACGACAGCACGGCAAGCGTCGGGCCGATCAGGTCGACCGAGCGAATGTGCAGCATGCCCAAGTAGTCGAGCACGCGAGCACGAAGCGCCGGATCGACAATTGTGTGGAATACGGCGATATCGCGATGGTCCGCATCGACATGCGGGCCCACAAACGACTTAACCTGCTCCACCGAGGTCACCTTAGGCAGACGTAAAACACGAAAAGCCCCTTCATCAAATTGCCCGGACGCCGCAAGCACCACCTCACAAGCGGTATCACCGAGCGAGTCGGAGATAACGATAACGGTGGGACGAGCGGTGACCGGGCAATCCATGCGGGGCTCCTTTTGCGCTTATGCGCAGGCTAGCTTACTTTTTGCGGGCAAGCTCGCCGATGTTGGCGATGCCGGAGAAAACGGCCTCGAAGCGGTTGAGCAGCTTAAGGCGATTATCGCGGAGCTGCTCGTCCTTGTCCATGACCATAACCTCGTCGAAGAAACGGTCGATGGGGGCACGCAGGGCGGCGAGGGCAGCGAATGCGGCAGGATAATCCTCGGTAGCAAGCGCGGCATCGACGGCGGTCTGAGCGGCCTCGGAGGCGTCGGCAAGCGCAAGCTCGACCTCGCCCATCAGAGCGCGATCGTACTCCGCGCCCAGTTCGGGCTTGGAGATATGCGCCGCGCGGGCGTAAGCGGTCGCCAGGTTGTCGAAGGTCTCGGCGTCGTTCTTGCGGGCCTCATCGAGGGCGGCGCAGCGGGCGAAGAAGACCGACGGGGCAATGATGTGCACCGCGGAAACGGCGGCAACGGTGTCGGCCGGGATCTTTTCGTCGCGGGCCATGCTCACCAAACGGCCGTGGAAGAAGTCGCGAACCTGCTGGGCGACCTCGGCGGCGTCGAACTCAATGCCCTGCTCGCTATAGAGCTCGAGCGCAAAGTCGATGAGCGACGTGGGGTCGATCGGCAGACGGTCGCGAAGGATGTTGATGATGCCGATGGCGGCACGACGCAGCGCGTACGGGTCGGAAGAGCCGGTCGGGGGCTCGCCGATGGCAAAGATGCCGGCAATGGTATCGAGCTTGTCGGCGCAGGCCACGATGCAGCCAGCGGTGCCCTCGGGGAGCTCGTCACCGGCAAAGCGGGGACGATAGTGATCGCGAATAGCGTGAGCGACCTCGTCGTTCTCCCCCATCGCGCTGGCGTAGTAACCGCCCATCACGCCCTGCTGGCTCGTGAACTCGACGACAGCGTTGGACACCAGGTCGGCCTTGCACAGGTGAGCGGCGCGGCCGGCGTCGGCGGCCAGGTGGGCACCCAGGTGAGCCTCGCGGGCAATAGCGAGCGCGAGCTGCTCAATACGCTCGGACTTGGCGAGCACGCTGCCGAGCTTCTCCTGGAAGGCGACCTTGGCCAGACGCTCACGGAACTCGTCGAGGGAGATCTTCAGATCCTCCTCGTAGAAGAACTTGGCGTCGTCCAGGCGGGCGCGCACGACACGCTCGTTGCCGTCGATCACGCGCTCGGCATTCTCGGGCTTGCTGTTGGAGACGACCACAAACTCACGCGTCAGCTTGCCCTCGCCGTCATAGATCGGGAAGTAGCGCTGATTGGTGAGCATAGACTCGCAGATGATCTCGTGCGGCACCTTGAGGAACTCCTCATCGAAGGTGCCGACGAGCACCGTCGGCCACTCGCAGAGGTTGATGACCTCCTCAAAGACCTTCTTGGGCGTATCGACGTGGCAGCCGGGGCGCGCAGCCTCGACCTCGGCGATACCGGCAAGGATGGCCTCGCGACGGCGCTCGGCAGAAAGCACACCGGCATCCTCGAGCACCTGCTCGTAAACAGCGGGGCTGGCGACCACATGGTCACCGGGGCCAAGCACGCGATGGCCGCGCGTGGTATTGCCGCTCGTCACGTCAGCAAAGGACACGGGCACGACATCCTCGCCCAAAAGGCAGCAGATCCAGCGGACCGGACGCACGAACGTGGCGTGCTCGTGACCCCAGCGCTGAGAGCGGTAATTGGGCCACTGCAGGCCGGCGATGGTCTTCTCGCACAGGGCCGTCAGAATCGGGGTGGCCGGGGCAGAAGGGATGTTCTTCTCGGCAAAGACGTACTCACGGCCGTCGGTGTCCTCGCGACGGACCAGGTCCTCGGCAGCCACACCGCACTTGCGGGCGAAGCCCTGGGCGGCTTTGGTGGCGTTTCCGTCGGCGTCGAAGGCGATGTTGGCCGCGGGGCCACGCTTAACCTCGTGAACCTCATCGGTCGCGGTGGCAACGTCGGCAACGAGCGCAGCCAGGCGACGCGGGCTCGAGATCACGCGGACCTCGCCGTGGGCCAGACCGGCCTCGTCGAGACCCTTGGCAATCATGGTGCCAAGCTGCTTGACGGCATTGTTCAGCGGTGCAGAGGGCATTTCCTCCGTACCGATCTCAAACAGGAAATCCTTAGCGTCTGCCATGGCTTACGCCACCTCGCCTTCCTGGTCGGCATTCTCGTTGACTCCGGCGACCTCGGCCATGTAGGCCTCGCAGCACGCCTTGGCGACGGCGCGGACACGCAGAATGTAGTTGGCGCGCTCGACTGCGGACAGCGCACCGCGGGCATCGAGCAGGTTGAAGGCGTGGCTGCACTTCATGACGCAGTCATATGCCGGCAGCGGCAGCTTGCGCTCCAGGCAGGAGTGGCACTCAGCCTCGTAGTCGTCAAACTTCTGACGCATCATTTCGACGTTGGCGACCTCAAAGTTGTAAGCGCTGAACTCGCGCTCGTTCTCCAGGAACACGTCGCCGTAGGTCATGGGCGTGCCGTCGGGCAGATAGCTCCACACCAGGTCGTAGACCGAGTTGACGCCCTGGGCGTACATGGCGATACGCTCCAGGCCATAGGTGATCTCGACGGGCACGGGGTCGACCTCGATGCCGCCCACCTGCTGGAAGTACGTAAACTGCGTGACCTCCATGCCATTGAGCCAGACCTCCCAGCCAAGGCCCCAGGCGCCGAGCGTCGGGCTCTCCCAGTCGTCCTCGACAAAGCGGACGTCATGGTCGTTGGGGTCCAGGCCAATGGCGGCCAGCGAACCCAGGTAAAGCTCCTGGGCGTTGACCGGCGAGGGCTTGATGAGCACCTGGAACTGATAGTAGTGCTGCATGCGGTTGGGGTTCTCGCCGTAGCGGCCATCGGCGGGACGGCGGCAGGGCTGCGCATAGCAGGTGCGCCACTCGGCGGGACCGAGCGAGCGCAGCGTGGTCGCGGTATGGAAGGTACCGGCACCGACCTCGGAGTCATAGGGCTGCATAATGACGCAGCCCTGCTCGCCCCAGTACTGCTGGAGGCGCAGGATGATGTCTTGGAAGGAAAGCGATGAAGCGTTCATGCCTCTAATATCCCCTCGTCGAAACGATTACACGGTTAGGTACTGTACTATAGCGGTTTTTAGTCGATAGCGCCGATACGGTTGAGCGGCCAGTAGCGTACAAGCGCCACGGCGATCAAGTCGGAGCGGTCGACCGGGCCAAAGTAGCGGGAGTCAGCAGAGTTCTCGCGGTTGTCGCCCATCACCCACACACAGTCGTCAGGGACGGTGTAGGGATAGCTCACCTGAGCGCCGGGGGCTTGGACCGAAAGCGGCCAGCTCATGCCGGTCGTATAGTCCTCATCGAGCGCCTGGCCGTCGACGACGACCTTGCCGTCCTGCAGGTCGACCGTCTGGCCGGCCGTGGCGATGACGCGCTTCACCAGCACGTCATGCTCGGACGTGGCATCGGGGTTGTGGAACACCACGATATCGCCTTGCTTGACGGGCTGTCCGAGTTCGAGCGTCACCTTCTGCGCCAGAATCTGATCGCCGATCTCAATCGTGGACTCCATGGAGCCGGTGGGCACCACAAAGGGTTCGACCACAAACGAGCGAATCAAGAAGGTTGCGACCAGCGCGATCGCAACGATTACGATCCACTCAAAGGCGCCCCTCAGGGCAGAATGCTGCGATGCGACCATTCTCACTCCTCGCTCTGCGAATACGAAGCGTCCAGGATCTCCTGCGCGTACGCGCGCTCCTCGGGCGTAAGGTGTGCCGTCTCGATAAGATCGGGACGCCAACGACAGGTACGCTCGATGGCGTTTTTGCGACGCCAGGCATCGACCTTGGCGTGGTCGCCGCTTACGAGTACTGGAGGCACGCCCTCGCCATTAAACTCGGCGGGGCGGGTGTACTGCGCGTACTCGAGCAGGCCACCGTCCTCGGCGGTCGAGAAGGACTCGTCGACATTGCTCATCTCGTCGCCCAAGGCTCCGGGAATGAGCCGTACGACGGCATCGGCCACGACCATAGCGGGCAGCTCGCCGCCCGTGAGCACGTAGTCGCCAATCGACAGACGCTCGTCGGCATACGCATAGGCACGCTCGTCGACACCCTCGTAGCGACTGCACACAAACAGCAGGCGCTCACTTTTGAGCAGGCGCTCGGCCACATGCTGCGTAAAGGGCTCGCCGCAGGGGGTGAAGAACACCACGGTGGGCTTGGGACCCTCGGAGCTGATGGCCTCGATTGCCTCGGCAATGGGCTCGACCTTCATGAGCATGCCCTGCCCGCCGCCATACGGCTCGTCATCGACGGTACGATGGCGGTCGTGCGTCCAGTCGCGCAGGTTATACGCCTTAAAATCAAAAAGGCCGGCCTTACGGGCGCGGCCCAAAATCGACGTGGACATGACGGGCTCAAACATCTCGGGAAAGACCGAAAGGGTCTCAATCAGCATGCTGTCCTCCCTACTTGTCCATATCGATCAAGCCGTCCATAACGTGGACGGAAATTGTTCCTGTGTCGGGAAGATCGAGCACAACCTGCTCGATCACGGGAATCAGCACCTCGCCGTACCGATCGCCCTCGACAACCCAAACATCGTTGGCGGGCGTCGACATGATCTCGACAATCGTGCCGAGCGACCCAAAGCGCTCGTCGACCACCTCGCGACCCATGAGGTCGGTATAGGCGGCGTCGAGCGAATCGAGCTCGAAGTCGTCACGATTGGCCAGCACGTAGCATCCGGTGATGCCCTCGGCGGCCGTCAAGTCGTCTATGCCCTCAAACGAGACCAGATCGCCATCGCCCGTATCGGTGACGGATACGACCGTGCAAAAACGGTCGCGCTTGAGCGCCGGCGGCGTCAAGGCGACACGCATACCCGGCTCCAATACAGAAGGAAGCCCCCGCAGCGGCTGCGCGAGGACCTCCCCCTTCCTTCCGTGCGGCTTGACCACACGGGCGATGTTTTTGTACTGGGACCTCAAGGTCCTAGCCCAGAACCTCTACCTCGACAGCAGTGTCGAGGCGAGCGGCCAGTGCACGGGCGAGCGTGCGAATGGCCTTGATGGTACGGCCACGACGGCCGATGACCTTAGCGACGTCATCCTCGGCAACCGAAACCTCAATCGTAGAGGCGTCTTCGCCATCGATGACCTCGAGGCTCACGGAATCCGGGTCGTCGACGATCTGAACAACGAGATATTCGACGAGATCGGCGATGCGATCTGAGAGCATTGCCTCACCCTCGAGCTGTGCAGCGTCAACCTCAGGCACGATTTACTCCTCGGCGCCCTCAGCGGCCTCAGCGGCAGCCTTAGCGGCCTCGGCCTCTTTGGTGAGCTGCTTCTTGGACTTCTTGACGACGGTCTCGGTCTTCTCGCCCTCGTTGGCGGCCTTGACCAGAGCGGCGACGGCGTCGGTGAGCTGAGCGCCCTTGGACTGCCAGTCAGCAATCTTCTCGAGGTCGAGGTTAATGGTCTTGGGGGCGGTCATCGGATTGTAGCGGCCAACCTCCTCGATGATACGACCGTCACGCGGGGCGCGGGAATCGGCGACGACGACACGGTAGTACGGACGCTTCTTAGCGCCGTGACGAGCAAGGCGAATCTTGACTGCCAAAGGAAACTCCTCCAACCAAGCAGCTTTAGGCTGCAACTACAAACAAACAGTTGAACATAATACGCCATCGACGCGGGCAGGTGAAGTCCGTGAGACCAACTTCTTCGGTGTAGTCGAGGGCAAATCCATATCTTAGACAAGAATTCGCGATTTGCAAGCACATACACGCACCCCACATGAGCTGCGCGGTATACTCATGACATGGAAAGACGCGAACATACATACGGTTATGAGGATGCTGCGGGCGTCACGCCGCCGCCCTGGACGGGTCCGGCGGTGGGCCTGATGGACCTCGATGCATTTTTTGCGAGCGTGGAGATGCTCGATCATCCCGAATGGCGCGGAAAGCCGCTCATCGTGGGCGGAGACGCCGAGTCACGCGGCGTCGTGTCCACGTGTTCGTACGAGGCTCGTCGCTTTGGCGTGCATTCTGCCATGGCCTCGGCCGAGGCGCGGCGCCTGTGCCCGCAGGCCATTTGGACGCACGGACACTTTGATCGCTACCGTGAGGTGAGCGCGCAGGTCATGGCGATTCTCGCCGATGAGACACCGCGCGTGGAGCGCGTGTCCATCGACGAGGCCTTTATCGATATTACGCCGGGCCGGTTTGCGCCCGAGGATCCGCTACTGGTAGCACGGCGCATGAGCGACCGCGTTGCGGCGCTGGGGGTGACGTGTTCCATCGGCGTCGGCTGCAACAAGACCGTGGCCAAAATCGCAAGCGAGCGCGACAAGCCGTTTGGTCTGACCATTGTGCGCCCCGGTACGGAACAGCGCTTTTTGGCTGCGCTGCCGGTATCTGCCATGAGCGGAATCGGGCGTTCGGCCGAGGAGCGACTGCGTCGCATGCGCATCTATACACTCGGCGAGCTTTCACGCGCGCCAGAGTCCACCCTGGCTGCAATTTTTGGCGTGAATGGCGAGCGCATGCGTCAGCGTGCTTTGGGGCTCGAAGTATCCGAGGTCACCGGCCTGGATGACGAACGTGAAGTTAAATCGGTGAGCAATGAGCGCACCTTTGCGAAGGATTTGACTGAGCGTGGGGATATCGAGGCGGCGATTGCGCTGCTGGGCGAGTCGGTTGGGCGCCGCCTACGTCGTCAAGGGCTGACGGGCGGAACCGTAACGCTCAAGCTCAAATACTCTTACGGTAGCGGACGCACGGCACAGCGCCGCTTGCCCCACCCCACCGACGACGAGAATATCTTTGTGGCCGTAGCGCTCGAGCTGCTCGACAATATCTGGCAAGAAGGCATGCACGTGCGTCTGGCGGGTATCGGCATGAG